>CAJJYZ010000065.1 GCA_905197485.1 uncultured Lachnospiraceae bacterium | reverse complement strand
AAGAGGAAGCGGCATCCGTTTGATATAGCAATTATTTAATATTCGTTATACTAGATGTAAACTCGATTTGTACTTTTCAGGATTTCCAATATTTCCGGCATGAATCAGGTTAATCTTATAATTTGGCATCACCTCGTTCAATTCTTGTGTAATCAATCCTTTTCTTCCAATCTCCATCATTCCGTAAAGGTCCAAACTGGCATCCCATTCTTTTTCTCCATAATAAATAACTACCGTAATTACAGGGTAAATAACATCTTCTTTTTTCATTCCCGACAAAAATTCATCCCCAAATAGCTTCTCTCCGTTTCGTTTATGCTTTCTCCGAATCTGTTCCACTTGTTCCGCATAACTCAATGCATCATACAGCATATTCCTAATCGGCATCGCATAATGAATATTCATTTCCCTTCCTATCTAAGAAATTTTAATTTTAAGTAACATAAAGAAACCTGAGTTCATCATACTTTCCCCATAGACATCACCATCTTTCTTGATAAAATTACAAATCTGATTTTCATTGTGACGATTGCCACAGATACTTTAGAACAAAGATAATAGAACTCTTAATTTTTATTTATCATACCATGACCGCAAGATGGTCATGACGCCTTCGGCAGATGCGCAACGACTTTCTGCGGTTCCGCAGAAATCGCAATATGCGCAATGATATAACCTGCACTTTGTACATATCATACCACACTTACCAAGTGCAAATAATTAAAAATACATAAAATATGAGGAAGCTCATTAGAACTTCCTCTCATTTTACATGCATTATTTCCAATTTACAATCTTTCCGAAATCTGGTTTTAACGCTGCCCCACCTACAAGTCCACCATCGATATCCGGCTGTGCGAATAATTCCGGCGCTGTTGTAGCATTTACAGAACCACCGTACTGAATACGGATTGCTTCTGCTGTTGCTTCATCATAGATTTCAGCGATACATTTACGGATTTCTTTACATACTTCCTGTGCCTGCTCTGTTGTAGCTGTCTTTCCTGTTCCGATTGCCCAGATTGGCTCGTAAGCGATAACTGCTGTCTTAGCCTGGTCTGCTGTTACGTTAAGGAATCCAACTTTTACCTGCTGACGGATGAAGTCCATAGTCACACCCTGTTCTCTCTGCTCAAGTGTCTCACCACAGCACATGATTGGTGTGATACCATGTTCGAAAGCTTTTAATACTTTCTTATTTACTGTCTCATTTGTCTCTGCGAAGTACTCTCTTCTTTCAGAGTGTCCGATGATAACATATTTTACTCCAACATCTGTAAGCATTGCCGGAGAGATTTCTCCTGTGTATGCACCTTTTTCTTCAAAGTACATATTTTCAGCTCCGATTGCAATGTTGCTTCCCTTTGCTGCTTCCATAGCCGGAATAATATCGATAGCAGGTACGCAGAATACTACATCTGCATCCTCTGTTGCTACCAATGGTTTTAATGTATTTACTAATTCAACTGCTTCGCTTGGAGTCATGTTCATTTTCCAGTTTCCAGCGATAATTTTTCTTCTTGCCATTTTTCTAAATCTCCTAATTTTTCATATATCGTGGTATGTTCGCCTCACTAAGCTCGTGAAACACTTCGCTAAGGTCGGCGAACTAAGAATGCACTAAGGCTCGAAAAGACCTCGCCAAGTGCTTACTTATTGTTTGCTGCTGCTACACCCGGCAATTCTTTACCTTCTAAGAATTCAAGGGAAGCTCCACCACCTGTTGAGATGTGGGACATCTTGTCACCGAATCCTAACTGATTTACTGCTGCTGCGGAATCTCCACCACCGATAATTGTTGTTGCATCTGTCTCTGCAAGAGCTTCTGCTACGGCGATTGTTCCTTTTGCAAGTGTCGGGTTCTCGAATACGCCCATCGGTCCGTTCCATACAACTGTCTTTGCAGATTTTACTGCTTCTGCGTAAAGAGCTGCTGTCTTAGGTCCGATATCCATACCTTCCATATCTACCGGAATCTCGTCTACAGATACTGTAGATACTTCGATTGGAGCATCGATTGGATTCGGGAATTCGGCTGCGATTGTTGTGTCAACCGGAAGGAGTAATTTCTTTCCTAATTTTTCAGCTTTTTCCATCATTTCTTTACAGTAATCGATTTTAGAATCATCTACTAAAGATTTACCGATTTCTTTTCCCTGTGCTTTTAAGAATGTATAAGCCATTCCGCCACCGATGATGAGTGTGTCACATTTCTCAAGTAAGTTAGAGATTACGTTTAATTTATCTGCAACTTTTGCTCCACCGAGAATTGCTACGAATGGGCGAACCGGATTCTCTACTGCGTTTCCAAGGAAATCGATTTCTTTCTGCATCAAGTATCCAACTGCTGCTGTGTCCACATATTCTGTCACACCAACATTTGAGCAGTGCGCTCTGTGAGCTGTACCAAACGCATCGTTTACGAATACGTCACATAAAGAAGCTAACTCTTTGCTGAATGCTTCCCCATTCTTTGTCTCTTCTGCGCGGTAACGTGTATTTTCAAGGAGAACAACTTCTCCGTCGTTCATCGCTTCTACTGCTGCTTTTGCATTCTCACCAACAACGTTTGCATCTGCTGCAAATTTTACTTCCTGTCCTAATAACTCAGATAATCTTGCTGCTACAGGAGCTAAAGATAATTCAGGTTTTGGTTCTCCCTTTGGTTTGCCAAGGTGAGAGCAAAGAATCACTTTTCCACCGTCAGCGATTAATTTCTTGATTGTAGGAAGGGCTGCTACAAGACGGTTCTCGTCTGTGATTTTTCCTTCTTTTAAAGGTACGTTGAAGTCACATCTTACGAGGACTCTTTTGCCTTTTACATTGATGTCGTCTACTGATTTTTTATTAAGCATACTATATGCCTCCTTTTATTTTATAAAAAATAGGCTTCGCCTATTCAACTCCCCTTCCCCTCAATCTTGAGGGGTTAG
>CAJJYZ010000064.1 GCA_905197485.1 uncultured Lachnospiraceae bacterium | reverse complement strand
TAGTAACTATGTGGCTTTCAGCCACTTTCACGGCGAAGCCGTGAATAATATAGGTAAATTTATAGTTTTTGATATCTTTAAACTGTATTTCCTTTTTCTTGGACAAAGGATTTTTCTTCGAAGCAAGTAAAATCAAGGATTGCTCTTTGGCAATAGGGACTAATTTTAAATTGTGTTTTTTGGCAAAGTGATAATATGTTTCGCTGACGGAATCAAAGCAATAAAATAAAGACATACGATAACGCTGCTCTACCACATCACGTATTGTTTGAATCAATCCAGTTTCTTTGAAAGAATCCTCATAATAAGACAAAGGATTTTTCTTTTTAAATTTTATAAACTGATTCATAAAATCAAAAGAGTATGTGCAGGACATGGAAATATTTCCTTTTTCCGTAAAAAGAGATGGAATATTATTGATTGTCTCAAGTTCTGTTACTATTTTCTTTGCGGAATTCATGAACAGTTCACCTTCCGGGGTAAGAAAGATTCCGGTATTATTTCGATGAAAGATTGGAAATCCAAGTTCAGATTCCAGGTTCTTGATACACACGCTTAAATTAGGCTGCGAAAGTTTGAGATTCTGCGCAGCCTTGTTAATAGAGCCACATTCTAAAATTTCCAGTACATATTCAAAGTATTTAACATCCATTCTTATCACCCATTTCCAGTATACAATATATTAGCCGATTCTGATTATATGATTTTTCATATAACTTATCAAGTATCAGTATAACACAAGCAGATTGCAGGGTGTTACGATACAGGCAAGAAGAGAAGTCGACAAAAATCTCATTATTCGAATAGTGGAAACGGTCAAAAATTTATAAAAATGAATTTATGGAGGTAATGATTATGTCAGAAATTAAACAACCGGCAAGCGCTCTTTCTTCACCAAGATTTTGTAATATGGGAACATTTATGAGAATGGAAAAAATCACTTCTGCAAAGGATTTAGACTTTGCGATTGCAGGAGCACCATTTGATACAGCAAGTTCTTTCCGTTCAGGTTCAAGATTCGGTCCAAATGCAATCAGAAATATTTCTGCAATGATGAAACCAAACAATGTAATCATGCAGGTAAACATTATGGAAAACTTGAAAGGTGGAGATATTGGAGATTTCAATGTTACACCAGGTTATATCCATCCTACATATGATGCGATTGAAGAAGGCGTTGCAAATATTCTTGCAGAGAATGCATGCCCGATTATCTTAGGAGGAGACCATTCCATCACACTTGCAGAGCTTCGTGCAGTTGCTAAAAAATACGGTCCGGTTGCCCTTGTACACTTCGATTCGCATTCTGATTTATGTGACGAGGTATTTGGCCAGAAATATAACCATGGAACTCCGTTCAGAAGAGCGTTGGAAGAAAACTTAATCGATGCTTCACATTCTATCCAGATTGGTATGAGAGGTTCTCTCTATGACCCAAATGAACACAAGATGGCAGCAGAACTCGGTATGAAGTTAATCCCTGCTCATAAAGTTCGCGAAATGGGCTTTGAAGCGTTGATTCAGACTGTTTTAGAAAGAGTTGGGGATAAACCATGTTTCTTAACATTTGATATTGACTTTGTTGACCCGGCATATGCTCCTGGAACAGGAACGCCTGAAGTTGGTGGTTTCACATCCCTCGAGGCATTAGAGCTTGTAAGAAAGATTAAAGATTTGAACTTTGTAGGATTTGATATTGTAGAAGTTCTTCCGGCATACGACCATGGTGAGATTACAGCTTATCTTGCGGCGAATATCGTATTTGAGTATCTTTCAATTCTTGCTTTGAAGAAAAAAGAAAATAAGTAGTATTTTATACTGCAACGGGGAGGGCTTAGTGTGGAACAGGATAATAGGAGTAAAGAAATAACAACAGTAAACCCGGAAGAAAATTTAAATGATAATGCGGTACTTGACGCGTTGACATTGACAAAAGCTCAGTGGAATCAAGGAATTATAAAAGCAATTTTTTTTACATTAATCGCCGTATTTATTTTCTTTGTACCCGTTACATTCCGGGGAAGTACAGATGTAACATTCGGAATTATTTACAAGAACTTAAAAGAGATTTGCGGTCTTGTCGGACTTTGGGCAGGCGGGCTCATCATTATTGGGAACGGAATCATGAGTGTGTATGGAAAGTATATTTGTAAAAATAAAGATTCTGCCATATATAAGTATTACGAGGAAGATTCCAAAATCCATCCGCTTCTCTATATGTTTGGAAGTATTTGTGCACTTATTCTTTTGTTACATTATACGATTGATGGATTTGGCGGGCCGGAATTTATCATCAGTCCAGACATTGGAGAGACCGTATATTCCATTGCTATGGACGTGGCGTGGATTATCCCGGTAAGTGCAATATTTATGCCATTCCTTCTAAATTACGGTATCGTAGATTTTATAGGAAGCTTGATGGAGCCTTTGATGCGTCCGGTATTTAAAATTCCGGGAAGAAGCGCCGTAAATGCGATTGCATCTTTTGTAAGTTCCGCATCAGTAGGAGTTTTGATTACAAGTAAATTGTATCGAAAAGGAATTTATACGAAGAAAGAAGCGGTTCTTATTGCGACAGGATTTAGCGCTGTCAGCGTAGGATTTGCATATAAAGTAATTGAGACAGCGGATTTATCTGATTATTTTCTTCCGATTTACTTTATAGCATTGCTTGTGACACTGCTTGTAAGTTTCTTTATGGCAAGGATTCCACCTCTTTCCAGAAAAGAATCTGTATTCCTGGATGGAAGAGTACAGACAAAGGAAGATATAAAGGCGGAAAAGGTTCCGGCAGGAAAGATTTTGAAAACAGGTTCATCTCGTGCGATTAAGAAAGCAGCGACAGCTCCGAATCTTGGGAAAGAAATCGTATCCAGCTTAAAAGACAGTTGTTTTGTATTGCCAAAAGTAATTTCTCTTTTAACAGCAGCAGGAATTATCGCCATGGTAATTGCAACGTATACACCGGTATTTAACTGGATTGGAAAATTATTTGAGCCTTTATTAAACCTGCTTGCAGTACCGAATGCGGCTGAGATTGCACCATCACTTCCGGTTGGTATCGCAGAAATGTTCCTTCCGGTATTATTAATCTCGGATAAAGTTGCAACATTGGCATTGGGAGCAAGATATATGGTAGTAACAGTCTCTATGGTTCAGATTATATTCTTCTCAGAGACAATCGTAGTTATGATGTCTACGAAGATTCCAGTATCTTTAAAAGAGCTCATCATATGCTTCTTTGAAAGAACATTGATTGCAATTCCGATTAGTGCATTATTTATGCATCTGCTATTTTAAAAATACAATAGTGTAAAAAATAAAAGCGCTTAGAGACCTATAAAACGGAGTCTAAGCGCTTTTTACTAGTATAACGAATATTAAATAATTGCTATATCAAACGGATGCCGCTTCCTC
>CAJJYZ010000063.1 GCA_905197485.1 uncultured Lachnospiraceae bacterium | reverse complement strand
ATCCGGGGCAAATGTTTTACTTATTTTGGGACATTTTCAAAAATGCTTGACAGTATTTTTATTCCTCAAATTTTATCGTTCTGGAAACACCTAGAGCTACTCCCATCTCCGTCATCAGAAACAGAATCGATGTTCCCCCGTAACTCACAAACGGTAACGTAATTCCTGTCGTCGGAATCACGTTCAACACAACACAGACATTAAAAATAACCTGGATAGCAATATGAGCAAAAATACCGGTTACGATTAAAGAGCCGTATAAATCCGGCGCATTCTGCGCGATGAACATCAGACGGTATAATAAGAAACCAAACAATCCCAAAATCATAATAAACCCAAAAATACCGAGTTCTTCGCAAATGATAGACAAAATCATATCATTCTGCGCCTCCGGAATAATCATCTTCTGCGCGCTGTTTCCAAGCCCCTTCCCGAAAAATCCGCCGGAACCAATGGCATATAACGCCTGCATGACCTGGAAACCTCCGTCTGCCGCATTTTGCTCCGGATTCAGCCATACAAGAATCCTTCGCAATCGGAAACTCTCGCTGGTGCTCATAATCTCCCCAAGAATCCGCGCTCCTACCCAGAAAAGTCCCAAAGCGCCTGCCAGACCCGCCATAAAAGGCGCCGTCTTCGGATGCATCACGAATACCATAACACACGTAATTCCCATGACAATGATTCCCGTACTCATATTATCGGTCAGCCAGTATACTCCGAATGCCCCGATGAATCCCCAAATAAGCGCCGGCGCCAGTTCTTTTAACGAGCGGACTCTCGTCCCAATCTTGCATAGAATGACCGGAATAAACAGAATCACCGCAATCTTCATTACTTCCGAAGGCTGCATCTGCTGGTTCAGAGGAAGTCTCAACCATCTCTTGGAACCGTAAGCGTCTACACCGAGCGGTGTAAAATAGACAAGCGCCATCAAAAATAACGCAAGATAAAAAAGGTATTTTGCCAAAGGCACATATCTGTGATAATTGATTCTGGATACAAACCACATCCATACAAGGCTTGCCGCACTAATCAACGCCTGCTTCTTAAAATAAAACATTCCATCTCCGAATTTCACCTGCGCGCTGTAAGAACTTGTACTATATAGCATTACAAGTCCGAAGCAAATCAGGAAAATCAAGACAGCCAACAGGCTATAATCAAAATAGCGAATCGCTCTTTTTCTTCTCGTTTTCTTTCTTCTTCTCGCTGCCATTATTATACTCCTATTCTTCTTAACGATTCATTATACTATATTCGCACAAAAAAAACCATACAACGCCGGAATTTTCATAAAAAGGGAATCAATAGAGGAAAGGCCGGCTCAAACGGCCGGCTTGTTATGAAAAAGAAAATTTATTTTAAACAAGGTTTTTATCCTTTGTTTGATTATTACTATACCGTCTGTTTGTGATAAAAGTGTGATGAAAAAATAAGAAGAATATGAATAATTTATGAAGAGATGCACACACTTTTTCCCCCACTCTACATAGTCTAATATTGTAAGAGCAAAGAAAGGATAGAATCACATGCAAAATTTTCGCAATAATGTATCGTTCTACAATCGTGAAAATTCCTGTGGATGCGAACGCCAGACGGATTGCGACCGCAAGCCGGACCGTATGATGGACAGACGGGATGCATTTCAAGAGATGCCATGCCAGGCACATCTTACTCTCGAAACAATGCCCCTCGCCATGGCATACGTTCCATGGCAAAGATGGCAGAATCTGTTTGAAGCATGCAAAGGATTCCATTGCGGAACCATTTTCCAGGAATTGCACAAACCATTTGAACATGCAGGAGGTGGGTGTCGATGAGTCAAAGACCTTCCAGACAGGAACTTTTACACACTATCAATGTTGCCAGCTTCGCCGTAGATGATGTGAAGCTATTTCTGGATACCCATCCGGATAATCAGGATGCCTTGGCATATTTCCGTAAATACAGCACATTACGGAACCATTCTTTAGAAGAATATTCTCACTTCTTCGGCCCTCTTACCATCGATACCGCCGCTGCTTCTTGCAGTGACTATTGGAAATGGGTCAACGAACCTTGGCCTTGGCAGGAAGGAGGATGTTAGCCCATGTGGAATTATGAAAAACGATTACAGTACCCGGTAAAAATCACACAGACGAATCCGAAAATCGCCCAGGTCATCATTAGTCAATTCGGAGGTCCCGATGGCGAACTTGCTGCATCTATGCGCTATCTCTCTCAGAGATACACGATGCCTTATAAAGAAGTAACCGGAACATTGACAGACATCGGCACCGAGGAGTTAGCCCATATGGAAATGATTTGCTCCATCGTCTATCAGTTGACGAAGAATCTTTCCGTCGAGGAAATCGAAAAATATGGCTTTGATAAATACTATGTAGACCACACCCTTGCTCTTTGGCCGCAGGCGGCAAGCGGCGCACCTTGGACCGCAACATATTTCCAGTCAAAAGGCGACCCGATTACCGACTTACACGAAGATATGGCTGCCGAGGGTGCGACCTCATAAAGACAACAAGGCTAGAAAACCTTGAAAACACGCTATTTTTTGTAGGACAGGCTTTTTCTAGCTACGATTGCATAAAAACAAAAATACAGAAATTTGAAGATAAAATGAACTATCCTGCATAGTTCTAATGAATTTTAAGGTTAGACGTTCAGAAATGAGCGTCTATTTTTATACCAAAAATGAAAGGAGCATTAGATTTATGAAAAAGACATGGAAACGATTGTGTACGGGCTTTGTTGTGGTCAAGCTTTTTTGTAACACTACGACCTAATTTCCACTACAGGAGTTATACACTCCCGTAGCGTGCCTCATAAGGCGTTTTGTAGTTATTATAAGAATGCGGTCGTACATGATTTTTAGCTCTTGCAACTGTCGTTACTGCTTTACCGACTATACCCGTCCATGCAGAAAGCAAGCAATACTGGACGGAAAGTGCAGAGCGTGTCGGTATCATTGAAAAAGTAATGAATGATGGTTCTATCGGTTCGACATTCAATGAGGGCTATATGAAAGTCGAGGGCGAAACTGCCTATTGTATTGACATCAATACAGATTTTAAGAACGGCTACAAGACCAGAGTTGACGCAAGCTCACGCATGAGTGCCGACCAGATTTCAGATGTAGCGTTATCCTTAGAGTATGTCGAACAGTATGGCGAAGCTCACAAGGAACTGAACTATAAACAAGTCTATCTGTTGGAACAATGTGTCGTCTGGCAGAGATTGAGCGTACATCTTGGCTGGCAATGCGACAATGTGCGAGCTTCTTACGATGAAATTCCAAAGGCTACGCAGGACGAAGTTTTCTCTGGTGCAAGAGCCTTTGTCAAAGAGAATAGAGGGCGCTATGAATGTGGCGGTTATATCTACCCTGGCGAGGGGCAGGAATTAGGACAATTCTGGGCGAAGCTGAATGTCGGAAATGCGAAACTGCAAAAGACTTCCA
>CAJJYZ010000062.1 GCA_905197485.1 uncultured Lachnospiraceae bacterium | reverse complement strand
CTAAGAGATTAGGTGCGAAAAGAGCTGACGGACAGTTTGTAAAAGCTGGAAATATCCTTTACAGACAGCGTGGAACTAAGATTCACCCAGGCGTTAACGTAGGACGCGGCGGTGACGATACATTATTCGCTTTAGTTGACGGTGTTGTAAGATTCGAGAGAAAAGGAAGAGATAAGAAACAGGTTTCTATCTATCCAGTAGCTGAATAATTTATTGCAGAAATGCGCAAATGTAACTATGGGCTTCAAATCTTTAGGTTTGGAGCCTTGTTTGATATATAGAAAGGAACGAAAATTATGTTTGCAGACAGAGCAAAAATATTAATCCGCTCCGGAAAAGGAGGAGACGGGCATGTAAGCTTCTACCGGGCTCTTTATGTAGCCAACGGCGGTCCTGATGGCGGTGACGGCGGCAGAGGTGGCGACGTCATCTTCGAAGTAGACAAGGGATTGAACACCCTTGTAGATTACCGTCACAGAAAGAAATTCGCTGCGAAGGACGGAGAGCAGGGGGGAAAGAGCCGCTGCCATGGAAAAAATGCAGAGGATATCGTATTAAAAGTTCCGGAAGGAACCATCATAAAAGAAGCGGAATCCGGAAAAGTCATCGCAGATATGTCGGGAGACAATACACGACAGGTTGTTTTAAAAGGCGGAAAAGGCGGACTTGGAAACCAGCATTTTGCGACTGCTACCATGCAGGTTCCGAAATACGCACAGCCTGGTCAGCCTGGTCAGGAACTTTGGGTATGTCTGGAATTGAAAGTGATTGCCGATGTGGGACTTGTCGGATTCCCGAATGTTGGAAAGTCTACCCTGCTTTCCAGAGTAACGAATGCGAACCCGAAAATTGCCAATTATCATTTTACTACGCTTAACCCAAATCTCGGAGTCGTAGATTTGGAAGGTGCGGAAGGATTCGTCATTGCCGATATTCCGGGATTGATTGAAGGCGCTTCCGAAGGCGTAGGCCTTGGACACGAATTTCTTCGTCATATCGAACGTACGAAGATGATGATTCATGTCGTGGATGCTGCTTCTACAGAAGGGCGCGACCCAATCGACGATATCTATAAGATTAATGCGGAATTGGAGGCATATAATCCAGAAATCGCCAGACGTCCGCAAGTGATTGCTGCCAACAAGATTGATGCAATTTACGAGGGAGACGAAGACCCGGTAGAGAGAATTCGTGAAGAATTTGAGCCGCAGGGAATCAAGGTATTCCCTATCTCAGGCGTATCTGGAAAAGGAATCAAGGAATTGTTCTACTATGTCAATGAGCAACTGAAGACGCTTGACAGCAAGCCGATTGTGTTTGAACAGGAATACTTCCCGGAAGAAGAATTGATTAACATCGACCTTCCTTATGAGATTACGATGGAAGACGGCATGTACGTGGTAGAAGGTCCGAAGATTGAGAAAATGCTCGGATATACGAACCTTGATTCGGAAAAAGGATTCCAGTTCTTCCAGAAATTCTTAAAAGATACGGGAATCTTAGAGGAACTTGAAAACAAAGGAATTGAAGAAGGCGATACAGTAAAAATGTACGGACTTCAATTTGATTACTACAAATAGAATCGCGTAATAGATAAAAGGAGTTAGAAATGACGACAAAACAGAGAGCTTATTTGAAAAGCCTTGCCATGGTAATGGAACCAATCTTCCAGGTTGGGAAAAACAGCATGACACCGGAACTTACTGCAGCTATCGCAGAAGCTCTGGAAGCAAGAGAACTGATTAAAATCAGCGTTTTGAAAAACTGTGCGGATGACCCGAAGGAGATTGCACAGCTTGTAGCAGAGCGTACCCGTTCTCAGGTTGTACAAGTAATTGGAAAAAAAATCGTGCTTTATAAAGAAGGAAAAGATAAGAAGAAGAAAATCCAATTACCATAAATTTACCATATAAAGAGGATGACATGCTATGAAAATCGGTATTATGGGCGGGACATTTGACCCGATACACAACGGACACCTGATGCTTGGAGACTATGCATATAAAAATTTTCACTTGAATCAAATCTGGTTTTTACCAAACGGCAATCCTCCGCATAAGAATGAAAAAACGGATGTAAACGAACGTTTGGAGATGGTACGCCTCGCGATTGCGGATGACGCAAGATTTTCCTTAAATACTTACGAGGCAGAGAAGGCTTCTAAGTCTTATTCCTATGAGACTTTGGAAGCATTCCATACCTTATATCCGGAAGATGAATTTTATTTTATTGTCGGGGCAGATTCGCTCTTTAGCATCGAATCCTGGAAGGAACCGGCAAAAGTCATGCAACAGTGTACGCTTCTTGCCGCCTGCAGGGATGATAAAAACGTGGATGATATGCGGCGGCAGATTCACTATCTAGAGGAGAAATATCATGCTTCCATCCAACTGATGAAGTCTCCGCATATGGACGTATCTTCCAGCGAAATACGGCATATGATAGCAAAGGGGATGGATGTTGCAGGCTATGTACCGGAAGCAGTAGCAGAGTATATGGAAGAGCATCATTTATATAAGGATATGAATGCAGATGAATAGAATAGAAGAAATTCAAAATAAACTGAAACATGAACTGGATGATTTCCGTTACCGTCATACAATCGGAGTCATGTATACAGCGGCTTCCCTCGCAATGTGTCATGGCGCGAATCTGGAAAATGCTATGCTTGCCGGACTTCTGCACGATTGTGCAAAATGTATTCCGGACGCACAGAAAATATCACTCTGTGAGGAGTATCAGATTGCATTGACAGATACCGAGCTGAAAAATCACGCCCTGATTCATCCAAAATTAGGGGCATATATTGCCCGGGAAAATTACGGAATCCAAGATATGGAACTGTTACATGCGATTGCCGCCCATACAACCGGACATCCGGATATGACAACTTTGGAAAAGATAATTTTTATTGCAGACTATATCGAGCCGGGGAGAGATACAGCGCCGCATCTTACAGAGCTTCGGAAGCTTGCTTTTGAAGACCTGAATCGAGCAATGTACCGTATTCTGGAAGATACCTTGAATTATCTGCACGAAAAAGGCGGTATTATCGATTCTCAGACAGAAGCAACATATCAGTATTATAAAGATTTGACAAAGAAGGAGGACGACGAATATGGAACAGGCAAAACAGATGGTAAAGCTTGCATATCAAGCGTTGGAAGATAAAAAAGGAGAGGATATCCGGGTAATTGATATCTCAGAAATCTCTGTTCTCGCAGATTACTTTCTCATTGCAAACGGTAGCAATGCAAATCAGGTAAATGCGTTGGTAGACAGTGTAGAAGAGGAGTTATCAAAAGCTGGATTTGATGTAAAGCAAAGAGAAGGATATGGTCTTGGAAACTGGGTGCTTCTCGACTTTGGGGATATCATCGTTCATGTTTTCGACAAAGAAAATCGTCTTTTCTATGATTTGGAGAGAATCTGGGGAGACGGAAAAGTAGTTGAGATTGAAAATCTTTAAGAATCTGTGAGGGGGATGTGAAAAAACTCGATTGAGTTTTTTCACATCCCTCTTTTTGCTTTTGT
>CAJJYZ010000061.1 GCA_905197485.1 uncultured Lachnospiraceae bacterium | reverse complement strand
TATTCGAATGTTTAAGTACTTGCTTTTAAAAGCTATTTATGATTTATCTGATGTTCATCATCTATTCTTCCTCTCTTGGTATGACAATCACGACTGTCGTACCCGCTTCATATCTGGAATGAATCTGAATCTCGCATCGTTCCCCGAAAATCCGTTTCAACCGTTCATTCACATTGAGAATGCCGATACTGCTCTTTGACTCAAAAGATTCCCCGTTTTTCAAATGCTCCCGAAGTTCTTTCAGTTCTTTTTCCTCGATTCCTTTCCCGTTATCACTAATAATCACGCAAATACTGTCCTTTTCAATATCGGTACTGACGCTGATTACGAGCGTGCCTTTTTCCCTCAGTCCATGATTAATCGAATTTTCTACCAACGGCTGCAAAGTCAGCTTCGGAATCTGAAGATGTTCCGCTATCTCCTCGCAATCAATGGAACAGATGATTCGATTGTTGTAACGGATATTCTGTAGTTCGATGTAATATTTCAAATATTCCAATTCCATCCCGAATTCCACATTCTCATACGGCTCATAGACGGAATACGCTAAAATATGCCCCAAAAGCGTTGTAATCCTCGAAACTTTCTCCGTCTCACCCGCTACCGCCAGCGCCTTAATCGTCTGAAGGACATTGTTCAGAAAATGAGGATTAATCTGATGCTGTAACGACCTTAATTTTTCTTCCGAAAGTTCCCTCTCCTCCTCGATAACCTGATTGGACAATTCTACAATGTTCGTAACCATACTTTCAATCGTCTGTGATAAAAACGCAACTTCTCTGCTCGGTTTATCTTGAAACTGCACATTGCTCTCTCCTTTGGAAACCCGATTGCATTCCTCTATCAATGTATTCATCGGAGATAACAACGTTTTCGCAACCTTTCTGGACAAAATTGCCATCAGAAAAATAGTGATAACGATAGTTCCCGCAAGTACAATCAGAAACATTGCGGTCATATCGTTCAATTCATCCAGGTTCTTCACACCGATAATTTTCCAGCCAAATAGATTCGATTTCTTGGACAGCACCATATGATTCGGAATCAACCGCTGACTTTCCACACTCACATAAACGTCATTTTCCTTCGCCAACTGAATGATTTTATCGCTTTCTTCCTCTGTGAAAGTGAACGTATCCGGCGCATAGAACGTACCATTCTTATCCAGCATGGCAAACTGCATACTCTCATCCGCACGATTTTTCTTGAAAACCGCATCCAGAGAAATGTCGCAGACAAGATACGCGTCCGCCTCAAATCTGTATCGCGTCTTCACTTGAATCGGACGCACAATCGACAAGCATAAGTCTTTCTGGTGATTGACAAGATAAGACTTGTCATGAATCTCGGAAACATAACACGTATCCATCACGATATCATCCGTCAAATTGCGATACCATTCCTGATTCATCATATTGTATCCGACTTTTGGAGATTCCTTATAAAAATATCTGCACTCTCCCTTTTTATCAATGATATAGGTGGAAACCACCTTATCGCTCTGCGCATACAGATAAAAAATATCCGTCAATTTTCTCTGAATCTGGATTTCTTTCGGATAATCTGTCGCTTCTTCATTCTGAAAATAGGAAACCGCTTCCTTCACATCCACATTCTTTGCAATCATCTCATGCCGATTCTGTAGTTCTGCCACTTCCGTATTGAGAAGCTCCAGATTCATGTCTACCATCTGCTCGCAGAGTTTCCCTGTCTTCTCCCAATAAATTCTGCTCGTAATCAGATAAATGGCAACGCTGGCAAGAATGAGAATCACAGAAAAAAACAGCAGATAGGTTTTCTTCATCTTTGCCTGCAATGTGTATTTCTTTTTCTTCATGTGACTCCTATTCTTCTTTCGCCCATCCATACGCATATTTTACCGCTTTGTTCCATCCCCGAATACATGCTTCCCGTTTTTCGTCGGAAATCTCCGGGATAAATGTACGGTCAATCTGCCAGTTCTTTCTGACATCTTCTTTGCTTTTCCAATATCCGACCGCAAGCCCCGCAAGGTACGCTGCGCCCATTGCCGTTGTCTCTACACACTTCGGACGACTCACCGGAGCATCCGTTACATCCGCCTGAAACTGCATCAGAAAATTATTAGCGCTCGCACCGCCATCGACCTTCAAAGCGCTTAATTCCAAATTCGAATCCGCTTTCATTGCCGCCAATACGTCGTGCACCTGATACGCAAGAGATTCCAGAGTCGCCCGGATGATATGGTATTTGTTCACCCCTCGCGTAATCCCCACAATCGTTCCTCTCGCATACTGGTCCCAATGCGGCGCGCCAAGCCCGGTAAAAGCCGGCACAACGTAGCATCCGCTCGTGTCCTTCACTTTCCCCGCCATATATTCGGAATCTTCCGAAGAATCGATAAGATGCATCTCATCCCTTAACCACTGGATGGCAGCTCCCGCAACGAAAATCGAACCTTCCAAAGCATAATTGACCTTTCCGCCCAATCCCCAGGCAATCGTCGTCACGAGTCCGTTCTTGGAAAATACCGGCTTCTCTCCTGTATTCATAAGAAGGAAACAGCCTGTCCCATATGTATTCTTCGCTTCTCCCTCTTCAAAACAGGTCTGCCCGAAAAGCGCCGCCTGCTGGTCTCCCGCTGCGCCTCCTATCGGAATCTCTCCTCCGAAGAAGCTTGCGTCCGACTTTCCATATACACAGCTTGACGGCTTCACCTCCGGCAGCATAACGCGCGGAATCTCCAGTTCCTTCAAAATCTCATCGTCCCATGTCAACGTATTGATGTTAAAAAGCATCGTCCTGGACGCATTGGAATAATCGGTTACATGTACCTCTCCTTTCGTCAGCTTCCAAATCAGCCATGTCTCTACCGTCCCGAACAGCAGCTCTCCTCTCTCTGCTCGTTCTCTCGCTCCTTCCACATGGTCCAGAATCCATTTCACCTTCGTTCCGGAAAAGTAAGCGTCAATGACAAGTCCCGTCTTCTTCCGATATGTCTCCGTCAGTCCCTTTGCCTTCAAAGAATCACAATATTCGGAAGTTCTTCTGCACTGCCACACTATCGCATTGTAAACCGGCTCTCCGGTTCTCTTATCCCAGACAATGGCAGTCTCTCTCTGATTCGTAATTCCGATTGCCGCAATGTCTTTTGCAGTTGCCCCAATTTTACTCATAGCTTCCACCGCCACGCCCAACTGGCTGGACCAGATTTCGTTGGCATCGTGCTCTACCCAGCCCGGCTTTGGAAAATACTGGGTAAATTCCTTCTGTGCCACGCTGCACATCTCTCCCTTTTCATTAAATAAAATGCACCGGTTGCTTGTCGTTCCTGCATCCAATGCCATCATATATTTTGCCATATTCATTCTCCTTTGCTGCTTTCGCTCAAACTCACATAGCTTCATTATAGTAGTTTCAAAAGAAAAACTCAATTCCAGGTTATTTTAAAAATTTATTTTTGCAATAAAAATACCGTAAACCCTGCAAATTCTGAGTTTACGGTACTTTTCACAGTAAGCTGGAAATCGGACTTGAACCGACGACCCCTTCATTACGAGTGAAGTGCTCTA
>CAJJYZ010000060.1 GCA_905197485.1 uncultured Lachnospiraceae bacterium | reverse complement strand
ACAGATGTAAGAGTTGGAAGTTACAGATAGCTGCTTAATCAGCAGACACTAATTAGCTCTTTAATTTTTCAGCAATATAATATCACGCTTTTTCAAAATGAGAAATTGATTTTTTCATATCCATTTATTGATAATTTCTATATATTTTCAATCGTCCATACTCACTCCACTTCCTGTTCTCACTACTCCTATTAATATAAAAGAAGGACTGATATTCCACAGATATCCCCCATGAAATGTCAGTCCTCACTTTACCCTATTTTCACTTTTTCTTTCAGAAGTTCTTTCCGGTTCAATTCCGGTTCTTCAATCACTAAGTTCAGGAGCCTGTTAAGCGTCTCTCCGATTTCTTTTCCCGGCTTCATCCCCCAAGATATCAAATCACTCCCGGTTACCGCCAATGTTTTCAATGATACGCATTGTCCTTGTTTTAGAATCTCTTCATAGCAGACTCGAATTTCTTCTATATTTTGAAGTTTTTCTTCTTTCTTATAATCGCTTTGTGCCAGAGTATCCGCCAAATGTACTTCCAAATACAATGGGAACAGTTCTTCCCCCATCTTACACATTGCTCTCCGCACGTTCTTCATCTTTGCCGGCATCCTATAGTCGTGGAAATACACAAGCTTCGCCACTTTCCGCAACGTATCGTTATCAAACTTCAGCCTTTTCAAAATGACTTTTGACATCTTTTCCCCTTCTACCTCGTGCATCTTGAAATGAGCTTGTCCGTTCTCATCAACCGTTTTCATCAACGGCTTCGCTACATCATGCAAAAGCATCGTAAGCCTTAGTACCTTATCGGCTCTTACGTGTTCCATACTTCGAACCGTATGCTCACCTACATTATAAATATGATGCGGCGTTTCCTGCTCTGTCTCCATCATTCGGTCAAATTCCGGAAGAATTACTTGTGTAATCCCCAGTTCATACGCTGTCCGAATCATGCCCGGATTAGAGGAAACAAGCATCTTGACAAGCTCCACCTGAATTCTTTCCGCACTGATATTTGCAAGCGTTGGCGCCAGTTTACGAATCCCGTCCTGCGTCTTTTCTTCGATTTCAAACCCGAGCTGGGCTGCAAATCGGACTGCCCGCAGAATCCGGAGCGCATCTTCTCCAAAACGTTCTTCCGCATCCCCCACGCACCGAATAACTTTTCCACATAAGTCTTCCATGCCGCCGAAGATATCCACAATTCCGCTCTCGTCATTATATGCCATTGCGTTGATTGTAAAATCTCTTCTCCGTAAATCTTCTTTCAAATTTCTTGTAAACTGTACTTCTGTCGGATGACGGCTATCCTCATATTCTCCATCGATTCTGTATGTCGTAACTTCAAAACCTTCCCCATCCATCAATACCGTAATCGTTCCATGTTCAATTCCCGTATCAAACGTCCTCGGAAACAAGCTCTTTGTCTCTTCCGGCTTCGCCGACGTTGTGATATCCCAGTCTCCTGGAGTTCTTCCTAGAAGCGAATCCCTAACACAGCCGCCTACGGCGTAGGCTTCATACCCATTTTCCTGTAATATATGAATAATTGTCTTAACTTGTTTCGGCAAAATAATTTTCATCTTCATTCTCTTTCATCATTCTTTCTTTTCATTCTAAAATTCTATATCCGATATAAGTATAAAAAATCCTCACAAAATTAGCAATACTTCTCTATAAATCAAAAAGAAACATAAAACAAAAAACTCCCTTTCAATTGCCGGAGCTCGTCCGATAATCGAAAGGGAGTTATCTATTCTAGATTCTAGTATGATTTTCCCCAGTAAACCATATATTTTGCAGGTTTTCCGCAGAAGATACATGTATCTGATAAATGTTCCTGCTCCGGTGGGATACAGCGTGAAGATGCACCGCCTGTTGCAGCCTTAATCTCTTCTTCACATTCTTCACATCCACACCACATCGCCTTGATAAATCCGCGGTTTTCCTGGAATTTTTCAATCATCTCATCCATAGTAACCGCTGTGTCAATGTGCGCGTCAAGGAATGCTTTCGCTCTATCGAACATGTCTTTCTGAATTGTCTCTAAGATTTCGCCAAGTTTTGTTGCAATCTCATCCATGGAAACAACGATTTTTTCACGTGTATCTCTTCTTACAACAACAACCTGATTATTTTCGATATCTTTTGGTCCGATTTCGATACGTGTAGGAATTCCCTGCATTTCCTGCTCGCTGAATTTCCATCCCGGACTCTTATCAGAATCATCCATATTCACAGAATATCCTGCTGCTTTTAATGCATTCATAAGTTCTGTTGCCTTCTCAAGCACGCCTTCTTTATGCTGTGCAATTGGAATGATACGAGTCTGAATCGGCGCAATTCTTGGTGGAAGTACAAGACCGCTGTCATCACCATGTACCATAATAATAGCTCCGATAATTCTTGTAGATAATCCCCATGATGTTTCATAAACACTGTGAAGCTCATTATTCTTATCCAAATACTTAATGTCATATGCATCTGCGAATCCGCTTCCGAAGAAATGGCTTGTCGCAGACTGAAGCGCTTTTCCGTCATGCATCAGAGCTTCTACCGTATACGTATCTTCGGCTCCTGCAAACTTCTCGCTCTGTGTCTTTTTACCTGCTACGAGTGGAATTGCAAGGCTTTCTTCGATAAAGTCTTTATATACTTTCTGCATCAGGATTGTTCTTTCCTCTGCCTCTTCATATGTTGCATGAATCGTATGTCCTTCCTGCCATAAGAACTCTCTGGAACGAAGGAACGGTCTCGTTGTCTTCTCCCAACGAAGTACGGAACACCACTGATTCCAAACCTTTGGAAGGTCTCTGTGAGACTGTACTGTCTTGCTCCAATGGTCGCAGAATAATGTCTCAGATGTCGGTCTGATACATAATTTTTCCTGAAGTGTTTCTAATCCACCCTTTGTAACCCAGGCTACTTCCGGTGCAAAGCCTTCTACATGGTCTTTTTCTTTCTGAAGAAGATTCTCTGGAATCAGCATTGGAAGATATACGTTCTCTACACCTGTATCTTTGAATCTTTTATCAAGGTCTGCCTGAATCTTTTCCCAGATTGCATATCCGTTTGGTAAATAAATCAAACACCCTTTTACTCCAGAATAATCGCACAATTCCGCTTTGCTTACGACGTCTGTGTACCACTGTGCAAAATCTTCATCTCTTGATGTAATCGCTTCTACAAATTTCTTTTCCTTTGCCATAGCATTCTCTCCTTTTCTTCTGGGTCATGCCCATGTTCTATTTTCTGTCGCAGGAACAAAAAACCACCGGTTCTCCGCTCCCAAAAGGGACCGAAAAATCGGCGGTACCACCCTAATTAACTGTAGTCCATATACCTGTATCCTACAATTCTCTCTAACATCCGTAACGCTGATGTGCGCTGCATTTTCATGCAGAGACTCCAAGGCAGGTTCTATACATTCCTTGCAAAGCCTCTCACCAAACGACTCTTCTCTGTGCCATATCCTGTATATACTATCCCTTTTCACCGTCATATTTTATCACTGATTACTCGTAATTTTAAGGGAATTTCCGCCCTTTGTCAAGCCTCTTATCTTGAATAAAGTTGACAGTTTATTCAAGATGCGGCGCCTGACGGAATGCTTCTCCTCTTGGCTCAATTTTAAATTCCATCACTTTTCCGGTTCTCGGATGATTGAATGTCAAACGATATGCACACAAAGCTATCTGCTCCCATCGTCCCGTACTTTCCGTCATCGGATTATACTTCGCATCCCCGAGAAGCGGACAGCCAATATTTGCCATCTGTACGCGTATCTGATGAAACCGTCCGGTCTCCAGATGTATCTGCACAAGGCTGGTTTCATCCACTCTCTTTTCCAACAAACGATATTCCAAAACCGCTTCCTTGGCTTTTTCCTCATTCTCATCACAGATAAACGCCCTGTTTGCCTGCGTATCTTTTCTCACATAATCATGCAACCGCCCTCTGGTATTCGGGAGTTTTCCACACACGACCGCCTTATATTCTTTTCCAAAACCCTTTGTCTGAAGCTGTCGATTCAGTTCTTTTGCCGCCTCTTTATTTTTCGCAAATACGAGAAGCCCTTCCACCGGCTGGTCCAAACGGTGAATAACTCCAAGATAAGGAGTCTGCTTTGTTTTGCCCTGCTTATATAAATAATGTTTCAGAAAACTTTCGACATCCTTTTCTCCTATTTTATGCGTCTGAGTCGCCATTTTAGCCGGTTTATAAACCACGAAAATATCTTCATCTTCATACAAAATTTTCACTTTTTCTCTCATATCGTTTCTCCTTTTATTTTCACTTGTTTCTTCTACCGGATAGTTGCTTGAAAATAAGCACGAATCCAAAGATGCCAATCAGCTTGAATAATTCTGCGATTAGAACTTCGCAAGAAGTATTCTTAGAATACCACATTGTGTCTAAAAGTCAAGTGCTTTTTATATAGGATTCCGCAGGAATTTCCCATTCTATGAAAAAGAAGGGGGCTGTCGGGAAATAGATAGTTCCAAACAGGGGCAGATTTGACTCATATGAGT
>CAJJYZ010000059.1 GCA_905197485.1 uncultured Lachnospiraceae bacterium | reverse complement strand
ACTATGTGGCTTTCAGCCACTTTCACGGCGAAGCCGTGAATAATATAGGCTTATTCTAATTCGAATGCGCCTGTATATAACTGATAGTATTTTCCTTTTTCCGCAATCAGCATCTCATGAGTTCCTCGTTCAATAATATGACCTTTCTCCAACACCATGATAACATCTGAATTGCGTACCGTAGAAAGACGATGTGCAATGACGAATACGGTTCTTCCATGCATCAATGCATCCATACCTTTTTGGACAATCGCCTCTGTTCTCGTATCAATAGAAGAAGTCGCTTCATCCATAATCATAACCGGCGGGTCCAAAACGGCTGCTCTCGCAATGGCAAGAAGCTGTCTCTGTCCCTGGGAAAGGTTTGCTCCGTTTTCCGTAAGTTCTGTATTGTACCCTTCCGGTAGTCGTGTGATAAAGTCGTGGGCTCCCGCTAATTTAGCTGCCGCAATACAATCCTCATCCGTCGCATCCAGTCTTCCGTAACGGATATTTTCCATAACAGTTCCGGTAAACAGATTCGTCTCCTGCAGAACAATTCCAAGGGAACGTCTCAAGTCTGACTTCTTAATCTTATTGATGTTGATACCGTCATAGCGAATCTTTCCATCCTGAATGTCATAGAAGCGATTGATTAAATTCGTAATCGTCGTCTTTCCGGCTCCTGTCGCCCCGACAAATGCGACTTTCTGTCCCGGCTCTGCATAAAGCGTAATATCATGAAGCACCGTCTTATCCGGTTCATAACCGAAATCCACGTCAAACATCCGAACGTCGCCGCGAAGTCTCTCGTAAGTCACAGTTCCTTCCGCCTTGTGCGGATGCTTCCACGCCCACATTCCGGTGCGTTCTTTGCACTCTACCAGTTCGCCATTCTCCTCTTTCACATTGACGAGCGTTACATACCCTTCGTCTTCCTCCGGCTTCTGGTCAATCAGTTCAAAAATACGTTCCGCTCCGGCAAGCGCCATGACTACCGCGTTAATCTGGTTAGACACCTGGTTAATATTTCCGCAGAATTGCTTTGTCATATTTAAAAACGGCACCACGATACTGATTCCCATCGCCATTCCTGAAATGCTCACATTCGGCGCGCCGCTCAGCAATAAGAGTCCACCTGCGATTGCCACAAGCACATACATCGTATTTCCGATATTTCCGAGAATCGGCATCAGCATATTCGCAAACTTATTGGCATTCTTTGAGTTTTCGAAAAGTTCTTCATTGATTTTATCAAAGTCTTTTTTCGCTTCCTCTTCGTGGCAGAATACCTGTACAACTTTCTGTCCGTTCATCATCTCTTCGATAAAACCTTCCGCTTTACCGATGGACATCTGCTGACGGATAAAGTATTTTGCCGAATTACCTCCCACCTTCTTCGTCACAAGAATGATGGCTGCAACACCGATAAATACGACAAGAGTCAACCACACGCTAAAATAAACCATGATACCGAATACCGTAATAATCGTGACCGACGATATCAGTAAGTTTGGCAAACTCTGGGATACGAGCTGGCGTAATGTATCGATATCATTCGTATAGTAACTCATGATATCTCCATGATTGTGCGTGTCGAAATATTTAATCGGGAGATTCTGCATTCCGTTAAACATCTTTGCACGAAGTTTCTTCAAGAATCCCTGTGTCAGAATCGCCATCGCCTGTGTGTATGCAAACGCAGACAATAAAGACAGAATATATAATACAAGAAGGATTCCTACAAACTTGAATATCGTTCCGGATACGCTGCTCCAGTCGCCGCTTTTCCAGCTTTGTTCCACGATGGCAATGATATTCTGCATGAACACAGACGGAATCGAACTTACGACAGCGCTGAAAATAATCCCAAGAATAATCAGCGGCAATGCCCTCGGATAGAATTCAAACAATGTCCGAATGAGCCGTTTCATCGTCCCTTTCTTTGTCTTTGGCATTCCTTTTTCTCCTTTATTCATTGTCATCACCTGCCTTGTTCTGAGAAGTGTATACTTCCCTGTAAATCTCGTTATTCTTCAAAAGTTCCGCATGAGTTCCAATTGCAGCAATCGTTCCTTTGTCCATGACAATAATCTTATCCGCATCTTCTACCGAAGAGGTTCTCTGGGCGATAATAATCTTCGTCGTCTCTGGAATAAATTCCTTGAACGCTTTTCGGATTAATGCGTCGGTCTTCGTATCTACCGCGCTTGTCGAGTCATCCAAGATTAAAATCTTCGGTTTCTTAAGAAGCGCCCGCGCGATACAAAGTCTCTGCTTCTGTCCGCCGGATACGTTCGTTCCACCCTGCTCGATATGTGTGTCATATCCGTTCGGGAACTGGCGGATGAATTCATCTGCCTGAGCCAATTGGCATGCTTCCACCAATTCTTCATCACTCGCGTCCTTATTTCCCCATCTAAGGTTCTCCTTGATGGAGCCGGAGAATAGAATGTTCTTCTGAAGCACAACGGATACTTGATTTCGAAGTGTCTCAAGGTCGTATTCCCTTACGTCTCTTCCTCCGACTTTCACGACTCCTTCCGTCACATCGTAAAGTCTGGAAATCAACTGAATCAAAGAAGATTTGGAGGAACCTGTTCCTCCGATAACCCCGATAGTCTCCCCGGATTTGATATGCAGATTGATATTGGAAAGCGCCATCTTCTCTGCTTTTTCCGAGTATTTAAAGTTTACGTCCTCAAAATCAACCGAGCCATCTTTTACTTCAAACACCGGATTTTCAGGATTGTGAATCGTACTTTCTTCCCGAAGCACTTCCACAATACGGTTCGCAGATTCGCTCGCCATTGTAATCATAACAAACACCATGGAAATCATCATCAAACTCATCAAAATCTGGAAATTATATGTAAGCATTGCCGACATCTGTCCTACATCCAAATTCAAACCTCTCGATGTAATGACGGTATAAGAGCCATAAGTCAACACAAATATCATTGTTGCATAAGTACAAAATTGCATAATCGGGTTATTGAAAGCTAAAATTCGCTCTGCCTTCGTAAAATCCTTGCAAATATCTTCTGCTGCATTTCCGAATTTTTCTTTCTCATATTCCTCACGCACATAAGACTTTACAACACGCATTCCTTTGATATTTTCCTGAATGGAATTGTTCAATTTATCATATTTCTTAAATACCTTTTTAAACACAGGCATCGCTTTTCGAATCACGATAAAAAGCGCTATACCAAGTACCGGAATCGTAAATAGGAATATCCATGCCAACTTTCCTCCCATAATAAATGCCATCACAAAAGAAAATACAAGCATAAGCGGGCATCGAATCGCAATTCGAATCATCATCATATATGCCATCTGTACATTCGCTGTATCGGTAGTCAGACGGGTAATCAATGACGACGTGGAAAACCGGTCAATATTCGTAAATGAATAAGTTTGCAACTTGTAAAATAAATCTTGTCTCAGATTTTTGGCAAATCCACAAGACGCTGTCGCACAATAAGCGCCGGACAACGCGCCAAACGCAAGTGACATAAGCGCCATTAAAAGCAACACAGCCCCATAAGACAAAATCACACTGAATTCACAGCCGTCCTTGATACGGTTTACAAGCTGTGCGATGATAAATGGAATAATACATTCCATCACAACTTCAAGGGATACGAATATCGGTGTCAAAATTGATGCTTTCTTGTATTCCCTGATAGATTTTGAAAGTTCCTTAATCAATGTTTATCTCCTCCTTTTTTTGTCCATTTCTCTACAAGCTTATCGAGTAAATAAAATAATTGTTGTTCCTCTTCCAATGTTAAATCACAGAGAAGTTCTTTAGCTATCTTGTCATTCTCGGTTTCAATTCCCTCCGCCTCTTCTCTTCCTTTCTTCGTAAGAATCAAATCTATCTGACGTTTATCTACATCATTCTTCAAACGTTCTATGAAACCTTCCGCCTCTATCTTAGATAAAATTTCACTTAGAGAAGCAGATTTAATATTCAAAATGTCCTGCATCTCTCTCTGTGTCATATTTCCTCTCTTAAACAAAGTCATCAGGATTCTTCTCTGTCCCGCCTTCTCTCCTGCACAAAACCAAAGATGATATCCACAAATACGGATTCTATGCAAAAGCTCTCTTCTTAACTCAATCTCTTCGTACTCATTCACCTGGCACACTCCTTCCTTTTTTGCAATAAAATAGAATGTGTCAAATCATATTTTAATTCTTCACATTCAAATTTTATACAATTACAAGATGATGAACCCTGCATTTTTTATTTACAAGGTACCTTGCGTATTTCTATATTAACACAACAAATTTTTAATCGCAAGGTACCTTTTGATTTTTTTATTTTAATCAACCACTTTCTTTTTCCATTTTCCCTTTTTATACGCAAGTCCCGTCATGATAGCTCCAAGAATCCAGGAAATCAGAAGCGATATATAGACACTTTCCTGTCTTCCCTGCGGAAGCTGTGGACTTCTCGTCACATATGCAAGTCCATACGCAATCGGTACACGAATCACAATTGTCATAATCATGGAAATCCACATCGGTGTCACCGTATCTCCAGCTCCTCGCATGACCCCGGAAAGACTCTGAATCATTGCCATTGCCAGATAACCGACTGCAAGAATCTTCATCATATTCATACTTAATTCTACTAAAGACTCTGTCTCTGTAAAAATTGACATCAATGGACGCCCAAAGAATAAAATAGTTGCCGTAATTATCGCTGAAATTCCTAACCCCATGACAGTTCCTTGTTTTGCACCTTTTGTAACGCGGTCAAACTTTTTCGCACCGATATTCTGTCCTGCATAGGTTGTCATTGCTGTTCCAAAGGAGAAATTCGGCAGCATGGCAAATCCATCCACCCTCATAACAATAACATTCGCTGCAATAAATTGTTCCCCAAAACTATTGGTAAGATGTTATTCGGCAAATTAAACGCGGCCTTTTCTGTCAGATTAAAACAGGTCTTT
>CAJJYZ010000058.1 GCA_905197485.1 uncultured Lachnospiraceae bacterium | reverse complement strand
AAACACTGAATTGCCTGAAAACACAGGAAATATCAGTGTTTTCTTATGTTTTCCCCTAATTATACGGTTCATGCGCTCCATATGTATTTCCAAAACTAAGGTTCACCGCTACCGGCATCTTATATTCTTGTGCTTTACGAATGACATAATCAATCCCCTGTATCAATTCTGTTGTTCTTGGGAAACCATCTTTCCTCGGATTTCCCAACTTTACAATAATGAGGTCGCTTTTTGGAGCAACTCCTGCCTGCCGGCGTCCTTGACTTCCCCGTCCATTTCCCGCTGCAATTCCAGCTACAGCAGTTCCATGCCCCGAGGTATCAATACTCGGTACAAGCGCCAGCTGCTCTGTCCTCGTTTCTTGGCGCAGCGCTTCATTAATCTGCTCGCTTGTAAATTCTCTCCCGATTCGATACCCATCCGGAGGATTTCCTTTTATTCCCTGGTCCCAAATCGATACAATTCTTGTGCTCCCGTCTTCATTTCTAAAATCAGGATTGTCATATGCAATTCCTGAATCAATAATCGCCACAAGTACGTTTTCTCCAAACAAAGAAGGACGGGTTCTCTGCACAGAATCAATACAAGATACCCGTCTCCCATTTGCTGTTTCAAAAAATAAGTGCTTTGGTTTTTCAACATATTCAATTTGCGAAAGAGAAGTCAACTCTTGAATCAATGACTCTCGAATCGTCACAATCGCAAACTCATTCTGCATCTCCACGACTTCTGCCGGAAGCGCTCTGACCACATCCAAATTTCCTGAATATTTTACAATTAAATCCCACTCCTTATCTATCGGGTCATATCCTACGTCCAGTTCCAAAGACTTCTCTCTTTCCATCTCCGTCGCATCCAATGCCAGATTCAACATATTTTCAAGTTTCTGATTATTCATGACTATTCCCCTTGATACGGAGCCATTGTAATAGGAATAAAATATCCTCTCTCATGTCTGCATACCGGACAAATCGAAGAAGCTCGGTTTCCTGTATGAATATATCCACAATTCGTACACATCCAGCTTGTTTCGTTTACCGATTCAAAATATGCTCCTGTTTCTAACATCTCTTTCACACATGCAAACCTATCCCCATGTATCTTCTCCACCTCTGCAATCTGATAAAAGGTAGAAGCTGCCTCCATAAATCCTTCTTCTTTTGCTATGTCTCCAAAATTCTGATATACATCCTCATACTCCTCAAATTCATTGTGTTTTGCCATTTCCAATAATGTAACCATATCTTCCGATTGGTCTACTGGAAACCCACCACAAATTTCAACGGTTTCTCCCGATAATTCTTTCAGCAATTCATAATATCTTTCTGCATGAGCCCGCTCTTGCTCTGCCGTATATACAAATACATCCGCAATGGAATACAGACCTTGTTCCCTTGCTTTTTCCGCAGCAAATGTATATCGATTCCTTGCCTGGCTTTCCCCTGCAAACGCTTTCATCAGATTTTCTTTCGTCTTACTCTCTTTTAAACAATTAGCCATAGTATCTCTCCTTTCTTTAAGTAGTATGATACCATGGCTAAAAAATATGCACGATTTAATTGAATCCAATAAATCTTCTCGCGACAACATAGGCGAAAGAAGAAATTTTCCGTCCGGATTTTCCCGGAAGATTAATGGTTTGTCCCAGAATACTATGTCGAATTTTCCAGTACACTCCTCTTTGTCTGACTTTCAAATACTTCCAAAGTTCTTTCTTCTTTTCCAGATTTTCTTCTTTTTTAGAACGAATACATAGGATAGATGAAATTGTCATCATGATTGCTAGATAATTCGTCATATAATTTCGCAATCTCTTATTTGAAATCTGTTTCATCTGATACATATCAATCATTGTTTTTGTCACAAAAATCTGCTGGTCCAATCTGCTAATCATAACTTTTTCATTTACAGACTGGTCTTCTCTCCCGATATAATATCTGTAGAAATTCACGTCCAAATAATACATTTTCTTCACAAATGGAAGCGGATAATATACATAAATATTATCTACATAAAACGTATGCTTCGGTAATTCCAGCTGATTGAGTTTTAATAATTCCGTCCGATAAATCACAGAATGCATAAGAATATACTGTGCAATCCCAAAATGGCCGGCATCCTTCCAGCTAAATATCTCATTTTCCGGAAGAACATCCCGATAATGGATTACCTTCTTATGTTGTGCGCCTACTTTCTCATATACATAATTTGAAATCAACATATCCACTTCCATGTCATGTTCATTCCATCCCCGCAGTAGTTCTAATATCTTTAAAAGCGAGTGCTCATCCACCCAGTCATCGCTGTCTACTACTTTAAAATACTTTCCTGTCGCATTCTTGAGTCCTGCATTCACCGCATCCCCATGTCCGCCATTTTCCTTATCGATGACTCTTACGATTGTCGGATATTTTTCTTCAAATTCCCTTGCGATTCTCAGCGTTCCATCCTTGGAACCATCATTAATAATCAGAATCTCCACATCCTCGCCACCTATAAGAATAGATTCCACAGCATGCGCCATATACTCTTCAGAATTGTAGCAAGGAATTGCAAATGATATATATTTCATACTAAACCTCCATTACCGCTTAGTATAAAACATTTTCGTTCAATTTCCAACCGTATTGAAGAATTTTCTCAAGAAAATAGAATTTCTTTTGTTCATAATTTGTTCATTTATCTTTCAAAAATCCTTCATTTGTTTAACATGATTTCTTCATGTATGTAGAATATACTAGTATCATCAAATAAAAGAAAAGCAGATGTAAATACATTTTGTAATAAAACTTTTTCATAATACATGCCGGGAATCGCGGAAGCGGTTACCCGGCATCCTCCCTTTATGGGGTTGTTCCCACTTTCTCTACCCATATTTTCCCTTCTTCTATATGAATTTTCTTCTCGTTTACGAAGTTTTGAAAAATTTCTTCCTTCATAATATATGGATTGCGTGCAATTATCTGTCCTATTTCACCTACCTTCTTCTCTTCCAACACCCCGCTGTCCTGCCAAATCTCCTCTAAATATTTGATGTTCATCTCTGTGATTCCCTTCTGATACTCCCCCGTCTTTTCAACACTTATCTGGCTCTTTTCATATAGAGCTTCATAAATAAGAAGTGCCTGCTTCCATTCTCCTTTCATTTCATAGATTTTCGCACAATATTCTTCCCATTCTCTTTGCAGATTTTCCGATAACCCCATTTTCTCTTTTTCTAAATCACTATCCTTCAGCGTTTCAAAAAAATCTTTCGCCTCTTCTTGCCTTTCCGACGCAAAACAGATTCTCAAAAATGCCAGCATCTCTTTCATTTCCAACTGTATTTCTTCTCGCAATTCCTGTTCCAACTCAGATTTTAAATTTGCCCAATCTGTATTAGTTTTATCTCCTTTCATAAATTCTGCAAGCTTCAAATAATATATCACTCTTGGATTCTGAATATCTGCATGATTCATACAGGAAATACACTGCTCATAATTCTCTTGTTCCAAAAAAGAATCCATTCCAAGCTGCAAAAATAAATCCTGTTGTTCCCTTTTCTTCCCTTCATCTGTTTCCACTATCATTTTTTCTTGGCTCCTCACCTCAGTTTCTTTTGGTTTTATTTGATTCTTTGATTCCTGCAACATCTGATTTGATGTTGCAGAGCCTCGAATCACACCAATTCCACCTAAGAAAATTAGTAAAACAGACACTACAAGTCCCTTTTTTCTATCAATCTTTATTTTTCTTTTCTCAGTAAAATCTAACTGAACTTCGTGGATTCCTCGATATTGACATTTCGGATTTGTCTCAAGACATTTTTTGACAATTCTTTGAAGTTTATATTCTTCTAATTTTGAAAGACGTGGTTCACATTCAGTATGTGCCATAACAAATTGAATTATTTTCCCAAAACAATAGATATCTATATTCTGTGACTTATCTTGGGGAGTAAAATATTTCTCCAGAGTACGCGTATTCTCTTTTGCCTTCCTTGCCAGCAATGCTACCCTGTTCTTGGATATAATAATCACTTGATATGGATTCAGCCTACCATAGTCCGGCGAACCCTTTTGCCTATGAAATAATACAAGCTGATTCAATAATTCTTCTAGCCATCGGTATAAAAGACTCTTATCAATCATCGGATTCTTCTTCACCCAATCATACAAACTTACGCCTTCCGCATAATCCAGAGATGCCTGACAAAGACTTCCTCTTTCTATCAGTCGAATCACTTCATACCCTTCTCTCTTCTGCAAATATATCACCCGCTTTCCTTTATCAAGACACGTTCTCAAATGAAGTAACGATATAATACCTCTTCATCCTAAAAAAATCAATCTGGCTTTTTACACAAAGTTTTAAGATTCAAATAAAATAGACATAAAAATATATCTTCTAAAATTATTTTCATTCTATTTCCTTTCATAAATCAATAATTTCATCTAATTTTTCTTTCTTGAAAAGCAAGGAAAAATATGGTAAAATATGGAATTGTGATGTTTATTTGAAAACGGAAAGGGAAAGAGAGGAATTGTGAAACAAAAAATTTTATTTTTACTACTATGCACGCTATTGCTATTTTCTGGCATATCATGCAGTCAAAAACATGAAAAAATGGAGGATTTCACCGGAATATGGGAATCTGAAAAAGAAGATGAGCTCCATATAGAAGCAATCATATCCGATGATACCGTAAGAGTGAATTGGGTAACAGGAAAAGACAGAACAAAAGCAATCTACTGGATTGGAACATACTGTTCACCATCTCAGCCTGTCTGTGAATATGAATGGACGTCTTTACGAGACAAAGAAAAGACAAAAACTTCTTTGCTTGCTTCTTCTGATGAATCAAAAGTCTTCAAATATTCTGACGGAACTCTCCTTTTTGATATTATAACTTCCCAAAGTACCTCGACTGTAAAATTAACAAAAAAATAAGGCATGTGCGGACTCTTAGAGGCTAAGAATCCGCACATGTTTTATTTAGTGTCTGCTGAGCAAACTGAAAACACTTGATTTTACTGACTTTTGCCACATT
>CAJJYZ010000057.1 GCA_905197485.1 uncultured Lachnospiraceae bacterium | reverse complement strand
GATGAAGCAGCTAAGAAACAGGTAGCAGAAGTTCCTGTAGAAGTATCTATTGATACATCAGCAGTAAACATGGCTATCATTACAAGAAATATGCCGGCAGGATATGTTCTTAGTGGAGAAAATGGTTCAGATTGCCAGATTAGAGATGGATATGTATATGTATCTGTAGCTCCACAGGAGAAAACGCAGACAGTAAAAATTAACTACTACGATGAAGCAGCTAAGAAACAGGTAGCAGAAGTTCCTGTAGAAGTATCTATTGATACATCAGCAGTAAATATGGCTATCATCACAAGACATATGCCAGCAGGATATGGACTTAGCGCTGAAAATGCTTCTGATTGCATCATCAGAGATGGATACGTATATGTGTCTGTATCACCGGTAGAAGAAACACAGACAGTAAAAATCAATTACTATGATGAAACAGCTGAAAAACAGGTAGCAGAAGTTCCTGTTCAGGTATCTGTTAATACATCAGCAGTAAACAAAGCAATCTTAGCAAGATTTATGCCAGCAGGATATACTCTTGTAGATTCAGATTGCCAGATTAGAGATGGATATGTATATGTATCTGTAAAAGAAGATATTACTCTTAGAGAAGCAACTCTTACTGTTACATTTGAAACTACAGATGGAACAGTTGTAGACAAAACAGTTTGCTCTAAAACAGGAAAAGATGGCGAAGATGCTACATTCAAACTTGGCGAAGACTTCAACCTTCCAGCAGGATATAAAGTTTCTAACGACAGAGACCAGGTTACAGAAATTTCTATTCCATTTGGTTCAGTTGGTGGACATACAATGGTTGTAGAAAAAGCTGCTGAAGCAGAAACAAGAGAAATTAACCTTGTTTACTACAACGCTAAAAATGGTGAAAACATTGCTAATGTACCTCTTACAGTAGGCGCTGCTGATACACAGGTACACGTAGAGAATGTTAAAAAATACGTTCCAGAAGGATGGGAACTTGCAAGAGAAAACGACTTTGCTATCGATGAAAACAACAATGTTAAGGTTCCAGTGAAGAGATTATCTGCACCAGAAGAAGCTTCTAAAGACATTAACATCATTTACTACGACCACAAAACAAATGAAAACTACAGAAACGTAGTAGTTTCAGTAGATAAAGATGCTACAGAAATGGATGCAGCTTATGTAAGAAGAAACCTTCCAGAAGGATACGCTATCGTTGATGAAGACGGACGTTTCCCAATCGAAGCAGACGGAACTACAAGAGTTGCTGTAGCTAAGGCAACAGATTGGACACCAATCGAGCCATCTACACCAGTAGAGAAGCCAGAAAAACCGGAAGAGCCAAACAAACCAAGCAAACCGGAAACACCAAATAAAGATGAGAATAAAGACGACAACAAGAAAGATGACAAGAAGGACGACAAGAAAAAAGCTCCTAAGACATCTGACGAAGCTAACCCACTTGCAGCAGCAGTGCCAGCAGGACTTAGCCTTGCAGCTATTCTCGCTTTATTAGTAAAGAAATTCAAATAATCTTGGCAAAGATTAGGAATTAGTTTTTACAAGCAGTAATAATATTGCCAAAAATGCAATGCATTTTTGGCAATATTTTTGTAAAAGGGGAGCGTTATGGATGGAGAGAAAGGACATGGCGAAAGGAAAGGTACTATGATGAAAAGATATAAAATGCATTTGATAATTTTGCTTGCATTAGTATTTGTAGTAAGTGGTTGCGGAAAGACAAAAGATGAAGAGAAAAAAGAAAAAAAACTTCAAGATATTACAGTATATGAACAGTTGAATGTAAAAAAAGAACCTCTTACTGAAGAAAATTCTAGTATAGTTGAGAAGGGCGTTGAAGAATGGGCATCCGCTTTTTTAATGGTGAATAGTGATTCGAAAGATAAGGATGTAACGGATAAGGTTTTGTACAAAAATATTACGAACGAAAAACAGCGTGATAAGTTGAAAAAGGAAAGAGACGAATTTTATAAAGATAGTCAAGTGACTGTTGAAGAGGTTAAAGCAGAAGTTACTGAAAGTAATCAGGCTGAGTATCATAATAGAGAAGTTGGTGTAGTAAAATGCAAAACAACAGCAACTGGAATGAGAAATAACGAAAACTTTGAAAAAATGTATACAATGGAACTTGTTGTAGACTATAAAGCGGACGTAGTTTCGGTATATGAAGTAAAAAGTATAACGTGGGAATAAAAGTTAATATTGATGATATAGAAAATATTGATGATATAGAAAGTAAGGTGGACTGCAATGCGTTGTGGTCCATTTTTGTGTTGGAATGTAGATTGAGAGAAATTTGGGAATGAGAAATTATTTTATTTCTTTGATGTACTAGTGCTAAAAATTTTGTTAGAGATGCTGAAAAATAGTTTTTGAATTGAAATGCATGGAAATTTGTCTTTTTTTATGCTATTATCGGCTTATAGAATTCCTCTGTGGTTATGGAGGAAGAATGAATAAAAGAAAAACACTAAAAGATTTGACGATGAAAGACAATTTCATGTTCGGTGCTGTTATGAGTGTGGAGGAAAACTGTATCGGTTTTCTGGAACTGGTACTTGGATTTGAGATTGAGCGAATCAAGATTAGTAAAGAAAAGAGTATCGCATATCATCCGGAATACAAAGGGGTTCACCTCGATATTTATGCGAAGGATGAGAAGAATACACATTATGATGTGGAGATGCAGGTGGAGTCACAGAAATCGCTCGGAAAGCGAGCCAGATACTATCATGGACAAATGACTCTGGAGAGCCTGGCTTCTGGTATGGAATACGAGGAGTTGCCGAAAGCATTTGTGATATTTGTGTGTGATTTTGACCCGTTTGGGCAGAAGCGTTATTGCTATACGTTTTCTAACTGCTGTTTGGAGGATGAAACTTTACACCTGGAAGATGGAACCCAGACGATTTTTCTGAGTACGAAGGGAGAGAATAGAGAGGAAGTGTCGGAAGGTTTAGTTGAATTTCTGGAATTTGTAGGAGCGAACCTTCAAGAGAGTGAAAGGAAATTCAATAATAAGCTGGTAACACAGATGCAGCGAATTGTTTGTGAAATTAAGACAAATCGAGAGATGGGAGAACGCTATATGCTTTTGGAAGAATTGTTGAGAGATGAGAAAAGAAAAGCGGAAAAGATAGGGAGACTTGAAGAAGTAAAAGAAAATATTATCTCCTTGCTTGAAGAGTTAGGAGAGATTCCGAACGACTTACAAAAGGAAATTGAAAGCATAGAAGACATTGCAATCTTAAAGACTATTTTTAAAATCGCTGCAAGAACGGAAAGCTTGGAAGCGTTCGAATCAGAGATGAATTGGATTCTTGCATCAGAGCAAGAGAAGAAGTAGTTCGGTGGTTTCTAATCTACCAACAACAAGTCACGAGTTGATTTCTGTTCAGTCAGAGCAGTGATTAACTTTTAATTATATTGCGAAAAGCAATATATCAGTAGCAAGTCGAAGTTTATCAAGGAAAATCATGGAGGAATTCTTAAAAGTATATTATATATAGAAGAAACAGGATTGTTGTAATGATGTGAAAGAGGTCAGACCCAATTAAATTTTAAAGAAAATATTTTGTTGGCAACTTAGACTATATTGTACGACTAAGAGGTGGTTTTATGCTACCTTTTTTCTTGTGATATAGGAAACTTCGTTTCTATATCATAAAAAACCTCCGGCAAGATGTGCACTGCGGCGTAAGCTGTAAATGTCGCATATGCGACCGCCGCAGGCGCAAGAATCTCGGAAACGAGATTCTTTGTTTTAAACACAATCAGAGGTGCACACGTTATCTAAGAATCATGTGCGCCTCTGATTCGGGGAAATTACTCTTCATAATGATATTTGCAGGAATATATAATCAGATTCTGATTGATATCCATATTGTAAACCAGTCGGTGCTCATCGGTAATCCGTCTGCTACATGCCTTGCGGTGCTTTAAAGGCTCCGGTTTTCCGATTCCTTTCAGTAGACCGTTTTTGGTAATATCTTTGATGAGTTCGTTAATGTGCTTTATGATTTTCTTATCTTCTTTCTGCCAATCGGTGTATTGCTCCCAGGCAGTTTGTGTAAAAATAATATTCATTTATTCATAATTTCCCAACTCATCTAGACTTTTTACAATAAACCCACCAGCTTCCGCTTCGGCCATAGATTTATCTATCATCATGAGATACTCTGCGTTTTTCTTGGCCTTTAACATCTCGTTATATTCAGATTCTGAAAGCATTACAACATTTTCGTTTTTGGGACGAGAAATAAATAATGTTTCACCATGAAATACTTTGTCACATAAACTTTTGAAATTTTCTCTCACATCCATGCTTTTTACTGCTAACATATACAACACCTCTTTCATATATAAAATCGTACGTTTTTTCGTACTTTTATTATATAATACTATGATTTGCGTTGTCAATATACTATATGTACGGAAAAAAGTTCCTAAGATATCTGACGAAGCTGACCGACTTTTAGTAACATTGCTTGTAGAACTTAGCATTGCGGCAATTCTCGTTTTATTAGTAAAGAAGAGAGCTTTGAGCAGAAGGATAGAAGAAACAGGATTGTTCTAATAAAAATACAATAATTTTAGAAAAACACTTGAAAAATCCCGGAACATCGAGTATACTAAAAAAGCTGTGACATGATAGCGATGAAACGTGAGGTTGCTGCTTAGAAATAGCAGGTTTTCCGCGGAGCGAATGTCAAGTTAGGAAACTGGCGACAAGTCACTGTACGAAACTATAACGGCCACTGAGATGTGGTAACAACGTGTGAGTATCCCACGACACACACGGGAGAGTGTACAGTCACCGCTTGTCGTACTGAAGTAAATAGTACGAAAAGGAGGCGACTTTTTTTATGGCAAGTCAAGTAATGAGAATCACATTGAAAGCTTATGATCATCAGCTGGTTGACCAGTCTGCTGCAAAAATCATCGAGACTGTAAAGAAGAACGGATCTAAGGTGAGCGGACCGGTGCCGTTACCAACAAAGAAAGAGGTTGTTACAATCTTAAGAGCTGTTCATAAGTACAAAGATTCCAGAGAGCAGTTTGAGCAGAGAACTCACAAGAGACTCATCGACATCATCACACCAAGCCAGAAGACAGTGGATGCTTTATCCAGACTGGAAATGCCGGCAGGTGTTTACATCAACATCAAGATGAAGAACAAATAAGATTTGTCAGTTATCCTGAAGGGTTTAGATAGATTTCTGGACTGTTCTAGGATGAACGCGGAAACATCCCGCGTTCCGCTGTAGAAAAAGACAGGAGGTCAAAAAATGAAGAAGGCGATTTTAGCTACAAAAGTTGGAATGACTCAGATTTTCAACGAAGACGGAGTTTTAACTCCAGTAACAGTTCTTCAGGCTGGACCATGTGTGGTTACACAGGTTAAGACAGCAGAGAACGACGGCTACGAGGCAGTACAGGTTGGTTTTGTTGACAAGAGAGAGAA
>CAJJYZ010000056.1 GCA_905197485.1 uncultured Lachnospiraceae bacterium | reverse complement strand
GCTCAAATTTAAATATCATAACCGCCGATGCCGTCATGCAGGCAATCAATGACTGTGAACTCGGATAGCTTTAGAAACCATCATGTAAGATAATCTGCATGATGGTTTTTTCCATAAAACAGTGTGCAGAAAGCATTCAAAACTATATGCTTTATACCATTGTCAGGTACTCTGAAAGACCTGTTTTAATCTGACAGAAAAGGCCGCGTTTAATTTGCCGAATAACATCCAGTAGTCTCTTTGCGGCTCTGTCGCTCTTTGCCAGTATTACGATATCATCTGCGTATCGGACAACTGCCACTTTTCTCTTTTCAAACTCCTGGTCGAACTCATTCAGATAGATATTCGCTAACAATGGAGATATGTTTCCTCCCTGTGGCGAACCTTCCTCTGTTTCCATAACTACACCATTTTCCATCACGCCACTTTTTAAGTATCTTTTAATCCACTGAATTACCCGCTCATCTTTTATATTTCTACGCAAGATATTTAGGAGTATTTCGTGGTTTAGGGTATCAAAATACTTTGATAAATCCAATGACACTGCATGGGTATATCCCTGTTCTGCATACTCTTTTACTTTTGTGATAGCGTCTTTTGCACTTCTCCCCGGACGGTAACCGTAGCTGTTGTCCGAGAATATCGGCTCATAGATTGGCATGAGCTGTTGTGTAATGGCTTGTTGGAAAATACGGTCTTTGACTGTTGGAATACCAAGCTTTCGTATTCCACCGTCTGGTTTTGGGATTTCTACTCGCCTTACCGGGTCTGGGGTATATTTCCCCCGATATATCCTCTCGATAATGGCTTTCTGATTCTCCCGAAGGTATGCACCGATTTCTTCAACGGTCATCCCATCAATTCCCGGTGCTTCCTTGTTCGCCTTTACTCTCTTAAAAGCTCTGTTCAGATTATCCTTATACAGTATCTTCTCCAAAAGTTCCGGCTGTGCACTATCTCTTTCCTTCCATATTCGGTTGAAGGGGCGATGCGATCTCACATATCCTTCATGTTCCGCACTATTCTTTTGCAAGCAGCTTTTTCTTTGTTTTCTGCATCCATTTGTCCTTCCTCCTTTCCCGGTTGTACTAAAGACTCCTATTGATTCGGTCCTTCGCCTCTCAACTACTATGACCTCTGCTGACTTCTGCATGCTCAGCATCGTCTCGTTTCCTTGTACGATGGTTACTCCTTTCAGAGCATTCCACGCAGACCTCCCCGGGTACCACACGTTTCTTTCTCTCCATCTATCTGCCACATCTACCATACATGATTCCGTGCAGTTATTGGGCTTTAACTTGATATGCAGCCTTACCCTCATGCATAGCCTAATGTGATTTCTGTTCGTCAGACCAGAGATTTGCCCATGGGTTCGTATATTCCCCATATCCAGTTTCCTTCAGATTCCACCTCACGATGGACACCCTTGCCTTCGGCTATATCCTTCCCACTGCCGGGCGGATTCGGGACTTGCACCCATTAGAAACGTGCGCCGCCAGGCGCACTTTCCCGACAGCCCCATAATAAAAAGCTATTGCAGAGTTTTGACTTACTCTGCAATAGCTTTTTACACATAAAATGTAAGATTTAATTATCTTCATCAGAATTTTCCGTTGTATATGTCTGACGTTTTCTTGCCATCTCATCACTTTCCAGATATTCGTCATATGTCGTAATCTTATCAATCATTTTACCGCCAGGAACAATTTCCATAATACGATTTGCTGTTGTCTGTACTATCTGATGGTCACGAGAAGCGAATAAAATGACACCTGGGAACTTAATCAGACCGTTATTCAACGCAGTGATGGATTCCATGTCTAAGTGGTCGGTCGGCTCATCCAGAACGAGAACGTTAGCGCCGGAAATCATCATCTTAGATAAGAGACAACGTACTTTTTCACCACCGGACAATACTTTTACTTTCTTCACACCGTCTTCGCCGGCAAATAGCATTCTTCCTAAGAAGCCGCGTACGTATGTCGCGTCTTTTTCTTCCGAATACTGTGTCAGCCAGTCAACGATAGTGTAGTCGTTGTCGAATTCTTTCGTGCTGTCTTTCGGGAAGTAAGCCTGTGTTGTTGTAACTCCCCATTTGTATGTTCCTTCATCCGGCTCCATCTCGCCTGTCAGAATCTTGAATAAGACAGTCTTTGCAAATTCGTTTCCTCCGACAAAAGCAACTTTCTGGTCACGCGTAATTGTAAAAGAAAGGTGGTCTAAGATTTTTTCCCCATTGATAGTCTTTGTGAGGTTGTCTACTGTGAGAACTTCGTTTCCAATCTCGCGGTTTGGACGGAAATCAATGTAAGGGTACTTACGGCTGGAAGGACGAATGTCATCCAACTGGATTTTCTCAAGGGCACGTTTTCTTGAAGTTGCCTGTTTGGATTTGGAAGCGTTGGCGCTGAATCGGGAGATAAACTCCTGTAATTCTTTGATTTTTTCTTCTTTTTTACGGTTTGCTTCCTTCATCTGGCGAATGATTAACTGGCTGGATTCATACCAGAAATCATAGTTACCTGCGTAAAGCTGGATTTTACCGTAGTCGATATCGGCAATCTGTGTACATACTTTATTCAAGAAGTAACGGTCATGGGATACAACGATAACGGTATTGTCAAAGTTGATGAGGAATTCCTCAAGCCATGCGATGGCATCCAAGTCAAGGTGGTTCGTAGGCTCGTCGAGAAGCAGGATGTCCGGGTTACCGAACAATGCCTGGGCGAGAAGAACTTTGACTTTCTCTGCACCGGTAAGGTCTCTCAAATATTTGTAGTGTAAGTCGGTCTCGATTCCAAGACCGTTGAGAAGAGACGCGGCGTCAGATTCCGCTTCCCAGCCGTTCATGGAAGCAAATTCTCCTTCTAATTCACTTGCTTTGATTCCGTCTTCTTCTGTGAAGTCTTCCTTGGCGTAGATGACTTCTTTTTCTTTCATAATCTCGTAAAGTCTTGCATTTCCCATGATAACAGTGTCAAGAACGAGATAGTCGTCGTACTTGAAGTGGTCCTGCTGTAAGAAGGAAAGTCTCTCGCCCGGCGTGATGACGATGTCACCCTTTGTCGGTTCAAGCTGTCCGGAAAGAAGCTTTAAGAATGTAGACTTCCCTGCGCCGTTGGCGCCGATGATACCGTAGCAGTTTCCTGGAGTAAACTTAATGTTTACATCTTCAAATAATGCTTTTTTTCCAAGTCTTAGTGTAATATTGTTTGCACTAATCATCTTTGATTCTCCTTTTTCAATTATGTGGTCGCTGCGTCAGAATCTGTACTGCCACAGCCGCTAGTCAGTTAATTTATCCAACGATTATCTTAGCATGAGAAATGAAAAATGGCAAGGTTATTTCAAGGTTTAGGGTTGAAGATGGTGGAAATGGGTATATAATAACATCATGAGGGAAGTAAAAATAAGGAAAGGCAGGATAAAAGATGGAGAAAGCAACATTAGTATTAGAAGGCGGGGCAACGAGAGGCGTATTTACTTCCGGTGTCCTGGATTATTTGATGGAGAAAGAGTTATATATGTCGCATGTAATCGGTGTGTCAGCCGGTTCCTGCAACGGCGTGGATTATGTGTCCAGACAGATTGGACGGACAAAGGAATGCATGATTTACGAAGACGGAGACTTTGATTATTATTTCGGAGTCCGTAAGTTTGTCAAAGAGAAGAGTATTCTGAATATGGATTTGATTTTTGACAAGTTCCCGAATGAGATTTATCCTTTTGATTACGACACTTATTTTCATTCGGATATCAAGGCGGAATGGGTGACGACAAACTGCGAGACAGGACAGGCAGAGTATATGGATGACCGGTGCGATAAAGAGAGGCTGATGAGAATCTGCCGCGCGTCCAGCAGTATGCCGCTTCTGTCGCCGATTGTGAAGGTGGACGGGAAACCATACTTAGATGGAGGGTTGTCAGACTCGATTCCTTTGAAACGGGCAATCACATATGGAAATAAAAAGATTGTCATTATCTCGACAAAAGGGTATGGCTATCGGAAGAAATTAATCTCCAGAGGACAGCGAAGAATCTATGAACGGGCATACCGGAAATATCCGAATCTGGTGAAGACGATTCTGTATCGTCCGATTCATTATAATGCGGTGATGAGCCATATTGAGAAGTTGGAAGCAGAAGGGAAAGTATTCGTCATAAGACCGGAGATTCCGCTTATCTCAAGACTGGAGCGGGATGCGGATAAACTGACTGAGTTTTACGAGCATGGATATCGGCAAGGCGCGGCATATTACGAAGAGTTACAGAAATATTTGAGAAAATAGGATAGGAAAATTATGTTTTTTATGGAATAGGATTTCTTGAAGAGTCCTATTCCATAAATTTTTTTAAAGTATTATTGTTTATAGACGATTTCCTGCAGATAGAGTCCTTTCGGGTCGCATGGCGCGCTGGCAGGTGCTTTGCCGGAAAAGATGCTGTCTATTTCTTCTTTCTTCCGCTTGTCGAGTCCGATGTCAAGCAGTGTGCTGATGAGCACTCTTGCCATATTATGAAGGAAATCATTAGCTTCGATGGTAATCTGCATTTCTTCTTCATCGGCATAGATGTCGATATTGTAGATTTCCTTTTCTGTCGATTTGTTTCGCTTTACGGTAGAGAAGTTTTTGAAATCATGGCGTCCCACAAGAAGAAGAGAAGCCTGACGCATCCGCTCGATATCCGGTTTCTTAAAGCAGTAGTACGTATATTTCCGCTCAAATACGTTCGGGACATCGCCCATTGCGATTCGGTACGTATAGATTCTTGAAGATGCATTCAGGCTCGCGTGAAAACGCTCCGGTTTCTCTTCGAGTTCAGTAACGGCAATATCCATCGGCAGGTAGCGGTTTAAATACTGCTTGATTTCAAGAAGCGACCGGTCGGTTGTCGTCTTGAAGTTCACCGTCTGCGCGTAGGCATGAACGCCGGTCTCGGTTCTGGAGCCGCAGTATAGTTCGACGTCTTCATCCGTCATTTTCTTGATAACCTCTAAAAGCTTGTTAAAAATAGTATTGGTGGATTCGCCTTTTCCAAGACGAGACCATCCCTGATAGCGGCTGCCATCATATTCTAATGTTAATTTTATATTTCTCATAAGTGTATTGTCCTCACAATCTTCATTGATACGTCTTAGTATAACAGATGGGAGAGTATCATGTCGATATGAAAAACGATTCCTTTGTTACTTATTTTTATGATTCTTCAGAATGTTCTGCGCCATCTGCGCAGTACGGTCAATCTGTTCTTTTTCTTTCGGCGTCTTGCCGTCCTTCATGATTTCCATGATAAAGGCAACTTCTTCTGGGGTGAATTGAATTTGTTTTTTCTGGGCTCTAGTGATAAGGGAGAGCAAAACAGCGGCAAGACTATTGCCTGTTTTCCCGTTCGTCCGTTCAATCGCCGCCCGAATCAGTTCCAGTTTTGCCGGGTCCATATTCTTCAGCCCGGGATGATTCGTCCATTGTTCCATCATTTTCGTCTCCTTTCATATGGGAATCTTCCGATTCCGCAGGTTGTTCGTTGTCTTGAAACATATTGCTGTACATTTCAAACATTTCCTGTTGCTCCGGGTTTAACATCGTCTTTACGAGACTCAGAGGGTCCATGTTCCCGGAGGCGGAGTGATTCTTCTCATCCCCGGTCATCTGTTCCATCGTAGAAACCATTTCAAACAGGTTCCAAAGACTTAAGAGAGAATCCATTTTCTCCTGTTCGCTTTCCGGAAGATAAGGACGAAGCTCGTCAAGTATATCGAGCGGAGAGGAGACGGATGCCTCAAAAGCCTGCGAATGAATATCCGTTTGAACATGTCTGAAAAATTGAATGGTATGTTCCAGTTCCATAAATTTTACATAGATACCAAGCATCCGTTGATTGTTTACCGGCGTATATGGTATCAGCAGTTTTAACATTTGTAATTCTTTGGAAGAAATGAGCCTGTCAAAAGGCGTCATTTTATCAGAATCAGACCGGTTCATAAACACTCCTTTCGGTACATCGCTAATGTATATGTATAAAAAGTCAAAAATATGAAATCCTCATATCATAATATGAAGGGAAGTGAAATGTATGCGTAAGTTAATCATTGACGGAAACGCGGTATATGAGCTGGATGAAAACTGTATGCTAACAAGAGAGGTTACACAGGAAGAGTTAAAAAAAGAGGAAGAAGAACGGAACGAGAAAAGAAAACGCAGTTCCGGAAGATGAGAAGTATTTTTGGCGGTTGGAGATTTCTATCATCTCCGACCACCCAAAAGAGGGAGTATCAAAATCGATACTCCCCATTTTCTTAAAAAGCTGTATTTTGTGATTTATAAAAATTAGCAGCATCCACATCCGTCATTTCCGCCACAGATTCCATTGTTTCCACAGCAGAAGAGTAAAATGAGAATGATTAAGCAGCTGTCATTGCCACAACCACAGTTTCCGCGTCCGCCGAATCCGTTGCCACAGCAGCATAACAGAAGTAAAATAATCCAGATACAGGAATTGTTATTTCCGTAATCTCTTCCTTCGCCACATCCACATCCGCAGTTTGTTGCACTTAAATCGCTCATATTGAAGCCTCCATCAATTGTTTGTTTACAATACTATATTATGCGGGGAGGGTTATCCTTGTTTCTGGAAATTGTAAAAAGATTTATTTGGATAGATTGAAAATATTTACAATATATCAGAAACAGGTATAATAAAAACGGGAATATATAATACGGAAATAAATATTAATCCTATATTATTCACGGCTTCGCCGTGAAAGTGGCTGAAAGCCACATAGTTA
>CAJJYZ010000055.1 GCA_905197485.1 uncultured Lachnospiraceae bacterium | reverse complement strand
GAACTCATGGTACAGTTATTTGGTCGAATACTGATCCATGAATAATTCAGGATAATTTTACATAGAGTTAACAAAAAAGCCGTTTTGGATTTAACAAAAGTTTTTTATGATAATACCTGTGAAGAAGATAGAACGTCTGCAAGAGAACAGGCAGACAAGGATTGACAAAAAGGAGAATGAAAGACATGAAGTTGAAAAAATTATTGGCAGTGACAGCAATCGTAGCGATGACAGCAGTTTCCGTAGTAGGATGCGGCAGCAGTGACGAAGGAAAAGCTGAGGGTGGAAATGATAAAAAAGCAGAATGGGATGCGACAAACGATATTTCTGTTGTATCAAGAGAGGACGGTTCCGGTACGAGAGGCGCGTTCATCGAGCTGTTCGGAGTTGAGGAAAAAGATGAGAACGGTGAGAAGATGGATATGACGACAGAAGAAGCGGCAATTACAAACAGTACGTCCGTTATGATGAATACCGTTTCCGGAAACGAATATGCCATCGGCTATATCTCACTTGCATCTTTGGATGATAGCGTGAAAGCAGTAAAAATTGACGGAGCAGAGCCGACAGTCGAGAATATCAAGTCCGGAGACTACAAGATTCAGAGACCATTTAACATCGTGACAAAAGACGGAATCAGCGAGGTGGCCCAGGATTTTGTAAACTACATCATGAGTCCGGAAGGACAGAAGGTCGTGGAAGAAAATAGCGGAATTCCGATGGACGATGTGAAACCGTATGAAAGCAACGGCGCAACAGGAAAAATCGTAGTAGCAGGTTCTTCTTCCGTATCGCCAATCATGGAGAAATTAAAAGAAGCATACTTAAAAGTAAATACAGGCGCTGAAATCGAGATTCAGACAAGTGATTCCACAACAGGTGTGACATCCGTAGTAGACGGATTGTGTGATATCGGTATGGCATCCAGAGAGCTGAAAGACACAGAGCTAGCAGAAGGTGTGACTCCGACAGTTATCGCATTGGATGGAATCGCAGTAATTGTAAACAACGACAGTACAGTAGAGGAGCTCTCCAGTGAGCAGGTAAAATCCATCTACACAGGTGAAGTTCTTACATGGGATGAGGTCGTAGAATAATATGAAAAAAGCATGGACGGAAAAATTCATGCAGGGAGTGTTCTTCATTGCCGCCTGCGCTTCGGTGCTGGCGGTAGCTCTCATTTGTATATTTTTATTTGCAAATGGAATCCCTGCCATGAAGGAGATTGGGTTTCTGGAGTTTCTGACAGGAGAACGATGGAGACCAAACAATAAGATTTTCGGAATTCTTCCGATGATTATGGGAAGCATCTATGTGACAGCGGGGGCAATCATCATAGGAGTGCCAATCGGAATCCTGACTTCTATTTTTATGGCGAAATATTGTCCGAAAAGACTTTATCCGGGATTAAAGGGAGCGACGGAGCTTCTTGCGGGAATCCCATCTGTCGTATATGGATTCTTTGGACTTGTCGTGCTTGTGCCTCTGACAAGGGAAATCTGCAGGAATTTGAAAGCGGCAGGCGTACTTCGAAGCTCCGGAGATGGAAACAGTATTCTGACCGCATCGATTCTTCTTGGAATGATGATTCTTCCGACCATCATTGGGGTGACAGAATCTGCACTTCGTGCGGTGCCGGATCAATATTATGAAGGAGCGTTGGCGCTTGGTGCAACGAAAGAGAGAAGCATCTTCAAAGTCGTGCTTCCGGCGGCAAAGTCCGGCGTCGTTGCGGGAATCGTTCTCGGAATCGGACGTGCAATCGGAGAGACGATGGCAGTCATCATGGTCGCAGGAAACCAGCCGCGTATGCCGCAGGGGATTGCGAAAGGTGTCCGCACACTGACAGCCAACATCGTGATGGAAATGGGATATGCAACAGATTTACACAGGGAGGCGTTGATTGCGACAGCGGTCGTATTGTTCGTGTTCATCTTAATCATTAATCTCTCTGTATCGTTATTGAACCGGAGGTCAAGACATGAGTAAATTCAAAAATAAATGCAGAGAGTATAGAAGAAGACCGGGGTCTCTGATTCTCATGCTTCTCATTATGCTGGCGGCGCTTTTGACCTTTGCCGTACTATTCTTTTTAATCGTGTACATTTTAATAAAAGGCGTTCCGCACATCAAGCCGGAGCTCTTTGCACTCAAGTATACGAGTGAGAATGCTTCGCTTATGCCGGCGCTTATCAACACCGTAGTGATGACGTTTTTCTCATTGTTTATCGCGGTGCCGTTCGGAATCTTTTCCGCAATCTTTCTCGTGGAATATTCCGGAAAAGGCAATAAATTCGTGGATTTGATTCGTATCACGACGGAGACTTTGTCAGGGATTCCTTCCATTGTCTATGGGTTGTTCGGAATGTTGTTTTTCGTATCCGCTCTGAAATGGGGATATTCTCTGCTGGCAGGCGCATGTACGCTGGCGATTATGATTCTGCCACTCATTATGAGGACGACGGAAGAAGCGTTAAAATCCGTTCCGGATACATACCGGGAAGGAAGTTTTGGGTTGGGAGCAGGAAAGCTTCGCACCGTATTCCGGGTGGTGCTTCCGAGCGCGGTTCCGGGAATCCTTGCGGGAATCATCCTTGCAGTCGGAAGAATCGTGGGGGAAACGGCGGCGCTTATCTATACGGCGGGAACAGTTCCGGAGATTACCTTCAATCCGATGGATTCGGGAAGAACGCTGGCGATTCATATGTACAACTTGTCGAATGAAGGACTCTATATGAATCAGGCGTATGCGACAGCCGTTGTATTGCTCGTACTTGTGGTAGGAATCAACGCGTTGTCAGGCTTTGTAGCAAGAAAGATTACGAAAGGAAGAAACAATGAGTAAGATTAGTGTCAAGAACCTGGATTTACATTACGGGGACTTTCAAGCGTTAAAACATGTGAATCTGGAAATTGAATCCAATAAAATTACCGCATTCATCGGACCGAGCGGATGCGGAAAATCTACCTTATTAAAATCATTGAACCGGATGAACGACCTGGTAGAAGGCTGTAAGATTGATGGGCAGGTACTTCTCGATGGGGAAGACATTTACGGAAGAATGGACGTCAACCTTCTGAGAAAAAGAGTCGGCATGGTGTTCCAGAAACCGAATCCGTTTCCGATGAGTATCTATGATAACATTGCGTTTGGACCGAGGACCCATGGAATCCATTCGAAATCCAAACTGGATGATATCGTGGAAAAATCGCTGCGGGATGCGGCTATCTGGGAGGAGACGAAAGACCGGTTGAAGAAAAGCGCCCTCGGCATGTCCGGTGGACAACAGCAGAGACTCTGCATCGCCAGAGCGTTGGCGGTTCAGCCGGAAGTACTCTTGATGGACGAACCGACTTCTGCGTTGGACCCGATTTCCACATCCAAGATAGAAGACCTTGCGATGGAACTGAAAAAAGATTATACTATTGTCATGGTGACACATAATATGCAGCAGGCTGTCCGCGTATCAGACAACACCGCATTCTTCCTGTTAGGAGAAGTTATCGAGTATAACGAGACGGAGAAATTATTCTCCATACCGTCGGATAAACGTACAGAGGATTACATTACAGGGAGGTTCGGTTAATTATGAGAAACAAATTCGATATGCAGCTTGACCGCATGAATGAAATGTTAGTTGAGATGGGGGAACTGTGCGGCAAGGCAATCAGCAATGCGACGAAAGCTGTGGCGGATAAAGACCTTGAGATGGCGAAGGTAGTCATCGGGGAAGACGAGGAGATTGACCAGTTGGAAAAAGATATCGAAAGACTTTGTCTGAAGCTTCTCTTACAGCAGCAGCCGGTGGCAAGGGACTTGCGGCAAATTTCCGCGGCGCTGAAGATGATTACGGACATGGAACGAATAGGAGACCAGGCGTCCGACATTGCGGAAATCCTAATCTCCGGTGAGAATCAGAGTATTGTCGCCCATTCGTATCTCGTGGAGATGGCGTCAAAGACGAGTGAGATGGTGAAAAAGAGCGTACAGGCATTCGTAGAAAAAGACCTGGAACTGACGAGAAAAGTCATTCTCGCGGATAATGCGGTGGATGAGCTCTTTGACCAGATTAAAGAAGAATTGATTCTGATTTTAGGAAAAGAGAAGAATCAAGGAAGTGAAGCCATCGATATGCTGATGATTGCAAAATATCTGGAGCGAATCGGAGACCATGCCACGAACATCGCCGAGTGGGTAGAGTTCTCAATTACAGGTGTACACCGGAAATTAAATTAGAAGATAAAGACTAAAGGAGACCAAAAGAATGATATATTGCGTAGAAGACGATAGTAACATTCGGGACCTGGTTGTATACACGCTGGAATCGACGGGAATGGAAGCCTGTGGATTTGAAGATGGGAAAGCATTTATAGAAGCTTTGGCGTTCGATACGCCAGAGCTTGTTTTGCTTGATATCATGCTTCCGGGGGAAGACGGGCTGACGATTCTGAAGAAGCTGAAATCCTCTTCCAGAACGAAGGATATTCCTGTCATTATGGTGACTGCCAAAGGTTCGGAATACGATAAAGTCATCGGATTGGATTCCGGGGCGGACGATTATATTACAAAACCATTCGGAATGATGGAGCTGGTATCCAGAGTGAAGGCGGTGCTTCGAAGAACGAAGAGAAGTGCGAAGGATATGACATATCGCATCGACAATCTGGAACTGGATGTGGAAAAACATAAAGTGCGCGTGGATGGAGAGGATGTGACGCTCACATTGAAAGAATTTGAGATGCTGGAAAAATTGGTGAAGAACCAGCACATCGTGATGACGCGTGACAAACTTCTGGAAGAAATATGGGGATATGACTTTGACGGGGAGACGAGAACCGTCGATGTGCATGTGAGAACGCTCCGGCAGAAACTCGGAAGCGCCGGGGAATTGATTGAGACGGTGCGAGGCGTCGGTTACCGCATGGGAGGAAGCGATGAGAAGTAAGATTCAAAGAAGTATGATTCTCGTACTTTGCATTACGCTTGTCATCTCCTACTTATTGCTGACGGTGGCAGTCTACAACCAGACGTTCCAGAACCTACAGGCGGAAGTGGAGCAGGAGGCGCGTTATATCAAGGGAGCGATTGATATCTCCGGAACGGAATATCTGGAGGCGATGGACAATGTCCAGCAGAACACGAGGGTAACGGTCATCAATCCGGAAGGAACGGTGCAGTATGATTCGAAAGACGATGAACTGACGCTGGCAAACCATAAGAATCGAACGGAAGTCAAAGAAGCGCTGTTACATGGGGAAGGAAGGGACGTGCGTGTCTCAGATACCATCAAAGAACGCTCCATCTATTACGCCCTTCTGCTGGAAGATGGAAATGTGCTCCGCGTCTCCCGGACAGTGGATAACGTTTTTCCGATGTTCATACAGGTACTGCCGTATATGACGGTTATTGCAGTGGTTATGATTTGCTTCGCCATTGTCCTGGCAAGATGGCAGACGGCAAGGCTGATTCGCCCGATTAACGAGCTGGACTTGCATGAACCTTTGAAAAACAATATTTATGATGAACTCACGCCTCTTCTGGAAAGTATCGACAAACAAAATAAAGAAAAAGATGCGGTGGCGCAGATGCGAAAAGAATTCTCGGCAAACGTGTCCCATGAATTGAAGACGCCGCTGACTTCCATCTCCGGATATGCTGAGATTATGAAAAGCGGTCTCGTCAAGCCGGAGGACATGCCGAAATTTTCTGAGCGTATCTATGATGAAGCGAGCCGGCTTATTACACTTGTGGAAGATAACATCAAACTTTCCAAGCTCGACGAAGAACGGGTGGAGATTGAAAAAGAAGATGTGGACCTCTTCGAACTGGCGAGAGATGTGTGCAGCAGACTTGCGCTTCCGGCGGAGAAGAAACATGTCCGGATTGAGGTGACCGGAGAACCCGTTATCTATAATGGAGTCCGTCCGGTTCTGCAGGAGATGATTTATAATATTTGTGCCAATGGAATCAAATACAATAAAGAAGGCGGAAAACTGGAAGTCTGGGTTGGAAATACGTTAAGCGGGAAAAAAGTAATCGTAAGAGATACGGGAATCGGGATTCCGAAAGAAGATATCGAGCGTATCTTCGAACGCTTCTATCGGGTAGACAAAAGCCACTCCAAACAAAGCGGAGGAACCGGACTGGGACTTTCGATTGTAAAACATGGGGCGGTGCTCCATCAGGCGGAAGTGAATGTGGAAAGCGAACTGGGAGTCGGGACGAAGATGGAATTGGTGTTTCCGAATGTATAGTGACAGATTTGTACAATTTAAAATAGAGGTAGATTTACAGTAATACTTTGACATGATATAATCAATGAAAATGTAAGTGGTTCATTTTGGAGAATAGAAAAATATTTGAGGTATTGAAATATGGAAAGAATAATAATTGATAAGTTGGGACCGATAGAGCATTGCGATTTGTACATCAATGATTTTATGATTTTCACAGGTCCGCAGGCATCTGGGAAAAGTACGATTGCCAAAAGTATATTTTTCTTTAAAAATATTAGACAACTTCTGTTCATGCAAATTAATAAGCGTTTTTTAAGTGGAAGCGATATTATGGAATTATCTACGAAAAATCGTTTATTGAAAGAGATTCGTTCGAACTTTTTGCAAACCTTTGGGACAACATGGTGTATGGATAATGACATGTCAATTGAATATTACTATACGGATTCTATTTATATAAAAATTTGTCTGAAAAATGCCTTGAATGCACCGAATTATATCTGGATTGAACTGAGTGAAAAGTTGATTGGATTTCTCAATTCCTATGATACACTTCAGTTAGATGCATTGACGCATGCACGTAATAATGGAAACATAAAAAAAGAGATTGATGAGTTTTTTGGCGACGATACGGAAGTGATTTATATTCCTGCCGGAAGAAGTATGATGACTTTATTTAGTTCACAATTAATGTTTATGTATAGTGTGATGAACGATGACCAGAAACGGAGTTTGGATTATTGTACGCAAAATTATCTGGAAAGGATTATGCAGTTAAAACCATCATTTTCTAATGGTGTTCAATCATTGATTCAAGAGAAAATTGAATTAACAGATGCTAAGATTAATAAGAAAAAGCTGCAACAATGTGCAGAATTAATGAAACAGGTTTTGCATGGAGAATACAGAAATGTTGATGGAGAAGAAAGATTACAGGTAATAGAAGATAGATATGTAAAAATTAATTTTGCTTCATCCGGACAACAAGAGGCAGTATGGATTTTAAATGTGGTATTCTATTATTTGCTTAATAATAAAAAATCTTATTTTATTATTGAGGAACCGGAATCACATTTGTTTCCTAATGCACAAAAGCTGATTACAGAATTTATTTCTTTGGCAAAGAATGATGGAAATAAGGTGCTGCTTACAACGCATAGTCCATATATTTTGGGGACTATCAATAACTTATTGTATGCAAATAAGATTTCCTCAAAAGTCAGTCGAAACACGTTGGGAAAAATTATTGATTCATATAAATGGATAGAATTTGAAAATTTATCCGCATATTATGTGGAAAAGGGAGAAATACAATCTTGTTTAGACGATGAGTTTGAAGCGATTCTCAATGAAATCATTGACAGTGCTTCTGATAAGATAAATGAAGATTATGAAGCTATGGTAGAATTGTGGATTGAGAATGGAATGGAGGGAGAATAACATGTTTCTTACTCCTGATAAATCTTTGTGTGAAAAAAATCAAGCGATTGTTGTCTCAAAAGACAAAGGAACACAAAGGGAGCATCGTGCAACGAATATTAATAGAAGATTTGATTTAAGACATTATAAGCTTGATGGCGATGTATTCAAACAAACTAAGTGTTGCGACTTTTTACTCATCAATGATAGTAAGAAAAAAGCTTACTTGATTGAACTGAAAGGCGGAAATATAGATGATGCCATCGAACAATTAGAAGCTGGAAAACAAAAATGTAAAGAGGAATTAAAAGAATATGATTTCCTCTATCGGATTGTATGCAGTAAGGCCAGGACGCATAAGATTCAAAGTGGAAAAATTCGAAAATTTAAAGAAAAACCTGAATTATTCATGGATCAGTATTCGACCAAATAACTGTACCATGAGTTCA
>CAJJYZ010000054.1 GCA_905197485.1 uncultured Lachnospiraceae bacterium | reverse complement strand
GGCTATTTTCATTCATTGATTCCACAAAAGTCGGAATTTCCTATTATATAAAAAAGATTGCGCAATAGCGTAATCTTCGCGCGCGAGCGGTGTCTGAATGACTAACTTCATTGCCGCGAGCTGCACATCTTTGCACGAAGTGCATTTTTTAAATGATAGGATTCCGAAAGAATATCCTATCATTTAAAAAATTAGAGTCCGGTCCAAAAAGACCGGACCCTTGATGAGTCTATACTTAGAAAAACTCTTTATTCTTCTTAGATTTCACCAGCGATGATTTTTCCGAAGTATTTGATTGTTCTTACCATCTGGCTTGTGTATGAGTTTTCATTGTCATACCAAGAAACAACCTGAACTTCTGTTGTACCGTTGTCTAATGGGCAAACCATTGTCTGTGTAGCATCGAATAATGAACCGTATGTCATTCCAACGATATCGCTTGATACGATTTCATCTTCGTTGTATCCGTAAGACTCGTTAGCTGCTGCTTTCATAGCTGCGTTGATTTCTTCAACTGTTACGTTTCCTTCAACAACTGCTGTTAACATTGTTGTAGAACCTGTTGGAGTTGGTACACGCTGAGCAGCTCCGATTAATTTACCATTTAATTCTGGGATAACTAATCCGATAGCTTTTGCTGCACCTGTGCTGTTAGGAACGATGTTGCAAGCTGCTGCACGAGAACGTCTTAAATCACCTTTTCTCTGTGGTCCATCAAGTGTCATCTGGTCACCTGTGTAAGCGTGGATTGTGCACATGATACCGGATTTGATTGGTGCTAAATCGTTCAGAGCTTTTGCCATTGGTGCTAAGCAGTTTGTTGTACAAGAAGCTGCTGAGATAATGTCATCATCTTTAGATAATGTCTCGTGGTTAACGTTGTATACGATTGTAGGAAGGTCATTTCCGGCTGGTGCAGAGATAATAACTTTCTTAGCTCCTGCTTTGATGTGAGCTTCTGCTTTCGCTTTAGATGTGTAGAATCCTGTACACTCTAAAACAACGTCTACTCCGATTTCTCCCCAAGGAAGTTCTTCTGCATTAGCTTTTGCATAGATTTTGATTTCTTTTCCGTCAACTGTGATAGAATCTTCTCCTGCAACAACTTTATCACAAAGAGCGTATCTTCCCTGTGTTGAGTCATATTTTAATAAATGAGCTAACATCTTTGGAGATGTTAAGTCGTTGATTGCTACGATTTCAAATCCTTCTGCTCCAAACATCTGTCTGAATGCAAGACGTCCAATACGTCCAAAACCATTAATTGCTACTTTTACTGCCATGATTAATTCCTCCTAAAGTTTTATTTTAAATCACTCTTTACAGTATGTCTGATATCCTTTAACTTCGTTAAAGAATCATCAACCAATAAATATTGTACTAAATCCAAAACAAAATTTCAATAGCATTTTGTATTTTTATACCGGCTTTATCCAAGTTTATCTAACTTGCTTAAAAATCGGCTTTCTTTGTCGAAATTCTGTATAATATTTAAACCCGCAAGCGGATAAAATTTCTTCCACCTTTTGAAAATCATACGCCAGATGTTCCGGTTTGTGTCCGTCGGAACCTACGGTAATGATTTCTCCTCCTAGTTCCCTGTATCGCCTTAAAATCTCCGGATATGGATGCGCGAAAGGAAGCCCGTATTTCAAACCTGCGGTATTGAGTTCTAAACCTTTCCCATTCGCAATGAGATGTTTTAAAATTTCATCAATGATTTCCTTGTTGGCATCATAAGAATAGGAGCGTTCCTGTTCTCTTCCGTATCTTACGATATAGTCCAGATGCCCCAGGCTGTCAAAGTCATCCACCCGTTTCACAATCGTAAGCGTTTCTTCAAACATTGCCCGATAAAGTTCCTCGTCTGTAAGTTCTGCGAAGTTCTCGCGATAATACGGGTCTCTTCCCTGAAGCATATGGCTGGAACCGATTACAAAGTCAAAAGGATATCGATTCACATATTCTTTGGAAAATGTACCTAAATGGGGCTGTAACCCAAGTTCCACACCGATTAACACTTCGATTTTATCTTTATATTTTTCTTGCAGCGGACGCAAGGTTTCAAAATAGCGCTCGGTATCGAATACGAATTTTTTCCCTTCCGCATCGTAATCCTTATCCATATGGTCGGTAATGCAGATAGTCTCAAGCCCTCTTGCGATGGCTCCTTCAATCTGAACTTCCGGCGTACTCGTTTTCGGAGCGTCGGTAGAAAAGTTTGTGTGTGTATGATAATCTGCTCTCATCTTACTTATCTCCTATAATTGTACCGCCGCCGAACACATAGTCGCCATCATAAAGTACAACCGCCTGCCCCGGTGTAATGGCTCTTTGCGGTTCCTCGAATGTACAGAGAATCTCATCTTCTCCGGACTTCTTCACTGTACACCATGCCCCTTTATGATTATACCTTATCTTTGCAAACACACGCTTTTCGCCTTCCAACTCTTCCACAGACATGAAATTTATCCGGTTGGCTCGGAGCGTATTAGATAAAGCATCTTCATTGTCTCCAATAACAACCTCGTTCGTTTCCGGACGGATTTCCAGCACGAATACCGGTTTCCCAAGAGAAAGTCCAAGACCTTTTCTTTGTCCGACTGTATAGTGGATAATTCCTTTATGCTGTCCAAGGATATTTCCATCCAAATCCACAAAGTTTCCCGGCACAACTTTTTCCCCTGTTGTCTCCTCGATAAAGGAAGCATAGTCTCCATCCGGCACGAAACAAATATCCTGACTGTCCGGCTTGCTTGCCACCTGAAGATTGATTCGCTCAGCTATTTCCCGCACTTTATCCTTGGAATACTCTCCAACCGGCATTAAGGTGCGTGAAAGCTGCTCCTGCGTCAGATTATAAAGCGCGTACGTCTGGTCTTTTGCCAAAGTTGCCGAGCGCATCAGCGTGTATCTTCCGTTATCCAGCTTCACGATTCTTGCATAATGTCCTGTCGCAATGTAATCTGCACCGATATCTAAGCTTCTCTTCAGCAGTGATTCCCACTTAACGTAGCGGTTGCATGCGATACAAGGATTCGGCGTCCTTCCCTGTCGGTACTCTTCGATAAAATAATCGATGACGTCCCGTTTAAATTCCTTCTTAAAATTCATCACATAGTAAGGAATCCCTAAATCTGCCGCCACCCGTCTCGCATCATCTACAGCGCTAAGTCCACAGCATCCGCCGTTTTCCTCCTGAATTGCGCGGTCTTCATCCTGCCAAATCTGCATTGTCACACCGATAACGTCATATCCCTGCTCCTTCAGCAGATAGGCTGCCACAGAGGAATCCACCCCTCCGGACATTCCAACGACTACTTTTTTCTTTTCCATCGTCTCTCCTTTTAGTATTCCTCTTCTTCCTCTTCTTCACCTTCATGGATATCTGATTTCGGTTTCTCCAATCCTTCAATCTTGATTCCATGTTTCTCCGCATAATCCCAAAGCGCTGCATGAATCGCTTCTTCTGCCAGAAGAGAACAGTGTACTTTTACCGGCGGAAGACCGTCAAGCGCTTCCATGACCGCTTTATTTGTTACCTGCATTGCTTCCTGAATGGATTTGCCTTTTACAAGTTCTGTCGCCATGCTGCTTGTTGCAACTGCTGCTCCACATCCAAATGTTTTAAATTTTACATCCTGAATGATTCCGTTATCGTCGATATCCAGGTACATTCTCATAATATCTCCGCATTTTGCGTTGCCGACTGTTCCGACTCCGCTTGCGTTCTCAATCTCTCCCATGTTTCTTGGATGCTGGAAATGGTCCATTACTTTTTCTGTATACATATTTTTTACCTCTTTTTCTTTCACAATTGTTTTTTATTTTTTGTTCTGTTTCTTTACAAAATCCTCATATAACGGAGACATGCTGCGAAGCTTGTCCACGATTTCTTTCAAAGCGTCTACTACATAATCAATGTCTTCTTTTGTCGTCTCTTCACTCAATGTCATTCGAAGTGAACCATGTGCAATCTCGTGAGGAAGTCCGATTGCAAGAAGTACATGCGACGGGTCCAGGGAACCGGAAGTACATGCAGAACCACTGGATGCACAGATTCCTTTCATGTCTAACATGATGAGAAGAGATTCTCCTTCGATAAACCGGAAACTAAAGTTCACGTTATTCGGAAGTCTGTCTGTACGGTGCCCGTTTAATTTTGCATATGGAATTTCGTTTTCGATTCTTCCAATCATGTAATCACGAAGCTCTCGCTCTTTTGCCGTTCTTTCTTCCATCGTATCAACTGCACGTTTTACCGCCGCTCCGATTCCGATAATTCCCGGTACGTTTTCCGTTCCCGCACGTCTCTTTCTCTCCTGTGCGCCGCCATGTACGAAGGAACGAATCTTCACGCCTTTTCTGATATAGAGGAAACCGATTCCTTTCGGTCCGTTTAATTTATGACCGCTGGCGCTTAACATGTCAATATGGCACTCATCCACATTGATTGGAAGCTGGCCGAAGGCCTGTACCGCATCCGTATGGAATAAGATTCCATGCTCTTTTGCAATTTCACCAATCTCCTTGATTGGTTCAACCGTTCCTATTTCGTTATTCGCAAACATGATGGAAATCAGAATCGTCTCCGGACGGATTGCCGCTTTTAATTCTTCCAAGCTTACAACGCCGTTTTCATCAACATCCAGATAGGTCACTTCAAACCCGTTCTTCTCCAGATACTCCGCTGTGTGAAGAATTGCATGGTGCTCAATCTTCGTTGTAATAATATGGTTTCCTTTCTCTTTGTAAGCTTCCGCCGTCGCTTTCAACGCCCAGTTATCCGCTTCTGAGCCGCCCGCTGTAAAATAAATCTCATTTCCTTTTGCTCCCAAAGCCTCCGCAATGATATCCCTTTGTCTTGTAATCTCATCCTTATTTCTGGAAGCAAAACTATATACACTGGAAGGATTCCCGTAATACTCCGTAAAATAAGGGAGCATCGCATCAAGCACTTCCGGCGCCGTCTTCGTTGTTGCCGCATTATCCAAATATACAAATCTTTCCATGTTTCTACCTCCTAATTATTGCAGTCTCTATGTCCGCATACTTCTATTTTGTTCATCGATTTGCTCTCTTCTACGAGCTGATTCAATTTTATCTCATCTACTGTCTGATTGATACTGTCATTGATTTTCTGCCATACATACTTCGTCACACATCCTCCGGCAGCTTCACATCCTTCTTCCACAAAACCGGAACACTCTACCGGATTCAAGTTCCCTTCTAAGGCGCGAAGCACATCTCCTACGGAGATATCTTTCTGCTCTTTCGCAAGCACATAACCGCCGCCGGCTCCCCGGATACTCTTCACGAGTCCGGCTTTCTTAAGCATCGCCATCAACTGTTCCAGATATCGTTCTGAAATTCCCTGCCGCTCCGCAATACTGTTGATGGACACCGGCTCCACTTCGCTATATCTCGCCAAATCAATCAAAGCTCGTAATCCATATCTTCCCTTTGTTGACAGTTTCAAATTTTCACCTTCTTTAAGCGTTTCTTAATCCCTACTATTTTACTAGGATTTCCTTTTGTAGAATATCATTCCTTTTTAGTTCTGTCAAGAATATTTCTATAATATATTTGTATAGAAAGCAATACAAGGTGATTACATGTCTAAAAAAGATACGATTATTAAAGGAACATTCATTCTGACAATCACCGGATTCTTAAGCCGATTCATCGGTTTCTTTTACCGGATTTTTTTAAGCAGGACATTTCGGGCGGAAGGAATGGGATTCTATCAGCTCGTGTTCCCTATCTTCGCGCTCGGATTTTCCCTTACGTCTGCCGGAATCGAGGTAGCGCTTTCCAGGCTTGTTGCACAAAAATGCGCCCTCGGAAAGCAGACGGAGGCAAAGCAGAGTCTGTTCGCCGGACTCCTTCTCTCCCTGTCATGCTCTACAATCGTCATGCTTCTAATCCAGTCTAACACCCGCTGGATTGCCCGATATGTCTTGCAAGACATCCGCTGCGCCGAGCTTTTATTGCCATTATCCTATATTTTCCCCTTTGCATCCATTCATAGCTGCATCTGCGGATACTATCTCGGATTAAAACAGACCAAACGGCTCGCTGTCTCCCAATTAGTCGAACAGACGGTTCGTGTACTTTCTGTCTGGTTCATCTGTGCATGTCTCATTCGGAATCAGAAATCACTTCCGGTCAGCATTATGGTAATCGGTCTTGTTCTCGGAGAAATCGGAGCGGCGTTATATTGTGTCTTTACATGGAATCATACCAATAGCGTTTCCGGCATAAAGCAAAATTCCAAAAGACATCCGTTTCTTCGTATACGGGAATTGCTTGCGCTCTCTACTCCCTTGACTGCAAACAGAGTATTACTCAACGTCCTGCAAAGTATCGAAGCCGTCTCCATTCCCGCTTCTCTGCTTCTCTATGGACTTTCCAGCAAAGAAGCCCTCAGTTTGTACGGAATCCTTACAGGGATGGCAATGCCTTGCATCTTCTTCCCGTCTGCCATTACAAACTCCATCGCAACCATGCTTCTCCCAACGATTGCGGAAGTACAGACGCAGAAAGACCAACAAACGCTTCTGCATTTAATCAAACGGGTATCTGTCTGCGTCTTTTCCCTTGGATGCTTTTGTACTGCAGCTTTTCTCATTTTCGGAAACGGTATTGGAAATCTACTATTCCACAGCTCTGCTGCCGGGAAATTTATCATCACATTAGCATGGATTTGCCCTTTCATGTACTCTAATACGACTCTGATTAGTATATTGAACGGATTGGGAAAAGTATCCGCGGCGTTCCTAATCAATACGTTCGGACTGTGCATTCGGATTCTAAGCGTCTATCTCTTAATTCCCAAATTCGGGATTCTCGGTTATCTCTGGGGACTTCTCGGAAGCCAGTTTCTAATCAGCATACTCGCGCTCCGTACATTGAAACACTATTTTTCAAAATAGATTCACTCCTAAATACAGCGAAAAAGAATGTGCGGCATACACATTCTTCATACAATCTCCATGCTGATATAAGGGTTACATTGCATTGATAAACATCTTCATTAGAATAGGATTTACATAAACTTCCGATAATATTCCAAGCGCCATCGTAAGGACTACAAAAATCGTTTTTCCCCGGTTCCACGTCGATACCGGATATGTATAGAAATACCAGAGAAGCACAATGTACGCCATTCCGTAGAACGCGAACTGCGGAGTGATTCCAATCAGACAAAGCATCACCCCTTTGACGCCAAGCTGCATAATTGCCCCAACCATCAAGACTCCGCAAGAAAATCCAATCCATATAAACCAAAGTACAACCGATAATTTTCGGAACTTCGTCTGTGCGGCAAGAAGCAATCCCGCCAATGGCAGCAAACGCATTCGTAAGACATAAATCAAATACTCCTCTGCCACAATATCAATCGCAACATACTGGCTCAAAAAATATTCGCTCAAGATTCCGGTTGCAGTCACATACTGCTTGGCAATCAGATTCGCGTACAATATTCCTATCAAAAAACCCGCCATATAAAAAGCTGTCATGTATCTTTTTCGTTGTTGTATTTTCATACAAATTCCTCCATTCATTTGATACTTCATTATATGCCGGGTCTTGTCTTTTATTCTATTTTCTATACTTCGCGTCATACGCAAGAAGCGCCGAGATGGTCTTCGTATCCTGAAGCTCGCCTTTAAAAATCATCTCTTTCAGTTCTTCCATCGTATACGCTTTCACATCAATAAATTCATCCTCGTCCAGACGCTGACTGGTCGGTGTCAAATCACTTGCCACATAAACATCAATCTTCTCATTCGTAAATGCCACCCATGTACGAAGCGTAATCAAAAGTTCCAATCTTCCCGCCTGATAGCCAGTCTCTTCTTCCAATTCTCTTGCGGCGCATACTGCCGTTCCTTCCGCAACATCATCCAACTTTCCCGCCGGAATCTCAAGCGTCTCTCTGTCAAGCGCATTCCGGTATTGTCTTACCATCAATATCTTTCCATCGGAAGTCACCGGAACAATCGCTGCCGCACCATCATGGTTGATAAAATCCCAGTGCGCGATTTTCCCGTCCGGAAGTTCAATCTCATCCATATAGACTTTTACAATGCTTCCTTCATACTTCAGTTCACGTTTGATTCTTTTTAAATTCTCGCTCATTTTCTTCTCTCCCTTTTTATAACTTATCATAACACAAGCAACATCTTTTTTCACCTAACAATATTTCATATAATACGCATTGACACCTTTTTTCAATCGATATATTATTTGAAGCTATAAATGAGCAAATTTGAAAAATTGCACAAAATTATCCTGCTAACTTCATAAA
>CAJJYZ010000053.1 GCA_905197485.1 uncultured Lachnospiraceae bacterium | reverse complement strand
GTTTCCATGTATTTGATAATGACTGTGTGCCTTTGACATATTTCATACGAAAACTGCTTTATGTCATCTGATATTTGCTGCAAAACCAGTAATTTCTTCCTATATTTGCAGACGAAAATAATATGATATTATCAGAAATACTTGTGTCTGTTTTTTGATTTCCATGCTTCCATACCATAAGTATATAATAATTTCCCACTTTTGACTACCTTAACCCACCGTCTAAAGCCAGTTGGATTGCGGTAGCCTTATTTCAAAATCATTCCTACGAACTGAACCAATATTGTGATGCCAGGGACAGAATTGTGGGAGTGCGCAGCACGAAACAATTCGTCAGGCATCTTTTGACCTAAACATCATATTGTTTATAAATCATAAATCTGATGCTAACATAAGTCAACAGAAAATAATTTCTACACAGACAATTAATTATCCTCTCTGAAAACGAAAAAAGCCGGAAGATGATTCCTCCGGCTCTTTCCTATTTATCAATTATTCAATTCCTTCTGTCTCAATGATGAACTTGACACTTCCGTCCATATCATCTGATTTTCCTGCGTAAGAATCATAGCTGCATGCATCGGATGTCAGGGCATCCACTCTGTCGAGCAGCGTGCCGAGAAGGTCATCTGCTGTCTCCTGCAATTTCTTGATTCCTTCTTCATTGAACTTAACCGTACCGTCTTTTAACTGGAGCGCTCCATCCTGCAATGCTGAGATTCCGGATTTCACTTCTCCGCTTGCCGTCTGCAATGTGCCGGCGCCAAGTACAAGTTCATCCGTACCGGAGAGCAGCTTGGATGCTCCGTTTCTCAAAGCGTCGCTATTCATAGCAAGCGCCGCAGAACCATTCGAAAGTTCTCCTCCTAATGTAGCAAGTCCTTGGCTTAACTGTTCTGTTCCTCCTGCTAATGTGTGTACCCCTTCTACCAATGCAGGTGTATTTGCTTTCAACATCTCTGCTCCTTGTAACAGGATTGGATTTGCTTTGGAAAGTTTCTCAAGTCTGGATGTCAACACTTCAATTTCTTTGACTGCTTCCGGAAGACTGTCTGTCTTCTTATCCAGCGTTCCAAGGTTGGAAGAAAGTGTTCCGATTGCCCCATTTAACCCTTGCATACCGGTATTCAACTGTGAAACCGCTTCTTTCAACTGTTTCATCGGATTCGTCGGAATCTTATCATTCTGGGATGCAATTGCATCCAACTGTTTGTTCATATCCTGAATCTGCGGTGACAGACCGGCAAACGCTTTCTGAATCGTTGTAAACTGTGACTCCATATCAGAAACCATTGCCTGCAGCTTACTAAAGTCTGGTGTCTGAATATTGACATTCACCTGTGGAGCCTCCACCTGACTTAATTCGCTTAGATTTCCTGTGTTTACTTTCGCACCGGACAGCTTACTTACTGTATTTGACAGCGCATTCGCCGTCTCCGTATCTCCTTTTTCATTTGCTTTTGCAATCTGTGTATTCAATTGAGCAATCGTTGAATCAATCTGACTGTTTGTTGCCTCTGCTTCTCTCTTTGCCGCAGCAATCTGACTGTTCTTTGCCGCAATCTGCTCATTTACCTTGGAAGCGAGGTTTCCGCTTGCTTCATTAACTGCATTCTGGCAAGTTGTCTTCATGTTTTCCAACTGTTTCGTGAGTGCCTGAAGACTCTCCATCATCTGTGCGCCCGCCTGCATCATCTTCTCTGTCGGTGCAAGAATCTGAGATTGCGCCGTCTTAGAGATTTCTCCTGCCTGGGCTGTCAGTTTCTTACCTGCAGAAGTCATATCGTCCACTTTGCCCATCAACGCTTCCATCGCAGAAATGCTATCATTCAGCTTCTTTGTTCCCTCTGCCAACGCCTGAGATGCCGCGTAAATATCTTCCGATGAACTTCCTTTTCCATCTACCGCTTCATGCAATGCGGTAATTGCCGCCTTTATCTCTGATAACCCCTCTTTTAATGTCGTAAGCTGACCGGCTCCGGCTGCAATCTGCTCTTCCCTTGCTACGTAAGATTTCACACCATCCGCAAGAGAAACTGTTCCACTCGTATAATCTTCTACGCCTTTCACTACTTTATTGACACCGTTTACATACTCGGTTACCTGTCCGTTTAACGCTCCGTCTTTTCCCATGTATTTCTGGATTCCGGCATTTAATGTATCTGCTCCTTTTGTATAGCTGTTAATTCCGCCGGATAATTCAGATACTCCGCCTTTTAAGACGTCAATTCCGCTCTTTAATGTACCGATTCCTTCATCAAACTCACTATAGCTGGAACCAAGCGTATCTGCCCCTTTGGAAAGTTCTGACGAACCATCGACAAGCTGGAGCGCCGCATCCTCCAGTTCATTGAGAGAATCCATCACAGAATCCAAATCTTCCGTATCGTCCAGATTCAAATCCTCCAGAAGGTCGGAAAGTGCAACCGTAAATGTCGGGTCCATCGAAAAATCTGTCACATCCGCTGTGATTTCCAAGCTCTCCGGAAGCGTAATATCTTCAATCGCAGAAGCCGCTTCTTCCTCATTTAATCCAAGGCTTTCCTTTAATCCTGGCATACCGACGCCAAGCACAATATTTCTCTCTCCGTCTGAAATGACTTTTCCATTATCTATAACTACATTTGAGAAATTTTCCTCCGGCAAAATCATCCCTGTCACCATGACAAACGGACTGAAGATTTCTTCTTTCTTGCCATCGATTGTCGCCTCTGTCTTCGCATTGTTTGTATAATCGATACGGATTTTTAACTTTCCGCTCTTTCCCTTTAAGTCCTGTGGAGCCATTTCTTTTCCATCTAAATAATACGTAAGCTTCACAGAAACCGGAAGTTCTTTCTCGCTTGTTCCCTGATAATAAATATCCTTCCCATCTGTGTTCCAAGTCATCGTACCGTTGGCATTTTCGAATGTTTCATCACCTTTTACATTCTTAATTCCGATAAGCTCAGACTGGTCTTCCAAGATGTCTTCCACTCCTGCATTTTTCAGCCAGTCGGAGACGGTAATCTTCGTCTCGTCTCCACTTGCATTTGCATTAACATAGACAGTCTCCTGCTTGGATACGGCGGTGTTTCCTTCTGCTGCATATACAGGCATCGTTCCCATAATTCCTGCCATACCAACCGCAAATCCTGCCATCATTTTCTTTCTGAGTTTTTTATTTCTGTTCATGATGTTTACTCCTTTCTTTCAACGCCTTTAGCTCCGGACTCTTTCCAAACATTGTCATGACAATCGGTTTATCGAAAATCATAAACATCGCCGGAAGAATCAGGATGACAACAAACATACTAATCAATGCTCCCCTTGCAAGCAGTGTACAAATAGAACCAATCATGTCTACTTTCGAATACATTGCCACGCCAAATGTTGCCGCAAAGAAACTAAGTCCACTACTTATAATAGAAAGCATACTCGTCTTGTGTGCGATGGAAATGGCTTCCATCTTCGCTTTTCCTCTCAGACGTTCCTTCTGATAACGGCTCGTCATCAGAATCGCATAGTCTACGGTTGCTCCGAGCTGAATCGTACCGATTACGATACTTGCCACGAACGGAAGGCTCGTTCCCTGATAAAATGGAATCGCCATATTGATGCAAATCGCAAATTCAATGACCGCTACCAGAATAATCGGAAGCAGCGGGGACTTGAATACGAAGAAAATAATAATGAAAATCGCGATAATCGAAATCACATTGACCGTCTTCAAATCCACATCGGTCACATCCTGCAAGTCTTTCATGAGCGGCGCTTCCCCGATTACCATAGCGCTTCTGTCACTTTCTTTTACAATCTTATCAATCTTGGCAATCTGCTTGTTTACCTCCGGTGTTGCAGATTCGTATTCGGAACAGACAAAGGCAAGCTCACATGTATCGCTTTGAAGCATTTCCTTCACATCATCCGGAATCATGGAATCCGGAATTGTCGGTCCGAAGAGCGAGTTCATGCTGATGGTCCATTTCACACCATCTACCTCGTCAATCTTCTCCATCATGTCTCGTTTTACTTTGTCATCCATGTTTTTATCCATCATAACCATATGGATATTGCTCATCTCAAAGTCTTCTGCCAGTTTTTTATTTGCCACATTTCCCGGCAGACTGTCCGGCAATGACTGCGCAATGTTGTAATAAATCTTCGTATGGTTATTTCCGTAAATTGCAGGAACCAAAAGAATCAGGAAAATGAGAATCCATGCCTTATAATGTTTCGTAATAAATGCGGATGGTTTATCCACGTTCTGAAGCAATGGTTTGTGCTGCGTCTTCTCAATCTGTTTGTCAAAAATCAAAATCAATGACGGCAGTAATGTGACACAACATAATACGCCGATTACAACGCCCTTCGCCATAACGATTCCCAAATCTTTGCCGAGCGCAAATGTCATAAAGCAAAGCGCGATAAAACCTGCAACCGTCGTCACAGAGCTTCCGACAACGGATTTAAACGTATTGGCAATGGCATGCCCCATCGCACGCTCTTTCTCACCCGGAAATCTTCGTTTGTTCTCCTCATAACTATTCAGAAGGAAAATCGAATAATCCATTGTTACTCCAAGCTGCAATACTGCGGTAAGCGCCTGCGTGATATAGGAAATCTGTCCCAGAAACAGGTTGCTTCCCAGGTTATACAAAATCGCCGCCCCGATACTGATAAGGAAAAATACCGGAACCAGGAATGACGTTCCCGTCACTTCCAATACAAGAAATGAAAGTATCGTCGCAATGACAACATAGATTGGAAGTTCTTTCAATGAAATGTTCTTGATATCGGTAACGATTCCAGTCATTCCACTGATGAAACATTGTTTTCCAACTACCTTTCTCATCTCGGTTACCGCATCCATCGACTCATCCGAAGATGTCGTATTGTCGAAGAGCGCTAACATCATTGTGGCATCTCCATTAAAAAATGCAGTTCTCAAATCTTTCGGTATCATATCCACCGGCAGCGAAATATCTGCCGCATCATCATACCAAAGTACGTCTTTTACATGCTCAATCTTGCTGATTTTTTCCTCTAGCTTCTGTACATCTTTGAGTTTCATATCTTCCACTACAACCATGGAAAATGCTCCCATTCCATACTCATCTACCAAAATGTCCTGTCCTTCGACCGTCTCCAACGTCTTCGGCAGATAGCTTAGGAGGTCGTAGTTGATTTTTGTCGCTGCCATTCCGAATACTGCCGGAACAGATAGCAGAATACAAATCATAAGAATGATAACTCTGTGTTTTGCAATCCATTTTCCTGTTTTGACCATTCTTTTCATCTCCTCAAATCTTTTCTACAAGGAACATTATACGCAAAACTGACCAATAGTCAATACTAAAAATGAACTTTGGTCATTTTCTTGACAAAACAGACTTTTCCGGTGATAATAGTATGGAAATATGACAAGAATCTCCTCGTACTTTTCAAAACTCATTCTTGAGTCTTGATACGGAATTCAAGTCGGCTTTAGGGGGCATGGACATGGGAAAAATTGATATGAAAAAGAAAGTAAAAGAAAACGCTCTTTTTCAGAACGCATTTGAACTCTTTGCGAACAAAGGCTTCGCAAAAACGACTATTTCAGACATTGTAGAACGCGCAGGACTGGCGAAAGGAACTTTTTACCTGTATTTCAAAGATAAATATGATTTAAGGGACAAGCTTATCGTGCATAAGGCAGCCCAGCTCTTTGCCGAAGCACACCAGGCAATTTTAGACCAATCTATCGAAGGTTTTGAAAATCAGCTTTTATTTATGACAGACTATATCATCGACTGCTTCAAAGAACAGCATAGTCTCTTGCAATTTATTGCCAAAAACCTGTCATGGGGCGTATTCCGAAACGCATTTGGCAATACAGAAATTGACGAAGCACAATCTTTCTATCACTATTATCTGCAATCTATGGAACAGAACCGCATCCATTGTGAAAAACCCGAAATTATGCTCTTCACCATCATCGAACTTATCGGTTCCACATGCTACAACTGTATCATCTTGGAACAACCGGTCTCAATAGATGAATATCTTCCATATCTGCATAAGTCGATTCTTCAGATTGTGGAAGGATTTACAAAAGAAGTTTCTTCATAAAAATTGCCGGGAGACAAGCTCCCGGCGATTTCTACTTTAACATCTTATTTAACTTTCTATCAAAACTAAACACATCTTCTCCATAAATCCTGTATCTTGCAATTAAAATGCAATCCACAAAGTCTAGTGACGTATCTGCAAAAATCAAAAGCGCCTCACATAAAACTTCTTTATGTTCCATAAAAATTTCGTCTAAAAATTCAATCAATGTTTTAGCAATTTCCTGACGTGAAATTTTATACACACCCGTTAATACGTAAACAACTTCTGCCATTACTTCTGGTAAGGTAAACGCTCCCTGTTCTATAGTATCTCGTGCTTTTTCTGACATTTCTTGATGGTCTCCAAGCAAATATCGCAAAATTACATTCGCATCAATCAGCTTTTTCATGCTTTCTCACCACAGCCTCTCCATATGCTCTTTTTTCTTCCGCAATTAAATTTACATTCGCATATTGCGAAAGTCTCCCGTATGTGTTACCTTTATTTGCTGTTACAATAAATGGCATACCATTCTCCTGAATGCTTAGCCTTGCAAAAATTCGAACCGCCTCTGCAAATGAAGTTCCTAGACTTTTATATAATTCCTCTACTTTTTCCTTTAAGTCCGCATCCATTCTTACTTGTAATGTTGCTTCCTTTGCCATAACACCGCCTCCTTTTGTAATACAAACGTACTACATTTATTCTTTGCTGTCAAGCAAAAAAGAATCTCCTTACACTCCCGCAATTTCCATAAAAACAATAATCAACCACAATGCTCCTGCTGCCAGAGATGCCAAAGACGTTGCAATCTGAATTTCCTTTTGCGATGCTTTCTGCTTCCTCAAATATAAAGCAACTGCAATCGGGAAACACAACACAATTCCAAGATAAATCAACATCTCCAAAAGGCTGATTCCGACTACTTCTTTCACAGTCTGTCCTCCCAATGCCCATAAAATTACCGCAACCTCTAAAATTCGTATCATCCAGTCTACTAAACGATGTCTTTTTGCTTCTGCTAACTCTCCTCTTTCCGCAGCTTTTAACGCCTTTCGTCTCCACAGACGATATTCTCCGATACACCAAAGATGCGACAAAATCTCAATCCAGTCTAAAAACAGCACTCCATAAAATATTCTGTCCTCCAAAAGCGGAATATCTGTTCTTTTCCAGAACCACATACCGAGAAGCACCAGATTCCAGACAATCAATCCCCGAAGCGCTTGTATTATAGGTTTTAATTTCAAATTCATCATCGTATCATGAATTTTTCCCAATTCCACATAAATATCTGTTTCAATCGGAACCGGATTTTCTTCTGTATTATACAGTATCTGCATCTCCGCATTATCATAGAGAAGTTTCCATCTTGTATGCTCACAAAATTCGTAAAATATTTCCTGTTCTTCTGTTGGCTCTATCGTCAATGCCTCTGCCTTCGGGAAATATGCTACCGAAAATGCAATCTTCTGCGGCTCAATTTTCCTATATACCCAAGCGAATACTCCAATTTTTTCTAACAACCAACCTTGCTCTGCCATATATTCCAAACGTTTCTCAATCTTTTCCTTATCGTAAAACACAAACCTGTCAAAACAATATTTTCTATTTTTCATAGGAATCCTCCTCTCCGAAAATTCTCCGGTAGTCCAAAGCCTGCGCACATATCCGTTCATACTCTTTTTCCAGCCTTTCTTTGCCTTTCTCCGTAAGAATATAGCTTCTTCTTCTACCTTCTACCTTGGTTTCTCTTATCATCTCTTCTTCTAAAAACTGCTCTAAAAGTGTATAGAGTGTCCCCGAGCCCACATTCACACGCCCATCCGTCAACTCCGGAACTTTATCTAAAATATCTATTCCGCAACATTCATTTTTCAGGCAAAGCAGTGTATAAAACATCTGCTCTGTAAGGGTCTGAAATTTCGCCCTCGGCATTTCCCCACCTCCAATCTCGAATATCGAGTTTTCTTACCTTCATTATATTCTCGATAATCGAGAATGTCAATTCGTAAAAAAGAAATTTCACTTACCAGCACAATTCGACTTAATTTTACAAATCATTTATGGTAGAATATGCACAGAGTTCATATTCTACCATTGCGCATATTACGATTTCTGCGGAACCGCAGAAAGACGTTGCGCATCTGCTGGAGACGCCATGACCGCTTTGCGGTCATGGTAGAATAAAAAATAGTTTTTATATGACAACTGATTTTTAAACATTTTTAAGAGGTGATTATTATGCTATTTGATGTCATTACAGACGCTGCCATGGATAGTGTACGGCTTCTTCCGTTCCTTTTCCTGGCATTTCTCATACTGGAACTTTTAGAGCATTATTCAGGGAAGCTCAATCAAGCCATGCTTGCCCGTTTTCAGAAAGCCGGTCCTATTCTCGGAGCGATTCTCGGTTGCATTCCGGAATGTGGTATTCCAATACTTGGGGCGAATCTATTCGCCGGTGCAATGATTTCACCCGGAACGCTGCTTTCCGTCTTTCTTTCTACCTCAGACGAAGCGCTGCTCATTCTCATGGGGATGCCAAATGGAAGCCACATAATTCCCGGTCTTCTTGTAATAAAATTGATAATTGCTATCGTCGCCGGATATGTAATTGATATCTTCTTCTCAAAATATTTTGAAACAGCAGGTATTCCTTTGCAGCAAACACATACTTGTGGATGTTGTGAACACCATTCTCATATTCTGCCTCACGCGCTCAAGCATACCGTAAATTTATTTGCTTATATCTTTCTATTTACTTTTGCATTAAATTTCCTTCTGGAAGCCATCGGATTTTCAAAACTTGCGTCTCTGCTTTTGAAAGATTCCCTACTCCAGCCGGTTTTGACCGCGATAATCGGATTGATTCCAAGCTGTGCTTCATCCATTTTACTTACAAAACTGTATGTACAGGGAATCTTGAGTTTTGCTTCTTTTATCTCCGGACTCTGCGCAAGCACAGGAGTCGGACTTGTTGTTTTGATAAAGCTTTATCCTAAAAAGAAAACCTTATTCAGAATTTTGGCAACCTTGGTGCTCATTTCTGCAGGAGCCGGAATCCTGCTCTCTATCATTCTGTAAAAACAAATTGCAGACTATATCGTATTCTTTTGGATACGCTATAATCTGCAAAATTTCACTTCTTCTAATTCGTGTCTGCTGATTAAGCAGCTATCTGTAACTTCCAACTCTTACATCTGTTCCGGT
>CAJJYZ010000052.1 GCA_905197485.1 uncultured Lachnospiraceae bacterium | reverse complement strand
AATTGATGCGATGGAGAAGCTTGCGAAGGAAGCGGAGGATAAGAGTTACGTACGTCTGGTTCGGATTTACAGAAAGTTTCCGTACAAAATGCTTCGAAGAATACTAAGCTACCAGCTGACTCTTCCAAAAAGCGAGGCGCTTTACCGGAAAATCCAAGAAAAGGTAGAGGACGCGTCCGGTTCTTACAAAGAGCGGGAATATGGGGATGAACTTCAGAAAGAAATACTCGGAAAGCGGATAGAAGTCGACCGGATTTTACATGAAAAAGGATACCAGGGAAGCTATCCGGTTTATGAGAAGGGCACAACACAGATTGTGGTGACAGAGGAACATCCATTTACAAAAGAAGAGTTTGAATATGAGGATTATGAGTTCCGAATTAAATTTATGGTTTCGGAAGTGAAGAAGCGCCAGCGGAATACATACCTGAGTGGCTTTTTCCGAGGTAAGGGAAGAAATGGATGGATTGCGGAGGATATAGAAGAACTGGAATAGACGAGGAAAATTGTGCAAAACGAGAAAGGGGAATGACGAATGAGATTTGTGACACGTTTGTTGAAGCCGGAAGAAGATATAGCATATGAGAAGGTGCAGGCGGTTGCCTTTGAAAAGGAATATGACGAATCGGTGAAGGAAGAAGCGAAGACTTCTGTGATTTCTAGAAAAATAGGAGTTTTTCATGAGGATGGGAAAACATGGATGGGATGCTTGCAGATAAATGATTACCGATGCCGATATGATGGCAATGAAGTATCGCTTGGAGGAATCGGTGGAGTGGCAACACTTCCGCAGTACCGTCACAATGGTGTGATTCGTTCTGCCATGCAATTTGCGCTTCAGGATATGTATGAGAAAGGGCAGACATTTTCCTACCTTTATCCATTTAGTACCCAGTATTACAGGAAATTTGGCTTCGAACCCGGAAGTGTGTTGCAGGAATGGACAATTCCTTTGAAAGACCTTCCACAACAGAAAATGAACGGAACAGTCGAACAGATTTTTCCGGGAGACAGCACAAAAGAATTGTTGGATATTTATGAAAAATTTTATCAGGAATATAATCTATCATCAATTCGGAATGTATATAGTGAAGAGTTGGAACGGGAAAATCTCCTCAAGCAAAAGCGATATGTATTCCTCTATCGGAACGAACAAGGAGAAGCAACAGGATTTTTCATAATGAATAAAGAACAGAGTGAAAAAGGAATCATGATGCAATGCGTTCCATCTTTTCGAAATTATAATGATTTTCTATTCTTAGATTCGGACGCCATTTCCGGAATGTTTTCATTTATTAAGCAGGCGTTCGGGGCATATTATGATTTTCTGAAAATTGCATTGCCGGATAATGTTTGTATCTCATCTCTCGTTGGGGAAAATAATACGGCAGAGTGCAGACTATTTCATGAAGGGATGGTAAGGGTAGTAAACGTAGAAAATGCTCTTTCTCTATGTAAATGTAAAGGCAGCGGAAGTGTCTGTATAGAAATACAGGATAATATGATATCAAAAAATCATGGGCGATGGAAAGTTTGTTTTGAAGAAAGAACACAAACAAAGGTAGAACGAACCGACGATGAGCCGGATATTTCTTTGCCAATCAATGATTTTTCTACACTCATATGTGGCGCAAGAAGTATGGATGATATTCGATATATGCCAAACGTGGTAATATATAGAAATCATATGGAACTAGAAAAAATATTTTATCGAAAAAAATGTCATATGACAGAATTATTTTAAAAATTGTAGTAGAAAGAGAGAGAATGAATGGAGATAATCAATTTAACATGTCAAGGCTGCAGCAATCATTGCCCCTTGCAAGTAACTGTTGAAGAAGGAAAAGTGACAGAGGTGCAGGGAAACTGTTGCCATCGTGGTATTGTAAGTGCAAACACACAAATTACACAACGTATGGGAGAAAATAACACAGATTCGTTTACCGGAGAAAAAAGAATTTACTGTACCGGATGCGGTAATCGCTGTGATATGAAAGTGACAATGGAAAACGGACGCGTCATTGCATTAAAAGGGGATGAATACCAGATTGTAAAAAAACAAATGTAGTAACAGGTGGTGAAATAAACACAAATGAATTATACATATATCGTGAAATGCAGTGACGAGACATATTATACTGGGTGGACGAATAATTTGGAAAAAAGAATTCAAGCACATAATGTCGGAAAAGGGGCGAAATATACGAAAATACGGCGCCCGGTAGAACTTGTCTATTATGAAGAGTTTGAGACGAAAGAAGAAGCAATGAAACGAGAATATGCAATCAAGCAGCTAAAAAAATGCAAAAAAGAAGAGCTGATACTTAATTGGGGACGTAGTAAAGTGTAAAAATACTACGTCCCCAATTAAGTTTTGCCCTGTCCCTTTTGACAATTTCGAATATTCTGAATACTATAATACCGGAGGGGATTGATATGATGCAGAATATTTTTGGTATGCCTGAAGCGCATGCACAAGTTCATGGAAATGATAGGAACAGGGAAATACAAGGGAACGTTTACTTTTATGGGGTACATGGCGGAACATTAGTTGTCGCAGAAATTTATGGGCTTCCAAATACAATGAAGATGCGTAACGGTAATTTCTATGGTTTTCATATTCATGAGGGAGAACATTGTACAGGAAGTGAAACAGAGTCATTTTTGAATACGGGAGCACACTATAATCCGGAACAGGAGGAGCATCCGAAGCATGCTGGGGATTTACTGCCGCTTCTTGCAAATGATGGGATTGCATGGAGTGCAGTATATACGGACCGGTTCTATCCGGAGGATGTAATCGGAAGAACGGTAGTGATTCATGACATGGCAGATGATTTTCGTTCACAGCCATCCGGTAATTCTGGAGAGAAGATTGCCTGTGGAGAAATTGTAGCTTAGTACGGAAAAAGGATATCGCCAAGTATCATAAATGATTCGGTGATATCCTTTTTTATAGGAGACTATTTCCAATTATATTTTTCGGATTGTTTATTCCAGTAATAGTTGTTTCCAATCCATAGAAGGAAGGTTATAAGTAGTAAGACTGCTTCGATAATCCATCCATTTCCGCGTATCAGATAGTGTGAGGCAAAATCAAAATATGAAGCGGATAGGAAGACTGCGGTAAAATATACAATCCATATCAATCTTCGTATGTATACAAGAAACTTACGTTTCCTGGAGGTGGCTTCAAACAAGAGCCGGTCGAGCAGGTAGTCGATTCCGTAATCTAAAATCATGAGCAAGCCGATAAATATCACATCATCTATAAAAATTCCGAAATCTTTCGGGGAAGCAAGAGCCACCATGAAAAATTCAAGCGTATAAAGTGGAGTATATATGAAAAAAGCGGTTTGTAGCAGCTTTAAAAGATGTCCGAGCCAATTGGAGGCAGGATTTTCTTTTTTCATACTTTCACAGAATTCCTGAATCGGCATTCCGAGTTTGTCCTCTAAAAACCGATTTTCAATCTCTGCTTCTTGAGCCAAGCTAATCATATCTTTTTTAATAACTTCAAGCTCAAATAAGGAAGTGCCCTGCCCGCGAAAATAATTGATTGCATCGCGGATGTCAGAGCTGTTTTTGAAAGACAATTTACTTTCAGCTTTTTCATTTTCGGCTAATAGTTTCGTATGATTATTTTGAAAGATATTCATAATCACACCTCCAGAAAGATATTTCTTACTAATTGTTCGACTTCTTTCCAATTCTCATAGAAAGACTTTACATATTCTTTTCCTTCATCGGTCAGATGATAATATTTCCGCTTTGGTCCAAGTGGATTTTCTTTAAAGACTCCTTGAATGAGCTGCTTTTTTTCCAACCGCAGAAGAAGTGGATAGAGAGTTCCTTCTTTCGCATCCGAGAAACCATATTCCTGTAATTTTGTGACGATTTCGTAACCATATGTTTCATGATTATCAATAATTTTCAGAATACAGCCTTCTAGAATTCCTTTTAATAATTGAGCTTTATCCATAATCCTCATCCTTTCTGTATTCCCTGGCAAAGATAAAAGAGGCGAATCCTAAAACTGATAATATACCAATGGCAGTCAAAGCGTAATCTTGTGCAGGACTTAAATTTACGTGCTCCAATAATATTTCTATAGTGGATGAGTCAAAATTAAAGAAAAAATGTAGGAAAGCGCAAGTCCATATATTTTTTGTTTTCATATACACATACCCGAAGAAAATGGCAAGGCTTACGGTAGAAAGAAAACGCATGCCGACTTCTGACCAGGAAGAGACATAAAGGGAGAACCACAATGGCATGTGCCACAATTCCCAAATAATTCCGAGAAGTATGATACCCGTTCGTTTCCCGAATCTTGCCTGGATTTTTTCCTGAAGAAAGCCGCGTCACCCATATTCTTCTCCTAAAAAGAAGATACCTTCAACGAAAAATCCCACAATAACAGGAAAACTTATGATATATGAAAATAAATTTGCATGACAGATAACAAGCGAAAGAGTGGAAAGCATCACTTGAAAAAGTATGAAGAAGCAAATCCATTTTCGTGCAGATTTTCCATTTTTGAAAGGATATAATTCAGATGTCTCCTTTCTCCATGTGTAAAGAAATAAGATAATACTAAGAAATAAATATGGAATTAGAAACATAGTTCTTACCGTATCTTTATGGATGATTTTTGTGAGTCGTAACAACAATAAGAGAAGAGAATACAAAAAGTATCCAATATAAATATAATGCACTACGCGGTTTTCATCTTCCGCTTTCGGTTTTGTAAGACTTGCGAATGCAACTCCGGTCGCAGGAAGAATCATCATAAATAGCGCGAATGTAGAGGAGTCGATATATCCTGTCAGGTTCATCGGAATTCCGAAAAGGAAGTTGACTCCATACGCAATGAGAAAGAAAATAATAAGTTGTTTTTTAGCCGAAGATTCTTTTGTCATCATAATCATCCCTCCTCAGTAAGTTGAGTATAACGGTGTTTTTAATACCTTACTATGCAAAGTAGTTATTAACTATAGTATATAACAAGGTAGCTGAAAGTCAATAGAGTTTTGAAAGAATTATAGCGAAGATTTATACGAAAAATTTGTATGTGTACATCTTGAAAAAGAGTTGAAATTCATGGACTTTATAGTAGAGTTTTTCTGAGTTTTTTGTTGGAATCTCACATTTTTTTCGAGAGAAAACAAAACAAGTAGAACTTGTATGATACCATTGCTATAATAAAGTTAATGAAAATCGTGAAATGAAACAGGAGGAATCAGTGATGAGTTGCGAGACAATAAAACAATGTATTCAAACAGGAAATGCTGTACTTGGGATTGAGTTTGGTTCTACAAGAATTAAGGCGGTTTTGGTCGATGAAACCCATTCTGTGATTGCGGCCGGAGCGCATGATTGGGAAAATAGACTCGAAAACAATATTTGGACATACAGTCTGGAAGATATCTGGACGGGACTTCAAGACAGTTACAAGAAAATGGCGGAAGAGGTAAAAGAAAAATATGATATTTCCATTACGAAACTGGGTGCGATAGGATTCAGCGCGATGATGCATGGTTATATGGCGTTTGATAAGGAGGGGGAATTGCTCGTCCCGTTCCGAACATGGAGAAATACGATGACGGAGCAGGCGGCAAAGGAGTTGACGGAGCTGTTTGACTTCAATATGCCTCAAAGATGGAGTGGTTCCCATATTTATCAGGCAATTTTGAATGAGGAAGAACATGTACAAGATATTGCATTTCTTACGACGCTTGCAGGATACATTCACTGGAAGCTGACGGGGAATAAGGTACTTGGTGTTGGAGATGCATCCGGAATGTTCCCGATAGATTCCAAGACAAGGGACTGGAACAAAGAAATGCTTGTGAAGTTTGATGAGAAGATTGTGCCAAAGGGATATCCTTGGAAGATTGAAGAAATCTTACCGAAAGTGCTCGTTGCAGGGGAAAATGCAGGGACGCTTACGGAAGAAGGAGCAAAACTTCTTGATGTTACAGGCAATCTGGAAGCCGGCGCTCCGGTATGTCCTCCGGAGGGAGATGCGGGAACAGGAATGGTTGCTACAAACAGCGTAAAAGTCCGGACGGGAAATGTCTCTGCCGGAACCAGTGTGTTCAGTATGGTGGTTTTGGAAGAAGAGTTGAAGAAAGTACATGAGGAAATCGATATCGTTACGACTCCGTCAGGCGATGCGGTTGCCATGGTACACTGTAACAACTGTACGTCAGATTTAAATGCGTGGGTCAATATTTTCAAAGAATTTGCAGAGGCTTTTGGAATCGAAGATGTGGATATGAACAAGCTTTTTGGAACACTTTATAATAAAGCATTGGAAGGAGATGCAGATTGCGGAGGACTTCTTTCTTATAATTTCTTCTCAGGAGAACCTGTAGTCGGATTCGACGCGGGACGTCCATTGTTCGTGCGGACGCCAAACAGTAAGTTTACGCTTGCAAACTTTATGCGTGTGAATCTGTATGCATCTCTGGAGGTGTTGAAAGTAGGAATGGATATTCTTCTTCAGGAAGAAGGCGTGAAGTTAGACGAGATTTACGGACATGGAGGTCTTTTTAAGACTCCGGTTGTAGGACAGAGAATTTTGGCGGCAGCGCTTAATACTGCGGTGACAGTCATGGAAACAGCGGGGGAAGGCGGAGCATGGGGAATTGCAGTTCTTGCTTCCTACATGAAGAATAAAGAGAATGAGGAAACGTTAGACGAATATTTGAGCGAAAGAGTGTTTAAGGGACAAGAAGGAGTCACATTCCAGCCGGTTCCGGAAGATGTAGAAGGTTTTCAGACGTTTATCAAACGGTTTCAGAAAGGACTTGAAATCGAGAGAGCGGCAGTAAATACATTACAATAGGATGGGATGTTTTGTAAAAAAACCTTTTCAACGCAGATATTTTGTATTATAATAGGGCAGTAGTAATTCAGAATAGACTCTGGAGGTAAGAAGGGATAAACATGGAAAGAAAAGTAGGTACAATTTCAAGAGGTATTCGCTGCCCGATTATCAGAGAAGGCGACAATCTGGCAGATATCGTAGTAAATAGTGTATTAGAAGCAGCCGAGAGTGAAGGATTTGAGTTAAGAGACAGAGACGTTATTTCTCTTACAGAATCTATCGTGGCAAGAGCACAGGGAAATTATGCGCCAATCAGCGCCATTGCAAGTGATGTGAAGGAGAAATTAGGCGGAGAGACAATCGGAATCATTTTCCCAATCTTGTCAAGAAACAGATTCTCCATCTGTTTAAAAGGTATGGCTATGGGAGCGAAGAAAGTCGTTCTTATGTTAAGCTATCCAAGCGATGAAGTGGGGAATGAACTTGTGTCACTCGACAAATTAGACGAGGCAGGAATCAATCCGTACAGCGATGTGCTTACATTAGAGAAGTACAGAGAACTTTTCGGTGAGAACAAACATGAATTTACAGGTGTTGACTATGTACAGTATTACGGAGAAATCATTCGTGAAGCAGGTGCGGAAGTAGAGATTATCTTCGCAAATAATCCAAAAACAATCCTTAATTATACAAAGAATGTAATTAACTGTGATATTCATACACGCGCAAGAACAAAACGTATTTTAAAAGCAAACGGCGCTGAAAAAGTATTCGGAATGGATGATATTTTAACAGCTCCTGTAGACGGAAGTGGATGCAATGAAAAATATGGCCTTCTTGGTTCTAACAAATCTACAGAAGAAAGTATCAAGTTATTTCCGAGAGAATGCTTTGAACTTGTAGAAGAGATTCAGAAGAGCATCTTAGAAAAGACAGGAAAACATGTTGAAGTTATGGTTTACGGTGACGGTGCATTTAAGGACCCACAGGGTAAAATCTGGGAACTTGCAGACCCTGTCGTTTCTCCAGCATATACAGACGGACTTCGCGGAACACCGAACGAAGTGAAGTTAAAATATCTTGCAGATAATGATTTCGCAGATTTGAGTGGAGAAGCTTTGAAAGAAGCGATTTCCAAACGTATCAAAGAAAAAGATGAGAATCTTGTAGGGAACATGGTATCTCAGGGAACAACTCCGAGACAGCTTACAGATTTGATTGGTTCTTTGTGTGACCTTACAAGCGGTTCCGGTGACAAAGGTACTCCGGTTGTACTTGTACAGGGATACTTTGATAACTATACAAACTAATAGAAGTGAAAAAATAATAGCCTCGGCAAATGCCGGGGCTATCGTTATGTTATGAAAAATTATGTGGTAGAGAATAAATATTGGTATTTTCTTATTTGCAATCGCATAATTTGTTCCACCCTTTTTAGAATTTCACCGGAATAAATTCCTTTAAAAGAATCCAAAATCTTTTGAACATCTTTTATAGAGAAGTGGAATCGAATATGGTTTCCAAAGAGAAATTCGATTGTATCTAATTGCTCATCAAAGCTGCGGCAAAATGGTTTGGCTTCTATTTTTTCATAGCATTGTTCCAAAGGAACATTGAGAGAAAAATCGGTTGTTGTGTCGGCAAATAGAGAAAGTCCATAATCGAAATAGGGACAGAGTCTATAGTGGTTTGTCTGAGTGTTATAGATGAATGCGATGTTATTTGTATGTCTATCTTCATTGAGAAATAGAGTATCGATTGTAAAAAGAACGGATAAATATTTGCCGAAGTTCTCTAAGTGCGTAAAACGAATTACATTTTCAATGACAAACATAATTTTATCTTCCGGTTCAGAGAAGTTTAGAAGTTCTTGTACTAGATTTTTCCCTGTATATTGTCTGAATAATTTTTGAAGAGTTACTAATTCTTCGTTTTCCTGGAGAAAATTTTTGCTCTTGCAACCGATATAAGTAGTACCTTTATATTCTAAGTAAGCAACTTCATAGTCAATAAAATTATGAATATTAGAGAAGCGCAGAAGTTTGGAAACGAGAACCTCAGAAAGAGATTCGTATCCCATATAATCTGCTTTGTACCAATTATTACCACATTTCCATTTCAATTGATTACCTTTTGAAGAATGTCCAGTAGTGGTGATGGATTCATAATTGTCCAGTATAATTTTATTCATCTTTTCACTTCTTTCTTATAAATAGATAATGTCAATCCATTGAGAGTCTTCTGCCATAATTCCTTTTGTTTTTTCCACGATTTGTAGAGGGTCATAATCTGTGAGTTCTAAACTGCGTAAAATGTCTTTCATACATGCGCGTTCTTTTGGAAAACATCTTTCCTCCAGAAAAATTTGAAAATCATTCCAGGTAGGGTTCGTGATGACGCCAAATGCACGATGAAGTATATTATCTGTTTGGTTTTGAATGTATATTTTTTCATTTTTAAAATCAATATCAATTTCAGTACAAAGTTGGTCTTTGAACATATAGTTCATTCGCATGGTAACGCAATGATTATTTTTTACTTTTTGATAAAGATTTAAATATTTATAAATGGTTTGGCGAGTAGTTTTGAATTGGTCTGCAATTTGACAAATGCCTGTACCATTTTCTTTCATTTCCCGCATTACTTTTATGTCTTCTTCAGAAAATTGAGGTTTTCGACCTGCATTTCTTAGGTTTGTGGAGGGCTTATTTTGGAACATTAAATCATATTTCTTTGCTTTTTCTGCAATTTTTTTCAGCTCCTGTGGATTATTTGTTCCGAATATATCTATACACAAATCTTTCACCTTATATCACCTTCTTTGTTTCATTATAATAAAAACACATAAAAGTGTCAATTAATTAATTTATTTACATATTGCAACATCTGGAGAAAAAAATAACGTTTGTTGAAGCAAGGAAAGAATTGTGCTATGATTGCCTTAAGGGACAAACATATCCCAAGACGGACAGATGAATAAAGGAGGCAGCAATATGGTAAATGAAGTAATGGATTTGATTGCACAGTATGACCCGGAAATTGGGAAGGCGATTCAGGCAGAGTGTGGCAGACAGAGACGGAATTTGGAATTGATTGCATCGGAGAATATCGTATCGGAGCCGGTGATGCTTGCGATGGGAACTGTTCTTACGAATAAGTATGCAGAAGGATATTCCGGTAAGCGCTACTATGGTGGATGCGAGAATGTGGACGTTGTAGAGACACTTGCTATCGAACGGGCGAAGAAGCTGTTTGGCTGTGATTACGCGAACGTACAGCCGCATTCCGGAGCACAGGCGAATACGGCAGTCTATGTTGCGATGCTGAAGGCAGGAGATACCATTATGGGAATGAATCTTGACCATGGCGGACATTTAACACATGGAAGTCCGGTCAATTTCTCCGGTTTATACTTCAATATTGTTCCATATGGCGTGGATGAAAACGGATGGATTGATTATGATGAAGTAGAACGCCTTGCGATGGAACATCATCCAAAGCTGATAATTGCCGGGGCAAGCGCATATGCAAGAATCATTGATTTCAAACGTTTTCGTGAGATTGCGGATAAGGCCGGCGCATACCTTATGGTGGATATGGCTCATATTGCAGGACTTGTTGCGGCAGGGTTACATCCAAGCCCGATTCCATATGCAGATGTGGTAACAACAACAACGCATAAGACGCTTCGCGGACCGAGAGGCGGTATGATTTTGGCAAATAAAGAGGCTGCCGAGAAATTCAATTTCAATAAGGCTATTTTCCCGGGAACACAGGGGGGGCCGTTGGAGCATGTAATCGCGGCGAAAGCAGTCGCATTTGGAGAGGCATTAAAACCGGAGTTTAAAGAGTATCAGGAACAGGTTGTGAAGAATTCGAAAGCTTTGGCAGAAGCTCTTAAAAAACAGGGCTTCCAGCTTTTGACAGGCGGAACGGACAATCATCTGATGTTGCTTGACTTGACGAATCTGGACATTTCAGGAAAAGAGTTGCAGAAGCGATGTGATGAAGTATACATTACGTTGAATAAGAATACAGTACCGAATGACCCACGAAGTCCATTTGTGACATCCGGCGTCAGAATCGGAACTCCTGCGGTGACATCCAGAGGTATGAAGGAAGAGGATATGGAGAAAATTGCGGAATTGATTTGGTTGACTGCAACAGATTTTGAAAATCAGGCGGATAATATTCGCTCAGAAGTAGAGAAGCTTTGTGCGAAGTATCCGATTTATGAGTAAAATATAAGCAGATATATTGACAGGAAAAGGAGGGCTCGTCATGAATAGAGAATTAATTCAGAGTTTAAAGCATTTGAAAACCTGCCTTGTGAATAAGGAAATGGTAGGTGAAGATTGGGAAGAAAAGCAAGAGATGATTCAGAAGATTGAGGAGCTCACTACCTACCTCAATGATGCGACCGGGCGGGGAATTGAGTTTGATGACTCGCAAGGATTTCAGGAATAGTTCCGTATGATAAATCGGTGAGAGAGTGTTGTTGGCGAACTGCTTGAGTAGTAGCGAAACAACACTCTCTTGTTTTATCTTTTGAAATATTTTTCCTTGATGATTTCAACAGGCATATCCTGACCTGTCCAGAACTTAAAGGACGCAGCTCCTTGATATAACAGCATATACAATCCGTTAAATGTTTTGCATCCGGCTTCTTTGGCAAGGCGTAGAAGCTTTGTTTCTTCCGGATTATAAATGATATCGGATACGGTCAGGTTCTCATGGAACATGGATGTATCGGTAATGAGACTTGCATCGACGTTAGGAGCCATACCAACAGGAGTTGTGTTGACAAGCAGGATACTTTCGGAAAGCTCCCGCCGTAAAATATCCGGAGAATCATAGGTGAAGAGATTCAATTTACAATTTGTCTGTGCTTGCAGTTTGGAAATGATACCTTCCATCCGCTCGTAAGATTTACTTTTTTGATTGAAGATAGAAATTTCGGCAACTCCGTCAAAAGCTGCCTGTACAATGATTGCTGTGGCGGCGCCTCCAGCCCCAAGTACCGTTATTTTTTCTCCGATGACATCAAGTCCCGCTTCTTTCACAGATTCCATATAACCAATTCCATCTGTCGTATATCCGGTGAAAATACCATTATCATTTACTACGGTGTTCACAGCTCCTGTAATTTCTGCAACTGGGGACAGTTTATCGCAAAGCTGACACATCAGATTTTTATTTGGCATCGTAAGATTAAAGCCGCGTACATTCAAAGCGCGAAGCCCGTCGATAGCAGTTTTTAAGCTCTCGGTATTCACATCAAAAGCGAGATATGCATAGTCCAAACCAAGCTGCTCGAACGCTTCGTTATGCATCATAGGGGAGATACTGTGGGAGACAGGGCTTCCTAAAAGTCCGGTCAGTCTTGTGTGTCCGGTCATAATTCGGCTCATAGATTCACACATCCTTCCTGTTAGATTTACGTTATAACAATTAGTTAAAATTTCTTTTAAGCCTGAATTATTCATGGATCAGTATTCGACCAAATAACTGTACCATGAGTTCAAAA
>CAJJYZ010000051.1 GCA_905197485.1 uncultured Lachnospiraceae bacterium | reverse complement strand
GAAAATATGCTTTGCTCTATTCTAACACAGAGTTCCCTTTATGAAAAGAGAACTCTGTTATAATCTTCCACTATCATTTCCACCATGGACTCCACTAATGCTTCTTTCGCCATAAGAAACTTCGTTTCTCCATATTTTTTCAATTCTTTTGCTGTCACCTCTCCGATGCAGACACATGTTATATTCTCCGGTATCCTACCGTATTGTTCAAAAAACAGTCTTACGCCACTCGCACTTGAGAATGTCAGATACCGTATATCATCCGGCAATTCCTGCTTCGTTTCTTCCCGTTCCAAATCGTAAATAGGAATATCCGTCACCTTTAGCCCTGATTGTCTTGGAATCTCTGCTAATGCCGGAGAACCAATCGATGAACGAAGCAACCGTATCTCTTCCTCTTTTTCCACCACAGACACAAGTGCCTTGGCAAGAGCTTCACTTGTGAAAACCTTCGGACATAAATCATACCGGATTCCATATTCCGAAAGCGCTTGTCCGGTCGCTTCCCCAATCACAGCGAATTTCACGTTCTTCATCTCTTCCCAGCACACCTTCTGCTTCTCTGTCTGCCGGAAGAACACCCGAACTCCATTCTCACTTGTAAAGACAAGCCAACATGGTTTTTCATTCCATGCTCTCACATCCAGAGAAATATCCCGCTCTCTTACGACAGAACGTGAAAGCCAGACAGTCTCTGCCCCTAATTTCTGCAACAGCTGTTCTTGTTTCTTCGCAATTCTCTCCGTCCCTGTAATTCCAACCCTCACTGCACACAATGGATTTTCCGACTCATTAAAATTGAATGCCGCCACTTCTCCTATCAGAATAATTGCCGGAGAAGTCACTCGTGCCTTCTTCACAGCCTCGCAGATTCCATGAAGCGTTGCTCGTACACTTGCCGGATTCTTGGAATTTCCACCCGAAAGAACTGCCGCCGGAGTCTCTCCACTCTTTCCTGCTGCCATCAATCGCTCCACGATTCGAGGCAATTGTTTTAATCCCATCAGAAATACCAACGTGCCGGAAAGCTGCACCAAAGTGTCAAAATCTTTTGGAAGTCCATCCTCCGTATCCGATGTATGTGCCGTCACAATATGAAGTCCCCTGCTCGCACCTCGATGGGTAACCGGAATCCCCGCCTCTGCCGGAATGCCAATCGCCGACGGAATCCCCGGAACCTCCTGGCAGGAAATCCCCGCCTTACGAAGCGCCTGCATTTCTTCTCCGCCCCGACCAAAGAGATACGGGTCTCCGCCTTTTAAACGAACCACCCTTTTCCCCATTCGCGCCAGTTCAATCAGCATTCGATTAATTTCTTCCTGCGAAGCTGAATGAGAACCGGAACGTTTTCCCATGTAAATCTTCATTGCCGACTCTGGTACTGCTTCCAGTAATTCCGGGTCTATCAGGTCATCATACACAACCGCTTCACACCGTTTCAAAAGACGGAGTCCCCTTACCGTAATCAAATCTGCTTTTCCACATCCTGCGCCGACCAGGGCTACGCTTCCTTCTGTGGAAATATTCGTAGAAGTTATCCACTCTTCTTCGTGAAGCGGTCTGCCTTTTTCCACACAAAGTTCAAATAATTGGCTGAAAATCCCCGCCCGTTTTCCCTGCTGTGGAATCTTTTCTTTCAATTCCGGTCTTTTTTTCTCTAACCAGTCTAAAATCTCGTCCAGATTGTCCGGTAAAAGTTCCTTCAACCGCTCTTTATAATAGACGGACGCAGTCGGACTCGCGCCTCCGGTACAAATCCCTGCAGAAAACTCTCCTTTTTTCACCAGAGCCGGGAACAGAAAGCTACAATTATCCACATCATCTACCACGTTTACGGGAATATTTCTCTCCTGACACAGTTTTGAAATCATCGTATTAACCGTCTTCTGATTCGTTGCCGCAATCACAAGAACAGGCGCACATTCTAGGTCCTCATCTCTAAATTCACGCTGTATACAATGAACATCTGGGAGGCTCTGAATCTCTTTCAAAATATCCGGTGCAACTACCGTAATTTTTGCCCTATATGTCCTTAATTTCTGAATTTTCCGAAGGGCTACCTGCCCTCCTCCTGTAACAAGTACAAGCCGATTCTCCAGCTCGATAAACATTGGAAAATATGCCATCTCCTACTCCTTTTTCGCACTATAGTAATACTGTACTCCATGTGGGGTATCTACCCGATGTACCTCCACTCCAAATACTTCCTCCAGTTTCTTGCTGTCATAAATCTTCTCCGGAGTATCCAGACACAATAATTCTCCCTCGTTTAACAACGCGATATAGTCTGCACTCTGTAATGCCTGCGTCAGGTCATGTAATACGAGCACAACCGCTTTTCCTTCTTTTGCAAGCGCACGAGCCATCTGCATCATCTGCATCTGCCGCCTGATATCCAGATAAGTCGTTGGTTCATCCATGAAAATCGTCTCTGTATTCTGCGCCAATGACATGGCAAGATAAACACTCTGTCTTTGTCCTCCGCTTAAAGAACTGATATTTCTATCCTCATATTCCCTGCTTCCGGTCGCATCCATTGCATCTCTGGCAATCTCATAGTCCTCTTTTCCGTATCTTCGCGGATAAGACAGATACGGGAAACGTCCATGCAATACCATCCGCAATGACTGTATGGAAGGAATATTCCGGCTCTGCGTTAAAAAAGAGGCTTTTCGCGCGATTTCTTTCCGCTTCATCTGCCGGATTTCCTGTGCATCGTAGAAAATCTCTCCCTCCGATATCGGAATCAGCCCCAATGCCGCCTTGAGAAGCGTAGATTTCCCACTCCCGTTCGGTCCGAGAAGGACGGTCACTTTTCCAGGTTCAAATGCTAAAGATACATTTCTTATCACAGTTTTCCCACCATATCCGGCTGAAAGATTCTCTATCCGAATCATGCGTGACCTCCTTTTTTCAATAACATCCACAAGAAGAACGGAGCTCCGGTAAATGCGAGCACAATCCCCACCGGAAGTTCGAATGGAGCGAACAATACTCTCGCAAGCAAGTCGCATAGCATCACAAAAAGAGCTCCCCCAATCGCCGAAGAAAGCAGGAAAGAATCCGACGTCTCCCCCTGAATTTGACGCATGATATGGGGAACTACAAGACCGACAAAACTCAATAATCCGGCAAAACTGACTGCCGCGCCGGCGAGTGCCGCCGCCAGAAGAAGGAATACCACCCGCATCATCTTCACCGATAGTCCCAGACTATGGGCAACCTCCGTCCCCAATGCCAAAATATCCAATTGTTGTGCCAAAGAACAGACGAGAAACAGACTCACAAGAATCAATACTGCAGCCGGTCTCAGTTGTTCCATCGTCACCCCTGTAAATCCGCCGATTCTAAAATCTGTCACTCCGGTCAACGCTTCCGGTACAAGCGTAACTACCGCGTCAATACCTGCGCTAAAAAGATTCGAAACCGCCACCCCCGCAAGCACAACGGTCATGCGGGATGCCCCCGTCTTTTCCGCCAATATCATGACAAGCATTACCCCTATAAATGCTCCTGCAAATGCGATAAAAGGAGTAAATCTCTGTGCCGAAGGCGCGATTGCACAGACACATGCAACCGCCAATCCTGCACTGGAATTTACTCCTATAATTCCCGGTGAAGCGAGCGGATTCTGTAAGACCGTCTGAATGACCGCCCCCGCTACGGATAACGCCGCGCCGGACAACATCGCCGCACACACTCGAGGAAGCCTTGTATATAATATAATTTTCGCGGTCGTGGACGTCGTATCTTGCCCGCAAAGAACACGCAGTATCTCCTGATACGATAACTGTACAGACCCTGTCCACAAACTCACAATCACAACAAGAATCGTTGCAAAGATAAGTCCGCCCCAAAATACAACTCTATGTCTCCGGATAGAGAATGTCTGCAAGCTTTTCATAAGCTTCCCCCCATCTTGCATTTGGTTTCAGGTTATAAAGATTCGGGTCCATCACGTAATAATGTCCCTCTTTCACCGCTGTCAATGACTGCCATGCCGGATTATGAAGCAATGTACTCTCCAAAACAGCTTCCGCATCCTGAACCTCGGCGCTTTGCAGGACAACAAAGATATAATCCGGGTCCTGTTCTACGATTTTTTCCATGCTAAGCTGCTCTAACAGGCTCTCTTCCTTATCCGCTATATTCACACAATCCAAATCAGCCAGCATCTCCCCAAGGACGCTCTCTTTACTGTTTTTCACCTTACAACTGCTGCCTGTCGCCCGAACATACAGAACGTTCGGCTTACTTCCATCGACTCTTTCTTTCGCTTTTTCTACCTGTTTTTCCACATCTGTTCCGTTTTTCTCATAGTTTTCCACACAACCGGTAATCTCCGTACAGGTTTTCAACACACGCAGATAATCGTTAAAGCTATCCACAGAAAAATATGCCACGTTGATGCCCATCTGTTCAAAAGATTTCTCTAATTCCACATTCCGGTCGGTTCCACAGCTTGCCAGAACAAAATCCGGTTCGCAGGCAATCAGTTCTTCCATGTTCAGTTCCTTCGATGAACCAAGATTTACAACATCCTCTCCAAGAGGAAGGTCCAAGTATCTCCATGTCGCATCTGTTGCAGCCACAATCTGCTCCACACCGCCTGCCAAAGCCCAGATGTCCGAAAAGCTGCTGATAAGACAGGCGACACGTTTCGGCTGATTCACCGTCACTTCTCGCCCCAGGTCATCCGTAAATGTATACGCTTGTTTCTCTTCCACCTCTTTCATTTCCTGAGGTTTCTCCAGTCCCTCTTTTTTGGCTCCTTCTTTCCCAATGCTTCCGCAGCCGCTTACCAGAATCAGACTACAGGCAAGCCCCAAAACAAGTCCCCGCCTCATATTTCTCCGGCTCATTAGCGAGAACCTCCGCATTCATCCTTCAGAATCTCCTGTTTTCTTTCTAAAACTTCCCCCGAAAGAAGTTGCCTTTCTACTTCTTCGAATCCGATTCTTTCAATCGTATCTGCAAAACGTTCTCCTGTCTGACCCTGTTCGCGGAATAACAAAATCGCAGATTCCACCACGTTCATCATCTCTTCTTCAGACGTAAAAATCTTGGATAACGGAATCCCACGCGCCGCTTTCTTGCCCCATCTTCCGCCAATGTAAACCTTGAATCCAGGCGTACCTTCTTTCATGGCGCCAAACGGACATTTTTCCATGCATCGTCCACAATTATTACAGATTTCTTTATCCACTTTCATAACGCCGTCTTCTACTCTTGGCGCTTTCATTGGACATAAACTCTCAATCCTGCATTTTTTACAGCCCTTACACAATTCTTCATCGAAATTCTGAATCATCTGTCCCACGATACCGACATCATTCAAATCCGGCTTCACACAGTTATTCGGACATCCTCCTGTCGCAATCTTAAACTTATGTGGCAGCTTTACCGTCCGGTATCCTTTATAAAAACGCTCATGAATCTTCTCAGACACTGCAAATGTATCATATAATCCATACTGGCAAGTCGTCCCTTTACAGGACACTACTGGACGGACAAGAGCGCCTGTTCCCCCGGTCTCCAGACCTGCCTGCGCGATAAACTCCCGAAACGGCTCGATATTGTCATAATGAATTCCCCTTACTTCTACCGTAAGACGAACTGTAAATTCTACTTCCCCGCTTCCGAATCTCTTAGCCGCCTCCGCAATTACAGCCGCCTGTTCCGCGGTAATCTTACCATTTACGGTAATAATACGACCATTGAATAAGTCTGTCCCTTTGTTATGTAAAAAGCCCAATGCCTTTACCCGTTTGATATCCTCCGGTTTGATTGTACATGCCATAATCTTCTCCCTTTCCCAAGCACACAAATCACCTTCGTGCCTTGTTTACACTTTTAAATTCGTTATTTTTTTTATCAATAATTAACGCTGTTTTTTCTCCTTATTTATCATACTACTTGCACATTCCTTTGTAAAATAGTAATATTGAATATATGGTATAGGAAAATACCTATACTGCAAATAGGAGGTATTTATGGCAACATTAAGACAATTAAAAATCTTTGCAGCCGTTGCAGAATATAAAAAAATGAATCTGGCAGCCAGTAAATTGTATATCGCACAACCAACCGTCAGTCAGACAGTCATCGATTTGGAAAAAGAATATGAAACCGTTCTGTTTGAACGGCATAACAAAGAATTGAAAATCACACCCTCCGGCGCGCTCCTTCTAAAACGCGCCAAAGAAATCATTGCACTTCACGAAGGATTAGATAAAGAAATGAAGCAGCTTCAGGAGCAACGCCCTCTCAAGCTCGGAGCTACTTTAACTATCGGAAATACGCTTCTAAGCGAACTTATCGTCTCTCTCAATGAAAAATATCCAGATATCGACGTCTCCGTATTCGTTGATAATACTCGGATTCTTGAACATCGTATTCTTCACAATGAATTGAATCTTGCCCTGGTGGAAGGAATTATTTCACACAGAGACATTCAGACGGAGCCCGTTTTTGATGATAAATTAGAAGTAGTCTGCAGCACAAAGCACCCCCTCGCCCAGAAGTCCTGCATCTACATTCAAGACCTCGCGAATCAGAACTTTATTATGAGGGAGCGCGGAAGCGGAACCCGGGCTATCTTCGAGAGTATCATGGACACTCATCACATTCCTTATATAACAAAATGGGAATGCTGCAGCAGCTCTGCCATTTTGGACGCTGTGCGCCATAATCTCGGCCTCGGAATCCTCTCCTCACGCTGTATCAAAGAATATGCCCAGAAAGGAGAAGTTCAAGTCTGCACTGTCGAAGATTTGAATATGAAACGGTACTTTTATCTCTGTTATAACCAGAATTATCCTTTTACTTCTCAAATGCAGGATTTTACGGACTTCATACACAATCTTTCTATGGGATAGAATAGGCTCTAAGATTTTTTTATCTCCGAGCCTATCGCACCCATTACAATAATAACTGCTCCTATCATCTGCAGCACCGTCAGATGTTCATGGAATACAAGGAAGCCGACAATCGTTCCCACAACGACTTCTAGCGCCGAGAGAATACTCGTTGTCGTTGCTTCTACATACTGTGTTGATTTTACGCAGGCAACATTTGCAACCATCGTACAGAGAATCCCGATTCCGAACAAGTCCACCACAAGATTCAACGCCGGTGTTCCTGCGATATGTCCTGCCATTGCCCGGAAGTCCGTTCCAAACGCAAGAACAAGCGCCGCCCCTAAGAATCCATATACAAGGAGTGTATCTCTATCGTAATCCTTCGCAAAGAATTTCGGCAGAAGAATCTGAAGCGCCACACCGATTCCGTTAATCACGCCCGCGAGGATTCCGATTCCATCTAACCGGATATCTCCCGCGCCAATTAAGTTAGCCACAAGAATTGCACCCACAAAACATATGCAAATCGTAATAACTTTATCTTTCCTTAACTTTTCTCCAAACATAAAGATTCCGAGAATCGCCACCCAGATTGGACTCATAAACATCAATACGGTTGCCACGCCTACCGGAATTCTGGACACCGCCACACTATAACTTACAAAGCTGATACTGTAAGCAATCGCCCCATAAACTATACAGATTACAAGACCTTTCAGGTCAATTTTCAATGCTTTTGGCTTTGTCACAAGCAAAAACACAAAATATGCCGCTCCTGCGAGCGCACAACGGAAAAATGAGATTTCTATATTGGAAAACTGATAGTGAGACATATCCCTTACGAACATCCCCATGATTCCCCACATAACCGCCGTAATTACCGCAAGTATGATTCCTTTTCTACGCTGATTCATTGTTGCTTCCTCTTCTGTAAATTACTTTATTTTCTTTGATTGTCATATCCACCTTGATTTCCGCAAGTTTCGATACGTCGCTTTCCAATGGATTGCTGTCTAACACAACAAAATCCGCATATTTTCCAGGCGCAATCGTTCCTTTTTCCTGCTCTTCATGATACTGGTAAGCTCCGTAGATTGTAATCGCTTTCAATGCTTCCAACACCGGAATCCTCTGATTCTCACCTAATACCTTACCTTCTCTTGAGATTCGATTCACTGCGCAGGAAACCGTATGCATCATATTTGGCGGTACAACTGGTGTGTCCTGATGAAACGTAAACTTCATTCCATATTCCATCGCATCTTTTACCGGCGAAATCTGGCTTCCTCTTTCTAAACCGAAATTTTTCACGTGGATATCTCCCCAATAATATGTGTGCGCGACAAAAAAGCTTGGCATCATCTGAATCTCTGCCATACGTTTTAGCTGGTCTTTTCTCACAAGCTGTGCATGTACCATGACAGCCCGATGACAATCCTTGGAATCTCTTTCCTTCAATACTTTTTCAAACTGGGAAATATACTGTTCTGCCGCCGCATCCCCATTGCAATGTGCCAACAACTGCTGCTCTTCATCTAACGCATGACTAATATATCCCTTCAATTTTTCATCACTATGAATCGGATATCCCCGATATTCTTCCTCGCCTGCATATGGCTCTGTCATCCACGCAGTCTTTCCCTGCGGCGAACCATCCAAAAAGACTTTATACCCACCTAACTTCAGATGATTGTGGTATTTTCCCACGTAATCACCTTCTTCTTTCATCAGGTTGGAAGCTGTCATAATATCCACATATCCTACGATATCCTGACGTAATATTCCCATTTCCGATGCGGCTTTCAACAGCTGGAACAACGGTTTCCCAACCATCCCATCCTGTATCGTCGTGATTCCATAACTGGCATACAGATTCTGCGCCTCACCCATCAACCTCAATAATTCTTCCACCGGTGTCATCGGAAGTTTTGACTGGAATGCCAGAAATACTTTCTCCTCCATGTAACCATTTGGAGTCCTGCTTCCTTCTACACGTCCATAACGTCCGTCTTCACTGTCCTCTGTGTTCTCATCAATCCCTTGTAACTGCAGACCAAGGCTATTTGTCACACCCATGTGAGACGATGCATGAATTAGAAGCACCGGATTCGTCTCACTAATCTCATCCAACACAAACCGGTCCGGATGTCTCCCCTCTGCAAGAAAGTTGTGGTCATAATTACATCCCACAAGCCATGCCTCATCCGAAAGATTCCTTCTCTTCTTAAATCCCTTCATACTTGCCACAATCTCTGCAAAACTCTTGCAATCCGAAAGGTCGCATTGCGTCATCGCATTCGCCGTCCCCGTAAAATGCGAATGTCCGTCAATAAATCCCGGGAGCATCGTCTTTCCCTGCAAATCGACAATCTCATCCTCTTCTTTCTGAAGTTTCAATACTTCTTCCTGTGTCCCTACTGCTTGAATGCGGCCGTCTTCCACACAGACCGCTTCCGCGTATAACTCGTCTTCCATTGTTAAAATGGTTCCATTTATATAAAAAGTTTTCATGATATCCTCCTAAAAAGTGTATTACAGACTATATTTTGTTCCCCGTCCGTTTCCTATCACTTTCACATAACTTTTTTCTTTTAACCCATCTATTAATCTTAGTGTTTTAGATTTGGTATAACCGGTCAATCTGGCAATCTTACTGCTCGATAGCTGTTCACCGTTTTTTAAAACATCAATAACCTTTGCCTCATCCTCCGACACTTTATAATGATTTGTAATTACTGGCAATATCACACTTATGACATGTTCTGTAATTTCAAATTTAGGCTTAATTTTTGCATCATGATAAGCAAATAGAATACGTTTAATCCCCGTTCCGAACATTTCCACATAGTGCATTCGAAAAAATATATTTCCTAATATTGGGTTCCTCAGACAGGAAATATCTCCATTTAAATACTCCGCTTCTGTTATCCCTTTCGGCAAACCTCCCGGAGATTTTATTTCTATTCTATCTGAAAACATAGAAATGCGAATATGAGCATTGATACTCCAATCCCGATGTATCAATGCATTTGCAATGGCTTCCCGATAGGCTGTCTCTGGTATTATATCAACTTTCTTTCGCTCTATTTCCGCTATCTCTTCATACTGATAATATCTTTTTATCATATGAACTGCTTCGTCATATTGTTTTAATATAGAGGTTTTTTCTACAGTTTCCCTATCCATTATCTCATTGATAGAATTGCCAAATCGTGCCATATCAATTCCATGGAAGTTATTTTCATCTGACAATAATGCCGCCGCATTATTGTATTTTTTATCTTTGGTGAAAAAACCAAGGGTACGAAAGACATCTTTAGATACATTTTCTATTCCTAATTTGTCCATCAACTTTGCACTCAATTCTCTGAATGTTAAATCATCTTTTCCACAAGGTAATTCTTCAAAATAAAGCTTATTTCCTTGTAAAATCAAACTTTTATTTTCTTTCAATCTTTTCCCCCCTTTTTATTTTATCTATCGTATCATACTAGAAACGCAAATGCAACGTAAAATTTTACGTTGCATTTGCGTTTCATTCCTCACTAAGATACCTATTACCAAAAACACTACTTGTTCCCCACATATACGCCTTAGAAAAGACCTGTTTATTAGCAGATTATTTGCATCAGCTAACACTTGGGATATCTTCATGTCACCATCATTATGAAAAGATGACTGCTATCCATAGAATACCGTACTTTAGACTGGTTGTCTACGGTATTTTGACTACTAAATTATAATTGCAGCCATTTTTATTTTTTCCATGTCAGTCTAATCTTTGCCATTTTATTAAGTATTGTCTCCTTAATCACATCTTGTAGGTATGCCGGATTCAGTTTCTTTTTCATATATGCAAGATATGTATCTTTCGTTTTATCAATTAAAACTGATGTAAAAAATCTTTCCCAACTGAAAAACTCTTCACTATCCACATAATCATATGGAGCATCCAATATTTCCAGCACATGATTGTTTTTCAGAATTCCAGCAGATAAAATCAGCCACTCAAAAGACTCTGGTAAATACAATGCCACATTTTCGCATCTTTCTATTAACCTTAATACCCTGTCAATTTCTGAGCCAAAAGCAGCGCCATCTGCAATAACAAGTATCTTCTCATTCTTATGTTCTCTCAAATAATGAAATACATTGGATTTCCCATTCATAGTTTCACATCGCAAATGATTTTCCCGACACACATTGTTGAAAAACTGATATCCAGAATTACTATCTTCTGTAATTACCAATTCAGGTGTTACATCTTTCTCATGAGTAAGCGTACCATATATCCGATAAAATTCATGGTAGCTCTGCTTCAATGTTCCATACTTTCCTGATGTCCGGATTCCATAAATCTCTTCCACACTATATGGCAAAGTCGGCAATAATTCTCTCGTTACAATCACATAATAATTATCTGTTTTCTGAATTTCTCCGTACCTCAAAATCATATTTTAAACGTTTTGTTGATACAATAACTCTATGTTTTCCTCTCATCGTACCACTCCTCCATTAGACAAATTCTCCCGCAATCGGTACCAGCTCTTTCATAGAGTGAACAATTTCGTTAGTATTCAAAATACGAATCGTAAAAGGCTCCTTACCAAAATCCATCAAATGACGTAGATTTACCGTCCTGTCTTCCGATTCTTCAATTTTAAGCAGCCATTTCGCACAGTTATCTCCACAAGTTGATGCATTGAAAATTTTATCTTTATTAAACTTAAAAAGGATTAACGTTTTCACTCCTCCAGATAATCCGGTTGGTGGAATTTTTCCCAAAACCGGACTGTCTATCACCCCACTATCCAAAACCGTTGACTTATCTACATCTTGAATCATTTCTTTCACAAAAGGGTCTACAATCCAGCTGTCTTCATAATCATATTTAAAATAAGCCGATGTATTATATACAGCTTCTTTCATATCACCATAATAAATATTCAACATAAAAATCCCTTCCTTTTTTATATATATTGTGATTCTCATTAAGACTTTTCGGGCATTTTCCTGATTTAAACATACTCCCCTGCAATATCAACATATTATGAACAATATCACTTGTATTGGGGAAAATTCTCATTTTCCATAGCATCTTTCCGTACATAGAACGTTCCCCTTCCTGAACCGCACTTGATAATCATATCTTCTTTTGTAAGCTTATTCAATGCATTTAAAACAGCTTATCGACTACCAATCGGACATGCTGCGATAACCTCCGCACCAGTAAATTTACCTATTTTTTCAGTTACATAGTTTTTAACAACATCATATACCATACTTAGGTGTTGTTTTCTCATTCATAAGCTGTTTAATGCGTGTACTTGTTGTAACAATACCTTCTATTTTATTTGATTCCTCTGTACTCTGTACACGTGCAATTTCTATCAAACGCTCCAGTTCAACAGGCTTCTGCCTTGTAAATAATTCCTGACGCCCTTTACATTCATGAATTTTTGCAATATATGACACGACTTCTCCATCCCACAATCTATCTGCTAATTTCATATAATCAAACTTTCTCACTTCTAAACCTACCTTCCTTAGATTTATCATCCATTCCTCTATTCTTTCGTCCATATTATACCCCATTCTGGATGAAACTTTCAATAGTTGGATAAAAACTGCTGTTTCAACTATATAAACCTAAATTATTCATAACATAGCATCTGAACGATTCTCTGTGTCATGAATCGAAAAAATAGTTTTTCTATAATTAAAAGCGCCCCATTATTTGCATTTCTGCTAACAATCGAACGCTTTTGGCTGACCGTCCCGTATAGGAATCGAACCTATAATTGAATCTTAGGAGAGCGAATAGGTAGTGTCAATTCCAGACAAGAACTATCATTATAAGCCCTTTAAAGTCAAGGCTTTTTTCTACTTCCGAG
>CAJJYZ010000050.1 GCA_905197485.1 uncultured Lachnospiraceae bacterium | reverse complement strand
GAAAATATGCTTTGCTCTATTCTAACACAGAGTTCCCTTTATGAAAAGAGAACTCCGCCATAATCTTCTACAATTATTTACACCATTTCAAATTTCTACACCAAGTCTTACACCATTTTCATAAGAAAACGTAATATCTTATAAGAACTTGCAAGAACTTTTTATATCAAAAAAAGCCTTTAAATACTGATTATTTCCAGTACTTAAAGGCTTTCTGGTTATTCGCTATTTACGCTCTTTAGAATTAGTCCTGAACGTATGGCATTAATGCTAAATGTCTAGCTCTCTTAATTGCTACTGTAAGAGCTCTCTGATGTTTTGCACAGTTTCCTGTGATTCTTCTTGGAAGAATTTTTCCTCTTTCAGAAACATATTTTCTTAATTTAGCAACATCTTTGTAATCGATTTCGTTATTCTCTTTACCGCAGAATACGCAAACTTTTTTTCTTCTACGTGGAGCTCTTCTCTTCATTGGAGAATCTGCTTTATTTCCTTTATCAAAAGCCATTTTGGTTTACCTCCTAATTTTCTACACTATCAATCATCATCGTTTAGCTGAATGGTAACTCTTCATCAATTCCGTCTGGAATATTCATGAAACCATCTCCGATATCTGCGCTCGGTGATGGCATAGGACTTGCCTGATATCCATGATTTTCACTTGCGGCTTTGCTCTCTGCAAATTCCTGTTCCTCTACTACGATATCTGTCGTGTATACTCTCACGCCATCTTTGTTCGTGTAGCTTCCTGTCTGGATACGTCCTGTTACGACAACTTTCAGTCCCTGACGGAAATACTTCTCTGCAAATTCGGCTGTTCTTCCGAATGCTACGCAGTTGATAAAGTCTGCTGTCGGCTCTCCATCTCTCTTAAATCGACGGTCAACAGCTAAGGAATATCTTGCAACCGCTGTTGCGTTCGCACCTTGTGAATATCTTACTTCAGGGTCTCTTGTCAAACGTCCCATTAAAATTACTTTATTCATACGATTTCCTCATTTCTCTTCTCTATGCTTCCTGTCTAACACATAAAAATCTAAGCACGTTATCCATGATACGAAGTCTGCTTTCGATTTCTGCCGGAGCAGTAGACTCAGCTTCGAAGCGAACGAAGTAGTAATATCCTTCTTTCATTTTCTGAATTTCGTAAGCTAATCTTCTCTTACCCCATTCATCAACTTCTGCAATCTGTCCGCCAAAACGTTCAACTAATGCTTTTACTTTTTCAACAACCTCTGTTCTAGCGTCGTCTTCGATTTTTGCGCTGACAACAACAGCTAATTCATATTTGTTCATGTCTTATACCTCCTTATGGTCTCTTGGCCCCCGTCTCTACGGGAACAAGGATAAAATAATATATCACAATTTGATATACTAACATAAATCCCAAACTATTTCAAGCCTTTTTTCAACTCTTTCGTGTTTTTTTCTACAAGTTTCCTTGCAATCATAATCTGGTGTCCGCATCCCATACATTTTAAGCGGAAATCCGCCCCTACTCTGAGGATTTCCCACTCAAAACTTCCGCATGGATGCTTCTTTTTCATTTTCACAATGTCTCCAACTTCATATTGTCTATCCATAGCTGAACCCTATCTTTCTGCAATTTTCACCCCATGTACTACGAAACGGTCTTCGTTACTGTCTGCAGTACAAGTAGAAAGTGTCACGATTTGAGAAGCCGCATCTACTACAACATCGCTCTGATAATCCGACTCTCCCCGGATATGGCTGATGTAATTCATAAACGCCTCATCATCCGCGAATTGTTTCGTATATGTCTTGGATGTGTCTGTCACTACACCCGTTGCAAATACCTGATACTGTAATTCTTTGCCGTCCGGAGTGTAGATATAAAAATACGGATGCTTTTCTACAAAGTCTTCGTCTTTATATTCTTCCAGTTTTCCGAACATGGAGCCGCTCTTCATTCGATGCCCATAGATAAACGTATTACGGTCTGTAAAATCTCCGATGTTATCTTTATCTACGAACAGCGTTCCATATGTATTCTTTCCTTCTCCAAATAATTGAGTCAGATATTCCTTATTATCATGACTGTGTACAACCGGATAATTGATAATCGACGGTTCTTCAAATCTTATCCAGGCTACCGTATCCGGATTTATCTCTTTTAATTTATCAAAATCTACAGAAAATGATTTCTCATCGCCTTTTTCTTCCCCTGCAACTGCAAGGTCCTGAATTTTCTCGTATTCATTATCTCCCTCTTTATAGGAAGAATAAATCTTATAAAGCTGGAATGAGGAAACGCAGAATACACAAATTGCAACGATTAAAGCAACGGTACTGATAACAGAGCTCTTCTTGCTCTCTTTTCTTTTGCGTCTTTTCGGTCGTTTTCCGGTCTTCTTCGGGGTATTATATTTCCCTTCTTCCCGCATCTGCTGCCTATGTAGTTTTTTTCTTTCCTTTGCGTCCATTTTTCTATCTTTCCTTTCTTCTCTTATGATTCCTCTCGATGTCTTCCTTCAATCTTGCTTTTTCTTTTTTATGGAACAAGTCAAAGATACATGGTACAACATATAATGTCAAGACTGTTCCGTAAATCAATCCCCCAACGGTAACAACTGCCATCGGCTGTATCATATCCGCGCCGGTTCCGATTCCCATCGCCATCGTTGCAAGACCTAAGATTGTTGTCAAAGCTGTCATAAGAATCGGTCGAAGCCTTGTCTTTCCTGCCAGAACAAGAGCCTCTTTCTTTCTCATTCCTCCTGCTATCAACTGATTCGTGTAATCCACAAATACAATTCCGTTGTTTACAATGATACCGGACAGCATTACAAAACCTATCATCGCAATCACGCTCACCGGCGCTCCCGTCAGGTAAAGTCCGAAGAATCCTCCGGTAAATGCCAGCGGAATCGTGAACATGATAATGAATGGTGAACGTAGCGACTGGAACTGTGCGACCATAATCAGATACATAAATACAACGGCAAGTCCCAGCATTTTCAGAAGTTCTACCATTGCTTCTGCAATCGTCTCATCTTCTCCTGCCATCTCCACCGTATAGCCGCTTGGCACCTGATAGTCCTGAAGCGCTTCACGAATCCGGTTACTTACAAGACCAATATTATCTCCATCCTGAATCTCAGCTGTCACATTCATATATCGCGTCTGGCTGTCCCGGTTAATCGCCTGCAATCCGACTGCATCCTCAAAAGTCACAATGTCTTTTAATGCAACTTCCTCTGTCGTTCCATCCTGCTTTTCCGCAGTAATCGATAGGTTCCGGATATTTTCTCTCGTCAGACTTTCATTTTTCGCATCGAGTACAAAGATATCATAATCTTTAACATCGGTACTCAACGCCGTAGAGGAAGATGCCGCCTTTACCTTCTCCGAAATCTTCTGATAAACCTGCGCTACCGTAAGATTGTGCTCCATCGCTTTTCGCTTATCCACGAGAATACGAAGTTCTCCTGTCGTCTCCTCCATGCCGTCTGACACATTTTGCGTTCCTTTTACATCTTTTACGATTCCTGCCACATCTGCTGCAATTGCCTGAAGCTTATCCAATTCCCTTCCTTTAATCTGTACTACCACTCCGGAGCTTCCGAGCGCGCTCATATCCATATTGGACATGCTAATCGTGAGCTCTCCTTTACAGTCCTTTGTCTCTTTCTCAATCTGTTTCTTCAATTCATCATTCGATAACTGCTTATCTTCCTTTAAAATCGCATACATCTGAATCTCATTGCCCGGAGTATTGCCTGTTCCTGTCGCACTTCCACTAAGAGCCATCGCTCCAACATCCTCAATGTCTTTGATTACGAGAAGCTTTTCCATCACCTTGTCCGCTTCTTTCGCCGTCTCTACAAGCGGAGTTCCTTTTTCCATCGTAAGATTCAGGCTAATCTGGGTACTTTCCATATCCGGCATAAATGCAGTACCTCTTGAGAGCGCCAAAGCCCCGCCTGCAAAAAACAGGGCAAGCGTCGCTGCCAGCACGAGTCCCTTATGCCTCAATGCTTTTCTTAATGTAGTTCCGTAGATTTTCTGCAATTTTCCAATCAAATGTCCTTCTTTGTCTTCTGATTTTCTCAGGAGTCCGGCGGACATCATCGGTACAAGCGAAAGCGCCACAATCAAACTTGCAAGCAGGGAATATGCAATGGTAAGTCCCATATCTACGAAAAGCTGTCTCGTAATTCCTTTTGTAAACACAATCGGAGCAAATACACAGACTGTTGTAAGCGTGGACGCCGCAATCGCTCCCGATACTTGTTTCGCTCCCTCTATAGCCGCTTTCTTGGCGGAAGCTCCCTCTTCGTTTCTCATGCGGTAAATATTCTCAATTACGACAATCGAGTTATCTACGAGCATTCCGACTCCAAGAGCCAATCCCGACAAGGAGATGATATTTAGCGTCACACCGCTGAAATACATCATGACGATAGCCGCAAGAAGACTGATTGGAATCGAACATGCAATTACAAATGTTGAGCGTATACTCTTTAAGAATACAAGCAGAATCAGAATCGCAAGTACCGCGCCAAACAGAAGATTCTGCAATACCGAATTGATAATCAGGTCAATATAAACGCCCTGGTCCATCAACGTAATAAAATCGACTCCTTGATATTCCTTCTTCAAATCCTCAAATTTATCAAGAATCCGGTCGCTGACTTCTCCGGTCGAATATCCGGTCTGTTTCTGGATGCTTAACATCATTCCCGGCTCCCCGTTAATCTTCGCATACACTTCATCAGAATTGTCAACCTGCACGACGTCTGCCACGTCTGACAATCGAATCGGTTCTCTGTCCTCCAGACTGACAAGCACAAGATTTTTCAGTTCTTCGATATCCTGGAATTTATCCCCGACACGAATCAGGTAGTCAATCCCTTCTTCCTGTACATAGCCTGCCGGCATATTAAAATTCTGGGCCGCCAAGAGTGTCTGAACCATTTCCGCGTTCAACAAACCATTCAAGTCCGCCTGCTCGTATGCTTTTTCTTTTGCACTCTTTAATTCAGCCTCACTCTGCTGAAGCGCCTGCTCGCCCGCTGCCACTTGTGCTCCCGCCGTTCCAAGACCCGCTGCAGCCTGCAGTTGTGCAGAACTCATCTGTCCTCTCACTTCCGCCAGCGAAAGAGCCCCTTGATTCAACTGGTTTTTCAACGTCTCAAGCGTCTGCTTTCCTTCTTGAATCTTCGCTTCCCCTGCTGCAATCTGTGTCTTTGCCTCCTGGATTGCCGCCAGCCCTTTTTCCATCTCTTCACGCGTCTTATCGAATGCCGCCAGAAGCTTACTATTTTCCTCTATCTCTTTTTTTAACTTCTCCAACTGTTCTACCAGTTCCGGACGTTCGCCTTCTTCCTCAATTTTACGAACGAGTTCATCGTATGCCGCTTCTAACTCTTCCCGTACTTTCTGTAGCTTGTCAAAGGTCTCTTTCTCGGCTTTTAATGTGGCTTCTTTCGTTGCAAGTTCTGTCTTCTGAGCGGCGAGCTGTGCCTGCGCCAGGTTTAACTCGCTCAGTTCCGCGCTGATTTCCAACTGCCCCTGCGTAATCTCCGCGTCCTTCTTGGAAAGCTCTGTCTCTGCCTTGCCGATTTGATTCGCAGCCTCCTTCTGGCCTTGTTCCATCTTGGCTTTGCCTTCTTCGACCTTCTGTTTTGCCTCTTTCAGCGCATTCTCAGCCTCTGCAAACTGCCCGTTCAGGCTTTCCTTCACATCTTCATTGAGCGCCTGAATCTTATCAGAATTCACCGTAACTTCCACCGTTTCTTCTATGGAACCGCTTTCCGTCACAGACGCCACACCTTCAATACTCTCAATCTCCGGAATAATCTTATTCTGGATAATCTCCGTCGTCTCCCGCTGATTTTTCTCCTTTGCACTCACTGCCGCTACCATAACCGGCATCATATCCGGATTCAACTTCATAATCATCGGATTTCCAACTGCATCCGGCCAATATCCACTAATCTGGTCTAAGCTTTCCCTCATTTCAATCGTAGCCGAATCCATATTCGCCGTTTCTGTAAACTCAAGCACAACCGTCGATGCGTTTTCGCTTGATGTAGAACTTACATTATTAATATTGCTAATCGTTGCCATCGCCTGTTCTATCGGCCTCGTGACAGTCTGCTCTACTTCCTCCGGACTTGCCCCCGGATACGCTGTAATTACCATTGCATAAGGGAGATTCATACTCGGAAGCAAATCCACCGTCATATTAGAAAAGGATACAAATCCCAGAATAATCACTAATACGACCGAAACAACAATGGTATACGGTTTCTTCACACTCAATTTCGGTAACATAATTTTCCTTCTTTCCTTTTTCTCTACTCCTTAATATAGCACATTAAAAAAAAGAGAAACAACCGAAAATCTAGAATTTTAACGGTTGTTCCACATTTTTATACTTTTTTTATTTTTAAGGCGCCACCCGGATTTGAACCGGGGATAGAGGTGTTGCAGACCTTTGCCTTACCACTTGGCTATGGCGCCGTATTATGCTGGTACTCATAGTATATGTACCAACATAAAAAATTATAACAGATTATTTTTTCTCCGTCAATTTCTCTTCTACGATTTTCATGAAGTCTTTTCCTTCTTTTTTGCGTGTCGGAATGAACTTCTTCGCAAATTTTCCTTCCCCACGTTTCTTCACATAGAAATACCCGATGACCGAGAAAACAACTGCCCCGATAAAATTGACAAACAAATCTTTCATCGTATCCAGAAGCCCGATATCCAGGTAACCTCCCAGTCCAAGCTCCTGACCATTGACGGTCACTTCTTTGATATCATTGATATGTATGACAGTCTGTGTTTTTGTAGGGTCTAACATGACGCTTGAAATACTGTGCACAATCGTATCCTTCTGCGTATCCATCCCGAAAAATACATCCATAGTACATTCAAAAAATTCCCACATGACGCCGATAGTCATGGAAAAACAGAATGCTACAATTGCCAGATAAAGAGGAGATAAATGAAATTTATCTCCCTTATGTCTGTTCAAAATATCTACAAGCGCAAATCCGATGGCTGCTGCCAAAAATCCATTAATCGTATGGAGCATCGTATCCCAATACGGAAATTTCGTATAATAAGAACCGATTTCTCCGAGTACTTCCGCCGCAAAAATGAAAAGCAAAATAATAATCTCAAGAGGGGTTGGAAGTTCTATCTTAAGTTCTACCTGCAAAAAACTTGGCACTAACAGAAGAATCAGTGTCAACGCGCAGTAGAATACGTCGTCAAAATTCCTGTTCAGAATCTGTAATATCATAATGATAATGACAAGAATTCGAAGTGTCATGTACACGATAAAAGAACTCTTATGCTCTGCGATTTCCATTTTCAATGCTTTCCACTTTAGTTTCCATTTCTGCTTCATTCTTATCCTCACTGTATCTTATTACTATCTCTTATGGTAATTGATTGCCTGCCGCACGATAAATCTCATACCATTCCTGTCTCGTAAGCTGCACTTCACATGCCCTACAAATCTCCTCGAAACGTTTCACATTCATCGTTCCGGAAAGTACCTGCATATTAGCCGGATGTCTAAGAATCCATGCAACCGCAATCGTCGTATTGCTTACCGCATATTTCTCCGCAATCTCATCAATCTTCTGATTCAGTTCCGGAAAATTCTCATTCCCCAGAAATACGCCTTCAAACATTCCATATTGGAATGGGGACCATGCCTGAATTGTGACGTCGTGTAACCGACAATAATCCAACACGCTTCCGTCTCTGTCGAGTGCGCCGTCCGTCATCATGTTGACTTCCACACCGCTTCGAATCATTCCTGTATGTGCGATACTGAACTGTAACTGATTTGCACAAAGCGGTTGTTTTACACATTTTTTCAGAAGTTCCATCTGCATCGGATTATGGTTTGACACACCAAAATAGCGTACTTTTCCTTCTCTCTCTAACTGGTCGAAGGCCTCCGCAACCTCTTCCGGTTCCATCAAAATATCCGGTCTGTGAAGAAGCAAAGAATCTAAGTAATCTATTCGAAGTCTTTGAAGAGAGCCTTCCACCGATGCAATAATATGCTCTTTGGAGAAATCATACATCACTCCCGGAACAATCGCACATTTCGATTGTAAGAACAAATCTTCTCTTCGAATACTTGTACGCGTTAACGCTTCCGCAAATACTTCTTCACTCTTTCCTCTCCCATAGATGTCCGCATGGTCGAAGAAATTTACGCCTTCTTCCACCGCTTTTTCAATCATATGAACTGCATCTGTCACTTCAACATTTGCCATTCTCATGCATCCCATGGCAATTGCCGGAACTTTGATTCCGGTTGTACCCCAATTTACCTGTTTCATTCTCCTACACCTCTTCTAACATTGTGTTCTCATATATTGTTCTGATTTCTTCCGGAACAAGGCTTCCTCCTGTTGCCCATGCAATATGAACCGCATGTTCCATCTTCCCTTCCAGTCCATGTTCCACAATATAATCTCTACATTCTTGATATGTAAACATCTTCACAGGGCCTTCCAATGAGGCACACGCGCTCGGCTCCAAAAAGATTCCTTCTTCACTCTTGATTTTTCTCATATATTCATATAATTTCTTATCCTTGATTGTAAAAATACCGGAAAGCCTTGGCTCCATCACTTTTCCGACAAATCCGGAAGGTCGTCCTACCGCCAATCCATCTGCTTCCGTCAAGCCGCTCAATCCGATATCCTGCACACAAATCGCATGATGCTTCCCTGTTGCCATCCCGAGAAGCATACAAGGAGCTTTCGTAGGTTCCACAAAGAAACAATGGACATTTTCACCGAAGATTTCCTTCAGTCCAAATGTAACCCCTCCCGGAGCTCCGCCCACTCCACATGGAATATATACGAATAACGGATGTCTTTCATCTACCAGAATCTTCGCATCCTGGAGCTGTCTTGCCAATCGCTTTGCCGCCACCGCATAACCAAGAAACAGATTCTTAGAATTTTCATCATCTACAAAATAACTGTTCGGGTCTGCATCGGATAGTTTCCTTCCGTTTTTTACCGCCTCGCTGTAGTCCGATTCATATTCCATCACCGTAACTCCATGAGAACGAAGCAGGTTTTTCTTCCATTCCTTCGCATCTGCCGACATATGCACAATCACCCGATATCCAATTGCAGCGCTGGCGATACCGATACTGAGTCCCAAATTCCCCGTAGAACCGACCTGTATCGTATATTGTGAGAAAAACTTCCGGTATTGCTCCTCTGCAAGCTTTTCATAATTTTCTTCTTCTTTCAATAATCCATGCTCAAATGCCAACTCTTCCGTATGCTTCAGCACTTCGTAGATTCCTCCGCGCGCCTTAACAGAACCTGCGATTGGAAGATGGCTGTCCAATTTCAGAAAAAGTCTTCCCGGTAGCCCGAATGATTCTGCTGTTTTATCAATTTCACAAAGCGGAGATTCTATGATTCCATGCGCCTCTTTTGTCTCCGGAAAACACCGTTCAATAAACGGCGCAAACCGCTCTAAGCGTTTCTCGGCATCCTCAATATCCCGCATAGACAACTCACCCGCTTCTTCCGGCTCTTCTCCGTACTTTGGATTCAGCCAGACGAGTTCTTCCTCTGCCGCCAGTCTTTCCACTATTTCCATATGCTTTTATTCTCCTTCCTGCCACTATATTTCTTCTCCTATTTCAGCGTCTCACTATGATTCAACACACTTGTACTATAAAGAAACAAAATATCTTTCTCCTCAAAATCCACAAGCGATTGAAGTGAATAGCTCGGGAGATATCTGATATCTAAAAGCGTAATCTTACTATACCCCTCTGCCAGCAAAGGTGCAATAGCGCTTGCAAAAGAATCCCGAAAAATAATCAACTCTTTCTCTGACTTTGCCGTCGGATTTTCTATCGTAATATAAGACAAGGGTCCCGATAAATAACACTCATACGGGTCTCGACCTTTCGCCTTTTTTTCATCGTACATCCCGATTTGACGCTCATTTTCCTTATCATATACCCTGCATTTCTGTATGACAGGATTTGTAAGATAGTACATTTTTTCCGAAGGAAGTGGTCTTGCCGCCTGTCCCGCATATGTTCCGCGAAAATATTCCTGCACCGGTATCCTATCGCAAGGCGTCCCGACGGTCGTTCCCATCGCATCCGCTAAAAATATCGCCACATCCTCGATTTTCTCCTGTCTCCAATGTGGGTCCGTCTTATAATAATCATCCAATGTAAGAAACGGCGCACAATCGATATACTTCATATAAGGCAATCCTTCTTTCATCTTCTGAAAAAAGTAATCATAATCCATAGACAACACCGAAGTATCATCCTGTAAAAAATAATTTTTATCCGGAATGATAGACAGATAGATATCTCTGCTCTTCCCTTTCAAGTTCGTCTCATAAATTCTCTGAAACACATCCACCGTATGGTCAAGAGATGCCTCATTTAACGGATATTCTTTCGCAATCGCCATATCCTCCCGCAAATACAGACCATCCATATCCTTTTTTCTCAAAATTTCTGTCGAAATATCCGCGTACAATCTCCGAAATTTCTCCCGAAACGGGAACTGGTCGGAGGCATACTCTTCAAATTCTCTCATGAAAACTCCCGATAGTACCGATTCTTTCTGAAGCTTTGGATATTGCTTTAACGGTCTTCTCTCGCTTACCGATACTTCTTCCGACGGTTTTACAATACTGATGAGGAAGAGTCCAATCATCAGCATACCTGTCAACAAAACCACAGCTATGTTCTTCTTTCTATCTGACATCTCCTCCACCTCCTAAAACCGAAAATATAAAAACGGATTGTAAGAATCATTGATTAAATAGGCGCTTACCACAAGCAACAATATGACTAATGCCACAGGTTCCAATAGATTAAGCACGCAGTTCCAGATTTCCTTTTTTCTCATATCGATTAGTTTATCTTTCACCCATGGCGTCGCTCCCACAACCGCTACTATCAAGAGTATTCCATAACTTCTAAGATAATATAAAAATTCTGCGGAGATAAGCGGAAGTCCTCCTCCCGTAAACATCACCCGAAAATAGGAGACTGCCTCTTTCATACTTCCGGCATTAAAAATCACGAAACTGATAAGAACCATCAGAAGCACATAGATATGTGAAAAAATCCGATGCTTCTGCAACACCTCCGCGAATCCTTTCTTTTCCAGAAAAAGCAGGCAGGCAAAAAATAGACCCCAAACGACAAAATTCCATGCCGCGCCATGCCAAAGTCCCGTCAGAAACCATACAATCGTAATATTCCAAATCCAACGTCCTTCGCTCACCCGATTCCCACCCAAAGGAATATAGATGTAGTCCCGGAACCAGGAGCCAAGCGTCATATGCCATCTTCTCCAAAATTCCTGAATACTCCGCGACAGATATGGATATTGAAAATTCTCTGGAAAATGAAAGCCGAAAAGTTTTCCTAATCCAATCGCCATATCGCTATATCCTGAAAAGTCAAAATAAATCTGCAATGTAAACGCAACCGCATATAACCAATAATATAACACCGAAACGTCCGAAGAAGATTGGAAAATACTACATAGTTCTCCTAATCCATTTGCCAAAATCACCTTTTTCGACAATCCGAAAATAAATCTTCGGATACCAAGCGCCGCTTTCTCTATCGTATGTTGGCGACACTCCAATTGCATAGCAATATCACGATAGCGTACAATCGGCCCCGCAATCAATTGTGGAAACATCGACACATATGCGCCAAACGATATCAAATTCTTCTGCGCGGCGCAGTCCCCGCGATAGACATCCACCAAATAACTTAAAATCTGGAACGTATAAAAACTAATTCCAATCGGAAGAGCTATCTTCAGTAACGGAATCTGAGCCCCCAACGCGTTGATATTTTCAATTAAAAAATCCGTATACTTAAAGAACAGCAAAAAGCTGCAATGAACTGCACACGACGCTATTAATATATATTTCCGCCGTTTTCTCCCCTGTGAACGTTCTATCATCAGCCCTTCCACATATGCTAAAAGAATCGAACCTATCATCAGAAAAATATATCTTGGTTCTCCCCATGAATAAAAAATCAGGCTGAACATAAGCAGTACAAAGTTTTTATAGCGAAACGGCGCCAAAAAATATAACGCCAATACACAAGGGAGAAAATAATATAAAAAAGGAATGCTCGAAAATAACATACTATAAACTCTCTTCTACAATGACCTTCGCTGCCGGATATGCCTCCTGTAAATGAGTCTCAAAATTCTTCAAAATATCCGCATTTCCAAACGCAGAGACTACATACTGCTCTCCAATCTGTACCATCAACAATTTTTCCGGGAATCCACACATCCAGTGATTATTTAAGATTGCTTTTTTCAGAGAGTCTGTAAATGTCTCCACATCCGCCTTTTCTTTCACACGAAATACTCCACTTGTAAATGTATTGGCATTCATCGCATGCATCATGCTCGCCGCATCATCAAGCAATGCCACGTCTTCCTCCGGGACAATCAATAAGGACTGCAGACTCTCCGCATCTGTAATCTCAACCTTGCCCGGTGCATTCTCTACCATTTGGTTATATCCGCCTCCCATAGCCGGAAATTTCTCTTCCTCCTCATAAAGTTCCCAAACATTCTCCAATACCTCCAGGGAATCTTTCACTTTTACTTCCTCTTCTCCCTGCTCGGAAACAGAACCTTGGGACTCCGGCTTCTTCTGACAGCCTGCCACACCAAAAATCAACGTTCCTGCAAGAATCCATACTAAAATTCTCTTCATACGAATCTCCTTTCTTTTACTACTGTGAGTTTTTTCCTCTTATTAGTTATTGCCTAGTATATCAAATTTCTGATACTATATGTTGTTTTATTAGAAGAATTTCTGAAAATCCTATCTTATCCTTTTTTAACACAAAAAAATAGAAGACTCGTTATGAATCTTCTATTATCAAGGCGCCAACCAGATTTGAACTGGTGATAGAGGTGTTGCAGACCTTTGCCTTAC
>CAJJYZ010000049.1 GCA_905197485.1 uncultured Lachnospiraceae bacterium | reverse complement strand
GTGGCAAAAGTCAGTAAAATCAAGTGTTTTCAGTTTGCTCAGCAGACACTAATTAGTTTTTCTAAATTATGAGTTTTTAGAATCTTTTCTTTGCTATGTGACTCACGAGCACTTTGAGGCTCATAGTATGTATCTATAATATCTTTCATATATTTTTCACAGATACCTTGTGCCATAGCGCCCATAATATTTCCCATTCTGCCTGAACTATATGCATCTGTAAAAAAGAAAAAATCATTTTCAGCAAAATCTCTATATGTCTCTAATGCCATATCGAAATACCATCCCTCCTAATATTCTTATAAAACGTCATTTGAGATGTTTTCCACTCATCTCCTATTAATATCTTCAAATCAATATCCGGGTCATCTAATTCTTCACCGTTCACTTCGCATTTAATCAGACGAAACGGAATACGCAATTTTTCTTTTACGGTTAAAAATTCTTCTTGCAATATGAGAAGTAAATCTATATCACTTTCGTAAGTTTGTTCCCCGCGCGCGCAACTTCCAAACAAAATTACATCATTAACAAAATTTGATAATTGTGATTTTTTAATGGACAAAACAGCATGTTCTAATGCATTTCTATGTCTTTCTGATAATGCTCTTTTTTTTATCATAAAATCCCTGCTTTCTTCAAAAATCAAATCATCTTCTCAAATTCACATTATGATTACAAATTTATTATATCATATTTTAAGAAAATTTGTATATGGTAATTGCTTTCTTGCTACATTGATTTACGCACCGGTAAGATAGGAAAAATAATATGTAAAAAAATGCATCTTCATTGTTATAGGAACATGTCGTCTAAAATAGCGCTGTCATTAAATATCTTAGACTTTAAAAACGGTAAGAAGCAAAGAAGATATACAACAGTAGATACCATCATTTTTTCTATACTTTCACTATCTTCTGTTACAAACTCAGGTAATATACTAAAAAATGTATTCCAAAAATAATGAAGCCATGTAACTATCCATATATTTTTAGTTTTTAAATAAACATATGCCAGGAAAATAGCAAACAATATACATAAATTTATTTGATTTAAAAACTGAATCCCCCAATTTTCTTCTGAATAAACATATATTGAAAGCGGTAAATGCCAAATTCCCCATATAATTCCCAAAATTAAAATTCCGAGTCTCATGCCATATCTTTTCTCTAAAAGCGGTTGTAGAAATCTTCGCCACCCAAATTCTTCACCAAAAAATGTTATAAAACAAGTTGCAAAATTAATAGGATTCATTAAAAGTGTTATGACTATTTTTATAATATTTTCGCCTGAAGTAAATATAGGTGTCAAATAATTTTGCTTATCAATTCCAAGCATTACTCTTAACATAGAATTCAAAGAAATACTCGCTAACATTAAGATGAAAAGTAAAAAAGTGTATCCAATCCATTCTTTTCCTGTGGATTTTTTGATGCTGATTCTAATCTTATCCGTTGAATCAGATAAATAAAAAATTAGCAAAAGTGAAAGTAAAGAACCAATACGGCATGCCGTACCTTCTATAGCTATACAGATATTGTAATCTAAAAATAACGTGGCAACTCCGGAACACATTGATATTCCACTAACAAACAGAAACACAATACAAAAACCCTTCAAACGAAACTTTATTTGTCTCATGTTGTATAGCAAAACAATCATAACTCCTGTCATCGGAAAATAAGCCTGTATCCACGTAAAAAGAACCGCATCGCCATTTATCTCATAACATTTCGGTATAAACAGACTCATTATTATCGTTAAACTTAAAGTAACTGACATAAATATCGTTAGATTCTTTTTCTCTGTTCTCGTCAACATTCTAACCCCTCCCTAATAGCAGTTGGCAGTATTGATTTTATTAGTTATTCTTGTAAAGAATTATATATCATTTTGTGCAAATTACGCAATATTTTTATTATTTTTTGTTATACATTGTCAAAATATCACTATTTGTTTTATCTACAAAACAAATAAGAGGGATTTCGCAAAAACTCTCTCTCATTAACCTATCTATTTTAAATTTCACAAAACATGATATTCCGGCTTCTCCTCACCAAATATCCAATATAGCACATATCCGCTCACAAGTATCCCAATGGCACATAGTCCGGAGAAAATCACTGTAAACGGAAGGCAAATCTGTCCGAGTAGTTGAAACGGCTGCTCCGAATAATCCCATACATTCCACCCCAGCCAACGATTCACAATCATTCCGGTCAGGAACTCACTAGCTGTCACGAAAATGGTACACCGAAGAACCTGAATCCATAATGGTTCTTCCCATCCAAAAACTTGTCCCTGCCATGCAAAAAATATCATACAAATTCCTCCAAGGACAAACATCGTCCAATGAGAAAAACCACGAAACAGAACTTCAAACAAATAATATGCAGTTCCTCCCAATCCGCCCAGAAAAAGATACTCCCCTAATTTTTTCAAAGAAAAAACGCCCTTTCTATTTACAATTTCATAAATAGTTTGGACGTTTTCTTCTTAAATTATAGTTGGTATTTGTTTACACTCTCGTTCCGATATAGTAGAAGCCTTTGCATTCATCCAATGAGACGTCTACAATCTTCCCAATCAGACTTTCTTCTCCCGGGAAGTGTACAAGAATGTTGTTGCTCAGTCTTCCTGTGACAAGGCTGTTATCGTGGTCGTTTACCGATTCCACCAAAACCTTCTGTACGGTTCCAGTATGGACGCTGCACACTTCCGCAGAGATTTCCTGCACTTCTTTTAGTAACCGGTCAAATCTGTCTTTCACGACATCCTCCGGCACCTGCTCTTCCATCGCGGCAGCAGGCGTCCCCGTCCGTTTGGAATAGATAAATGTAAATGCGCTATCATAACGCACCTTTTTCACCACATCCATTGTCTCAAGGAAATCCTCTTCTGTTTCTCCAGGGAAACCGACAATGATGTCTGTGGTGAGGGAAATATCCGGAACCTCCGTCTTGATTTTATCCACAAGCTCCAAATATTTTTCTTTCGTGTAACGTCGGTTCATCTTCTCCAGAATCCTTGTGCTTCCGGACTGTACCGGCAAATGCAAATGCTTACAGATTTTCTTAGAGTTTTTCATCACTTCGATTAATTCATCCGATAAATCCTTCGGATGAGACGTCATGAAACGGATACGCTCCAGACCTTCGATTTTCTCAATTTCCTGCAAGAGCTGCGCAAAAGTAATTGGTTCCTCCAGATTTTTCCCGTAAGAGTTTACATTCTGTCCGAGAAGCATGACTTCCACGACACCATCCGCAACCAGTCTCTCGATTTCCCGGATAATGTCCTTTGGATTCCTGCTTCGTTCCCGTCCCCTGACATATGGAACAATGCAATAGCTGCAGAAATTATTGCAGCCAAACATGATATTTACACCGGATTTGAAAGAGAATTTCCGCTCGCTCGGAAGGTCTTCCACAATCTTATCCGTATCCTTCCAAATATCAATCACCATGCGTTCCGACTCCAGTCTGGTTGCAATCAGCTCTGCGAATTTATAAATGTTGTGTGTACCGAAGATGATATCGACAAACCGATAGCTTTTCTTTAATTTTTCTACTACCTGAGGCTCCTGCATCATGCAGCCACAGAGTCCAATCATCATATGAGGATTGGATTTCTTGACATGTTTTAACTGTCCCAATCTTCCATACACCCTCTGGTTTGCATTTTCTCTGACTGTACATGTATTGTAGATGACAAAGTCCGCTTTCTCTTCCTCTGTCTCCTCCACATATCCAATCTGCTCCAAAATTCCAACCAGTTTTTCGGAATCTCTCGCATTCATCTGGCAGCCAAATGTCGTCACACAAAACGTCAACGGACGTCCGGCTTCCTCAGACTGCTTCTGCACGTATGCTTTTGCCTTCTCTATAAAATAATATTGACGCTCCGGCTCTTTTGTAGGCGCCGGCTGGTTTAAATCAACCTGATATGTATTCATCATAGCTCTACCTTTCTTTTCTACTCTATCTTCCCGTACTGTTAGCGGAACTGATTTATTTCTTCCTCATAAAAATAATCAATCCCCGCAAGCGTATCTAACAGTTCCTGCTTCTCTATCTGCAAGTCCTCGCACAAGGCATCCAGATTCTGATAAGCATCTCGAAGCTTCATATTTACTGTGCTTAACAATAACATCGGGTCTTTTGGCAATGTTGTCATCTATGCGTTCACCTCTTTCTCCTCTGTCACAATCCTATCCGGTCTCCGGTCTGTTTCTTCTATTGGGAGCTCATCCACCTCCTGAATGGAATAGGCAAGTCCAATGGTCGGATGAGACGGATGCCGCTCCAGATATCGGTCATAGTATCCTCCTCCATATCCGATTCGGTTTCCTGCCTTATCGAACCCGACAAGTGGCATCAAAATCAGGGCAGATTCGTCGTTTGCAAGGCTGATGGTTTCTCCTTCCGGTTCCGGAATCCCTCTCATCCCCGGACGAAGTTCCTCGCAATCTTCTATATAATAGAACTCCATTTCTTTCCCCCGGACTTTTGGAACTGCAACGTTCTTTCCCATACGAATCGCTTCTTTCAGAAGCGTCCTTGTATCGACTTCCTCCCGATAGGACATATAAAGATAAATGGTTGTCGCTTCCTGAAACCAGGGATGTCGTAAAATTCTCTTTATAATCGCTTCCGACATCCACGCTCTCTCTTCTATCGAAAGCGCTTTCCTTCGGTTTAGAAGCCTTGTCCTAATTTCCTTTTTTGTTTCCATATTTTTCGCCAAGATTTACGATAGTTCCATCCGCTTCCTTGATGTCAATATTATCCAATTGACTTCTTAAATTCCGTTTGAATGCATCGATATACTCGGCACGCAATACTTTCTGCTCCATTCTCTCCTCATCTGTAAGCCCTTCCGCCTTTGATTTTCTGTATAATTCATTAATTCTCTTGATTTTTTCTTCTAACATTTCTTTTGTTCCTTCCCATAATCTTTTTCTATCTTACACTAAAATTCAGAAGAAGTCCACTTTTTAACTTGAATAACCTTCCAAAAAGCTGTAGAGACTTTCTTCCGAAGCAATCGGCATTCCATTCTCAATCTCTTCCGCTACTTCCTGCGGAAGGTTTTCCATAGAGATTGTCGTATACTCGTATACCGTTTTCTTATCGTTCAGATATACGGCTACGAACCCATTCAATTCTTTGAGATAATAGACTTCTGCCTTCGACGCGTTCCCTTCCGTCGCCATCGAATGTTCTTCCTCTGCCACCTTATCTTTCGCCTCGAGCTTCATATGTTCATAGTCCATCCGATAAGCGAAGGATAATAGAAGCACACACATCATAGATACCGCAAAAAAGCTAATACTGTATTGTTTCTTCATAAGGACACTCCTTTTTTCATACAGTATTAGCTTCTTTTTCTCACTCTATACATGAGCCGTTACATTTTAATAATATCCTTCTCTTAAAAGGTGTGTCTTCTTCAAAAATTTCGCAATCGCATGGCCTTTTGGCATGGAAAGAATCTCCTCTTCCGTCAATCCTCCAAGCAATAAGAGGGCGATTCCATACACAACCACTGCGAAACATAATGTGATAACTGTAGCCAGTTTCTGTGGCATCAGCATCTGAAGAATCATCTGTGAAATCAACGCCACGATTCCCATAATAATGGATGCCATCAACGGAATAACAAACGTCTTGTGACGTTCCTGCTTATATCCGATTTCCCGGTGCAATGCTTTCTGATTCAGCACACACATGCTAAATGAAAATACAATCGTTCCTCCGATGACTGCAAAAATGTTCATCTTGAATACAATAAGCATAAAAAGAAGCGCAATCAAATGAACCCCGAGAGAAATCGCCGCATTCTTGATTGGAAGCGTCATACGGTTGACTCCCTGCAGCATGGCGTTTGTAATCGTAGAAAGCGAATAGAACACAATCGTTACGGAACCGCTCATCAAAAGCAATGCCGGAATCCGGTTGTCCCCTGTAAACAAAAGGTCTAACACCGGTCTTGCAAGCACAATGCATCCCACCATACTCGGGATGGAAATAATCATCGTAAAGCGGGTTGCCAACTGAATCTTCTTGTAAACCTGTTTCTTATCTCCGGATGTCACCGCGGCCGTTAAGCTTGGAATCACAGAGGCTCCAACCGCATTGGCAATGGCAAGCGGCACATTGACAAGCGTATTGAACTTACCGGTATACATTCCCCAAAGCGTTTCGTATTCTTTCTTTGCCATACCCTGCACATCCATCAGGTTACTGAAAATACCGGCATCCAGAATTTTCGTACTCTGGTAAACCGCCGTACTCAAAATTACAGGTGTAATCGTGTAAAAAAGAACGATAAAGATATCCGCATAGCTTTCCCGATATCTGCTCTTATCTCTCCGGAGCTGTCTTCGAATAATCTTCTTGTAAGCCAGAAAGACAAATACGAGGAATAAAAGTCCTGCTATCGCTCCCACGAGCGTTCCAAACGTCCCGCCTGCTGCCCCATATGCCGGAGCCAGATATTCTTTCGACTTTATTTCTACCGCTTTCTTCCCAAATTGAAACAGGTAACTGGCTCCCACCACACTGACAACCGCATTGACAATCTGCTCCAGAATCTGTGAAACGGCTGTCGGAAGCATCGTTCCGAGTCCTTGGAAATATCCGCGGATGACTCCCATCACCGCAACGACAAGCAGGCATGGTGCCAGCACGCGAAGCGCATACTTACTCGGTTCCATCGCCATAATCTTATCGGCAATAAAATCTGCCCCGAAGAACACAATCAATCCGATAAAGGTCCCTGCGGTAACTGCAAAAATAAGCGCGGCCTTAAATACACGAAATGCATTGCGCCGCTCTCCTTTGGAAACTCTTGCCGACACAAGCTTCGATACGGCAAGAGGAAGACTGTAGGAGGTCAAAAGCAAAGCAATCGCATATATCTCAAAAGCAATCCCATAATATGCCTGCCCCTGGTCTCCCATGATGTTTATGAGAGGGATTCGGTAAATCACACCAATAATCTTGGTAATGATGCCTGCAGAAGCAAGAATCGCTCCCTGGACCAGAAATGCCCCCTCCTTTTTCTTTCGCTCTGTTCCCATTCTAATACCTCACGTAATCTAACGTATAATGTTCAGACCATTTAAAATGTCTTTTTGTTTTGCTTCCATACAGAGGCGCTCTTCCTCCTCCATATGGTCATAACCCAATAAGTGTAGCATACTATGCGCAATAAGAAAAGCATATTCTCGTTTTTCTGAATGTCCGTACTCTTCTGCCTGTGCAATGACTTTTTCTTTGGAAATCACAATGTCCCCAAGCATCAGTTCTCCGGACTCCGGATGAAAATACTCGTCTGCCTCCTCCAGAAAATCAAATTCTCCCGCCTTTTCATAATCCACCATCGGGAATGACAGCACATCTGTTGCCCGGTCAATCTCCCGAAACTCGGCATTCATTTTCTGAATCTCATCATTCATCGTAAGAAGAAGGCTGACCTCTGCCTCATATGGACATTCTTCGTAATCAAGCACCGCTTCAATCACCGTTTTGGCAAGTTCTTCGCAAGGAAGGTCTAATATAAGCTCTCCTTCGTCTTCAAAATAAAGTGTCATGATTTTCTCCTTTTCTCTTTGGAACCGGACTTCCGTTCCGGCTTCTTCTCATATTCTTCGTATGCTTTCACAATCTTCTGTACTAACGGATGACGCACAACGTCCTTACTCGTCAAATTGCAGATAGAAATATCCTCGATATTTCTCAAAACTTTGCATGCAATATCAAGTCCCGATGTAGCTCCCGCCGGCAAGTCCTTCTGGGTAGAGTCTCCGGTAACGACCACCTTCGAACCGAATCCGATACGCGTCAGAAACATCTTCATCTGCGCCGGTGTCGTATTCTGTGCCTCATCCAGAATAATAAATGCGTTATCCAGCGTACGTCCCCTCATATATGCAAGAGGCGCCACTTCAATCAGCCCTTTCTCGGAATTTTTCAGAAAAGCTTCCGCTCCCATAATCTGATAAAGCGCATCATATAGCGGTCTTAAATACGGGTCAATCTTGCTCTGTAAATCCCCCGGCAAGAATCCAAGTTTCTCCCCAGCTTCTATCGCCGGACGCGTCAAAATAATTCGTCCCACTTCGTTACTCTTAAACGCCGTAATCGCCATTGCCATCGCAAGGTAGGTCTTTCCGGTTCCCGCCGGTCCCAACCCAAACGTAATCATCTGTTTGCGGATGGCATCGACATACTTCTTCTGACCCAGCGTTTTCGGCTTAATCGGTTTCCCCTGCAGCGTATGGCAAATGATATCCTTATCGACCTCGAGAAGTCCGTCTTCATTTCCATCAAAAGCGAGAGAAAGCGCGTAATCCACATTCTGCTCCGAGATGGTATTCCCCCGTCTTGACAATTCCTTCAACTGTGTCAAAACATTCTTTGCTTTCTCGACCGCTGCCGCTTCCCCGAGAATCTTCACGTTGCCGTCCCTGGCAATCAATGTAACGTGTAGTGTTCGCTCAATTTTTTTCGCAAATAAATCAAACTCTCCAAACACATTTTTCTCATGTTCTGCTGATAACTCTATCACTGCTTCTAATATTCCCATTTAGTTAACTCCTTCCGGGATTTCTTTCTTCTCTTTTATCTGAATGATTTCAGTATCTTTTCTATCTTCTGCCTTTCGAATCAAGGTTAAACTTCCCAACGCCCTGGCAGATTGATTATCGTTATATATTTTAACATCTTTTTCAACAATTTCTACCCCCTTTTTTTCCAAATTCCGGCAAAAAACTTGAAAATCCTTGCTTAAAATCTCCTGAAACTCCTTCGGCTTTCTCTTTTCCTTCTGGAAACGATACTCTCTCACCGTCTTCGTTCCGTAAAAAACAGGAAAATAAAAATGCTCTCCTAATTGCAATTGTCTCTCTTGTGTAAATGTGTCCGCATGACTGTAGCGATTCTTTTCCACGCCAAATTGCCATACGTATCGTCCCGTCTTCAACATCCCGAGTTTTCGCTTTTTCTCCGTATAAACTTTCTTCTCATAAGATATCGGAACGGACTTCTCATAGTCTTCCCTTGTTTTGATGTAAACATCCGCATCCGCGTTCTGATAACGATATTCTACAACTTCCTTCGCGTCGTTTTTTATTTCAATTCTTCCCCGGACAAGCACATCTCCCTTCTCCACCTTATCTCCCACCTCGACAACCGGTTCTCCTGCCCGAGTAATAATCTTCACCACCTCACCGGAGGTTGAGGCAGCTAAATCTGTAATCTTCTCTTCCCGATGCACTTCCTGTTCTTTCACTGTATCCGTATTTTCCTTCACCTGTATCAGAAGACGTGTTCCTTCAATGGAAGCGGACGCCCATATGATATCATCAAAATGCTTTCTCAAATCTTTCACGATTCTGGCGCAGTGAATCTCCGACTTCGGCATACCATGCCGTACTTTCGTTGTCTCCAGATATTCCAGTATCGTCTCGTCCGTCCTCGTATAATTTCCTTCAATATGGATATTCCATATAAAAAATGACATAAGATAAATGAAAAAAACACATCCGACGGCGCCAGCAAAAAATATTTTTCTCTTCCGATATTTGTGTAAAAAAAAAGGAAGACCGTATCGCTTCTGTATCACTACTCTTGTCTTCGTCTTCTTTATAATCGGTTTTAATTTTCGAAATCCGCGTACGCTGATATACATTTCATAATCATGTCCGCAAGACGCCAGCCCCCAAAGATAGATTTGATGATGACTGCAAAGATTTAAGAATCTCTCCGGCGAATATCCAATGATTCGGATTCTCAGATATCCCCTGATATATCGAATCAGAGATACTAACAATACAATTCCCCCTCGTATGCTCCTTGATGATTTCTTCTACCCATACTCGATTGACCGGATATATCCGGTAATCTTCATCTCATCATTCGTATAATACGCAATCTCCATCCGTTTCCCGGACACTTTAATCTGCCCGGATTTGCTCTGTACCCGAATCAAAACATCAGTATATTCTATAATTCCGCTATAATTTTCAATGCAAAGTTCCATCCGTCCGGTCATCGTCAGAATCGGAACGCCAAGTATGACATCCTTCGGCAGGCTGGTCGATGCAGCCACCTTATTTTTCAAAGAGTCCTTCATGATAAATGCCACACAATTTCTTACTTTCTAGTAATATATGCGTGGCATCCCGTCAATTATTCCTGCTCTCTATAATTTCTTCTGCTTCTTTCTCTGTCATATAATGATATTTCACCATTTTCTCCAACACACGCTTCTGCCTCTGATGCGCCAAATCCGGATTCTTCGTCAGCGCATATGCCGACGGAGCGTTCGGGATTCCTGCAAGCAACGTGCTCTCGTAAGCATTCATATCTTTCGGGAGCTTTCCGAAATATCCAAGACTTGCGTCCCTCACACAATAATAATTATTCCCGAAAAAAATAGAATTCACATAAAGCTCCAATATCTCATCCTTCGTATACTTTGACTCAAACTGAAACGATAAAAACATTTCCGCAATCTTTCTTGTAAATTTCTTCTCCTGTGTAAAATATAAGTTCTTACACAACTGCTGCGTAATTCCGCTTCCGCCCTCCACAAGACTTCCCGCCTTGATGTCGTTCACCGCAGCTCTGGCAATCGCAAGCACATCGATTCCGGGATGGGAATAAAATCTATGGTCTTCCACCGACACGATTGCATCCAGATAAATTTGCGGAAGCTCGTCTATCTCCGTATAGTTTTCTCTGCTGCGGATTGTCTCCACCTTCTGTTCAATCGGTTTCTCCGCTACCGCAGTCCTGTACATATCATAACCTTCATATACTAAATATGCACAGCCTGCAATCCCAATTGCCAGAAAAAGACAAACCAGTCCTTTTATTATTCTTCTAATTGTACGCATGATTTCTGTCTCCTTTGCATTATCATCGTACCATAGAAAATGAAAAAGAACTTTGTGAAAATCTTAAAGTTTCATGAATAGACTTAAGATTATCCTCTCAATCCCGCAACAATACGCTTCGGATGCAGCAGCATATCCAATCCGTCCTCGGTAGAATTTACACATAAATCTGCTATCTGCAAGAGCCCGCCATATATTCCTTCCCGTTCCATGATGCCGATGGAAAGCGCTGCCGCCTCAAACATCCGCACATCATTTCGTCCATTTCCGAGACAAACACAATATTCTCCTCCAAGTTCGTCAATCACGTTTCGTTTATAATCCAGCAATAAATAGTTTAAATCCAATTCTTTATATCCCGGCATCTCTATTCTCATCTCTTATATACTTCCTTGCTCTTCCAGAAAACGCAGGAATCCCTTGCATCCTTCCACGACATCACGATATGTTACGTCAAAATTTCCTGTATACCATGGGTCTGCGATAGCTCTCGGTTCATCGCTGAAATCGAGAAGCATATGAATCTTTCCTTCCGCATCTCCTCCCACGATACGCTTCATGTTGCGAATATTCGCCTCATCCATCCCGATGAGATAGTCGTATTTCTCATAATCTTTTTTCGTCATCTGTACCGCTCTGTGCGGGAGTACCGGGATTCCCACTTCCCGCATCTTGTTCACTGTTCCGTAATGTGGCGGGTTCCCAATCTCCTCACGACTCGTCGCCGCGGAGTCAATGTAAAAATGGTCGGAAAGACCACGCTTGTTGACCATGTCCTGGAAAACGAATTGGGACATGGTGGAACGGCAGATATTGCCATGGCACAAAAAAATTACCTTTATCATACAATTTTACCTCTTTATAAGTCTTTATATCTCTTTTTTATTAATTCTGCACAGATTTTGAGGGCTAAAATTCATAAATCTACGTCTCTCTACATAGGTTTTTTAGATTCTAACGCCTTTTTCAGCGTGCGGACAGAAATCCTGATGAATCCTGTTATCAAACACTTTATGCGGTTTGGCATGTTTGCAAACTGGCTTTTGGGGACATACAATGGAATCAAGCCACTTGAGCAGCCAGCGCAAGCCAAAATCATCATGGTATTTTTCAATAAACCGATAAGCCTCTAATCGATTTCTTTTGCAAAGAATGCCGCCGCTTTTTTTAAGAAAAATTTCTTTTAATAAGCAATCCTAAAATAATCCAAATATGCTTTATATTTATCCTGTGCTGTCAAGCAGGTATCTGTCAGATAGCCTTTCTCATTGTTCCATTCTTTCAAGCCACGATAATAAAACATCTTCAGGTTATCCTCAATGATGAAGGGAACGATATTGTATTTCAGGCATTCTTTAAACATAATTAGCCTACCCACACGACCATTGCCGTCCTGGAACGGGTGGATTCGTTCAAACTTCACATGAAAATCCAGAATATCTTCAAAGGTCTTTTCTTCTTTTCCATTGTACTCTATCAACAGCACCTTCATTTTATCGGCAACTTCTTCCGGAAGTGCGGTTTCCATACCGCCAACTTCATTTGGTAATTTCTTGTAATCACCGACAACAAACCAATCTTTTCTGGAATCACTTGTCCCATTTTTCAGAATCAGATGCAGTTCTTTAATAAATTTTTCTGTTAAAGTCACCTTAGCATTGTCAATAATCATATCAATACAGCGAAAGTGATTTGCTGTTTCAATCACATCGTCCACATTCAGCACTTCTTTTTCTACACCGATGGTATTCGTTTCAAAGATGTATCTGGTTTGATCGTGGGTCAGACGGCTGCCTTCAATATGATTGGAATTGTATGTCAAATCAATCTGCGTCTTATGGTAAATGCCTCCGGAATACTTACTTGCCTTCTGTTCCTGCAGAATATCCAGCAAGGTAATTGGCTGTTCTTTCTTTTTATTGGAACGCTCCGGCTTCTCTGCATTTTCAGGAATATTCCATGTTTTGCCAGTAAGAAACGCACCGTTTACTCTACCATGAGCACAGTAGTTTCTGACACTACGTTCCGACACGTTCCATTTTTTCGCCATTTCAGTAACTGAAAGGTATCGCATCTACTCTCCTCCGTTATAAATCAAATCTAAATTTACACTTTACTATAATATAGTATATCACACTATCGGCAAAGAATCAAACTTTTTAAGAGTTGCTTGTTTAATTTTTTGCCGTTTTCGGCATAAATCAACTATATGCCATTATAATAAAACTTGTATGTGATTTCTGTTCGTCAGGCCAGAGATTTGCCATCCGACTTCCTTCAGATTCACCTCACGATGGACACCCTTGTCATTGACTATATTCTTCCCACTACTAGGGCGGATTTTGGACTTTCACCCCTTAGTGACATACGTCGCAAGGTGCACCTAATTAAAGGGGCTGTGAAATAACTGCCTCTACGGAAAAAGAGGACTTTTCGTTCAAAAT
>CAJJYZ010000048.1 GCA_905197485.1 uncultured Lachnospiraceae bacterium | reverse complement strand
AATCCGGGGCAAATGTTTTACTTATTTTGGGACATTTTCAAAAATGCTTGACAGCTCTTTTTTCAATTGCTCTGAAATTAAGCAAGGGAGACTGCCGAACGCGCAATCTCCCTTACCTGCTTTCACACCCTATATGATATTTTTAATTCCTTCACAAATGGTTCTTGCCACATGCGGATTGTTCATCGTGTACAAATGAATCCCGTCAATGTCGCTTACAAGCAAATCGATAATCTGACTGAGCGCATAAGACATTCCCGCATCAAAAAGCGCCGCCCTATTATCTTCATATCGGTGGATGATTTTCTGAAAACGCGTCGGGAACGTCGCCCCGCACATCGTAATCATCCGCTTTATCTGCGCCGCATTAATCACCGGCATGATTCCCGGAATCAGCGGTGTATCAATCTCCGCAATTCTGCAGTCTTCCACAAACCGGAAGAAATGACTGTTATCGAAGAAAAGCTGTGATAACAGAACTTCTGCACCCGCATTCACCTTTTCTTTTAAATGCTTGATTTCTTCAATCCGATTCACCGACTCCGGATGGCACTCCGGATAACAGGCTCCTAAGAAACAAAAATCGCTCTTCGGCTTCAAATACCCAATCAAATCTGAAGCGTGACGAAATTCTTCTTTTTCCACAATATCCGGTCTTCTGTCACCACGAAGGGCAAGTACATTTTCAATACCTTCCGCAGCCAAAATTCTGGCAAATTCATCTATTTCCTTCTTATCATAATGGAGACATGTCAGATGAACGACCGGCTCCACATGGTATTCATATTTGATTTTCTTCGCAAGTTCGATTGTACGATTATTGTTTGAGCTTCCGCCCGCCCCGAATGTCACACTAATAAAATCCGGCTTTAGCTCACATAACACTTCCAATGTCGCGTCGATATTTTTTAACTCGCTATCCTTTTTCGGCGGAAAAATCTCAAACGATAAACTCTTTTTCCGTTCTTTATATATTTCTGAAATCTTCATCTATCCTCTACTCCTTATCTCCCCATACTTCTTCTGCTATTTCCTTGACAAGAGCAAGCTTCGCCCACTGTTCTTCTTCTGTCAATTTATTTCCAATCTCACAGGAAGCAAATCCACATTGCGGACTCAGATAAAGCCGTTCAAGAGGAATATATCTTGCCGCCTCATAGATTCTCCGCTTCACTTCTTCTTTCTCTTCCAATTCCGGAGTCTTTGTAGTAATCAGACCAAGCACTACTTTTTTATCTCCGGATACTTTAGATAACGGCTCAAATCCTCCGGAACGTTCATCATCAAATTCCAAATAATAGGCATCGACATCTTCTTCTCCGAATAAGATATCCGCTACTGAATCATATGCGCCGGAACTAAAATATGTAGAGTGATAGTTTCCGCGGCAGACATGTGTTGTAATCGACAGGTCATCCGGAGCCTCCTCAGCCACCCGGTTATTCAAGTCTAACAATTCTTTCTTATATGCTTCCAGAGCTTCTCCGCTTCTTCCCGTCAGCTTTGTGGCCAGTTCCGGATTCACCAGACCTCCCCATACACAATCGTCAAACTGCAGATTGCGGCATCCAGCCTCATAAATATCCTCTACGAATTTCTTATAGCATGCTGCAACATCGTCCGCGAATTTTTCTTCACTTCCATAAATCTCCAGTGTTTTTTCGAGGAGCTCTTCTCCCGTAAAATATGCAAAAAACTGTCCCGGCGAAGGAATCGTCTGTTTTGCAACTGTATGTTCATCCTCCAACGCTTTGATAAATTTGAAATGCTCTACAAAAGGGTGATTCTGCAGGGAAACTTTTCCCACCATATAGGTATCATCGATGATAGCCGCTTCTTCATGAAACGTTGTATTTCCCTGTATTGTCTTTCGATGCTCGATTCCTTCAAATCCCCACATAAAGTCCAGATGCCATGCAGAACGCCGAAATTCCCCATCTGTGATTACATGATATCCTGCTGCCTTTTGTTTTTCAACCAGCACCCGGATACATGCATCTTCCACTTCCTGTAATTCTTTTTTCCCGATAACCCCCGACTGAAAATCAGCCCGAGCTTTTTTCAAGCTCTCCGGTCTTAAAAAACTTCCTACAAAATCATATCGAAAAGGCACGCCTAATTTCTTCATTACTCTCTCCTCCATATTTCTCATTCTTGCGTATGGATTTATTATATAGAAAGAATAAAATTTTGACTAATACATATAGACTAGAGTTTGCTATAGTTTTAAACTATAACAACTCTCCTGTTTTCAGCGTCTTTTCCAAAGCTTCCAAATAGCTGTTTCCTAATCTGCTTATCTTTCCTCTTTTGTGCACAATATAACCAATCCTCATATCGCTTTCCTCCGCCAGAGGAACCGCAATAATGTCCTTCCCATTCAGTTCCTTATCAATCACACCGCTGCATACCGTATATCCATTCAATCCAATCAGAAGATTGAACAGAGTCGCTCTGTCTCTTACCCGAATATTCTTCTTTCTCTCCATCGCCGAAAAAATCTCTTCCGAAAAATAAAACGAGTTGTGCTCCCCCTGCTCAAAAGACAAAAACGGATACGGTGCAAGTTCTTCATTGCGAATCAGATTTTGTCCTGCAAGCGGATGGTTTCTGCTGATAAACACATGCGGCCTGGCTACAAATAATGGATGAAATTCTAAATCATGAGTTTTCAAAAGCTTCCGCAATACACTCTCATTAAAGTCATTCAGATATAACACTCCGATTTCGCTCCGCATACGAGCCACATCCTCAATTATCTCATATGTCTGTGTTTCACGAAGGCTGAAATCATACTCTTCCTGCCCGTATTCTTTCACCAAATCCACGAATGCATTGACCGCAAAGGAATAATGCTGGGTAGACACACAGAATTGCTTCTTCCCTCCGTTACTTCCTTTGTATTTATCCTCCAGAATCGCCGCCTGCTCCAACACCTGCCTCGCATATCCTAGGAAATCTTCTCCTTCCTTCGAAAGGTGAATCCCCTTATTCGTACGATTGAAAATCTGAAGATTCATCTCCCTCTCCAATTCATGAATCGCATTCGTAAGGCTCGGTTGGGAAATATAAAGCCTGTCCGCCGCCGCCCGAATTGTCCCCGCTTCGGCTACGGCAACAATGTATTTTAACTGTTGTAATGTCATACTATCCCTGAAATGCCTCCACGTAATATCCAGAGGAAGAAATCGGCTCTCCCGCATCATGAAGGTGTGTCGTATCTCCGAATACCTGACACCGGAAATACGCCGTATCCCCTCGTCTCTCTTCTGTCTGCACCACACTCACCGAAGTCGGCGCAAGGAAAAATCCATGCATCAGAAGCGGCATCGGGATTCCCGTCAGATGACACATCATCGCTCCGATAATTCCCATGTGGCAAAACAGCACAATCGTATCATCATTCGGTCTCTCTACCCGATAACAACGCCCATCTCGCACATACCCATATGTGGCTAGCAGCGCATCCAGCCCGTTACAGGTTTCCTCATAAACCTTTCTTACATCCTCGTTCATGATGTCGCCTTCCATCCAATGGTCACGCTCGTAATAGCGGTCGTCCTTCGTCCATTGCTCCGGGAAAAAGTCCCATGGAACCTTCTTCCTTCCACTAATCGGTTCATCCACCTTCGCCCGAAATTCTTCCAGCCAGTCGAGAGTCGTAACCTCCCTGTCAATCTTACTCATTCCCGCCTTCGCTGTATCCTGCGCCCTTCCTAAAGGCGAGACATAAAAATCCGTCACATCCCACTTTTCAATACGCTCCGCAAGAGCGTATGCCTCTCTCCATCCCTTTTCCGTCAAAGAATCAATCGAATAATCCGGTTCTCCATGTCTGATAAAAATAATCTTCATTCACTTTCTCCTTCCCGTTCTTACTATACGTTATTTTAACACACTTTTATTTGCACATCATCTCAAACATACGCTAAATCTTGCCGAATCATTTTTAATGAAATTTTTCTTGTATTTCCAGATATCCAATGCTATACTCTCTTTACTCACCTGATTCTTTCAGGTATTTAACACAAATGTTGGAATCCCTTTATCAAGAATACAATATTGATTAACTTTACAAAACCGGAGGTGATTTACCTTGAAAAAAATCATATTTGTATCACACTGTATCCTGAACACTGCCTCCAAAGTCGTGCTCTATGATAAGGAAGAGATGGATTCCGAAGAGGCGCTCCGCAAAAGATTCTTGCAGAAGGCAATTGCAAATGATGTTATGCTAATTCAACTCCCATGTCCGGAATTCACTTTGTACGGCGCAAAGCGTTGGGGGCATGTAAGCAACCAGTTTGACAACATATTCTTCCGAAAACATTGCCGGAAAATCCTGACGCCAATTTTGGAACAATTAGAAGAGTATCTTGCGAATGGTGAAATGTTTGAAGTATTAGGATTCGTCGGAGTAGACGGAAGCCCAAGCTGTGGCGTGGATTACACATGCTGCGGCGATTGGTATGGTTCCTTCGGATGCCGTACCGATTTAGAGGAAACTCTGGCAGATTGTCAGCTTGTGAAGAAACCGGGAATTTTCATGGACGAATTGCAACAGATGCTGCGCGAGCAAGGACTTGAAAACCAAGTGACGCTCACATCCTTATTCGCACCGGAGCCGGAGAAATGTATGCGCATGGTTGAGTAAAATCTACCCTTATCCTAACAAGAGCAGATTCTTCTCCCGCAGATAAATTTTCTCCGGAACCTTTGTTTGTTCCGGATTCCACTGATATTTTGAGATTTTCCAGTCGATTCGCTCTTTGCCTCCTTCCGAGGCCGAGAAGCGTATCGTGTATTCAAACATATCCTCCGTTATCTGTGGCTTCAAAACCGGAAATGTAAGATAGGGCTCATCTGTTGGTCTTTCCAGTTCAAATTCATGAGCCCGAATTCCAACGGCACAGACTTCCGGCACTATTCTTTCTTCCCGAAACTCCACATTCATCCCCCAATCCGGAATCTCCCATACAAAGCCTTCCTTCTTCACACCTGCAATATTTTTACATCCCGTAAGCCTCGCCGCCTTTATCTTCTCCGGCGCGCGGAATAATGCTTTCGTCGGCTTTTGAATCACAACTTTCCCCGCATCCATAACAACCGCCTCGTCACTAAACCGGTAAATTTCATCCCGGCTATGAGACACAAGAATGACCGTACCCGTATAGTCCTTCAGAAATTCCATGCACTCCCGCTGCATCTTGTCTTTCAAATACACATCCAACGCAGAAAAGGGTTCGTCCAAAAGTATCACATCCGGTTCATAAATCATAATTCTCGCCAGCGCAGTCCTCTGCTGCTGTCCCCCTGAAAGCTCCGACGGCAGTCTTGTTTCCAGACCTTCGAGGTGAAAACGTTTCATAATCTCCCGAACCTTTTCTTTCTTCTCCATTTTTCCACAACGAAGCCCGATTCCGATATTTTTTTCCACAGTCATAGAAGGGAACAGGGCATAATTCTGGAACAAATATCCAACACGCCTCTCTTGCGGAGATACGTTCACCCGATGCTCCGAATCATACAGAACCTTCCCGTTCATTACAATCCGCCCTCTGTCGGGAATTTCTATCCCCGCAATACTTTTCAGAGTCAGACTTTTTCCACAGCCGGATGCGCCGAGTATTCCGATTCTCCGGCTGTTGCTTCGGATATCCATATCCAGTTGAAACGTCCCCAGATTTTTTTTCATTCTTATCTCAATCGACATATTACCACCGTTTTCTATTTTTCATATGCTTTCCCAAAACAAGATTCAGAAGCACAATCATTCCAAATGCAATGACCATGACAATCACAACCCACACGCCTGCCGTCCTATAATCTCCATCCTGCAAAACCATTGCGATTCTCTGGGATATCGTCCCCGTCTTTCCCGGAATATTTCCTGCCAGCATGGAGGTGGCTCCATACTCTCCAAGCGCTCTCGCGAATGTCAGAATCGTTCCCGCCGCAACCCCGGGTCCTGCCGATGGAATCACAACTTTCCAAAAAATCGCAGACTCGGACATGCCCAACGTCCTAGCGGCATACACAAGATTGACGTCTATCTGTTCGAAGGCGGCTCGTGCGTTTCGATACATCAGCGGAAACGCAATCATCGTAGCCGCTACGACGCATCCCGCCCATGACTGAATGATTTTGATATCAAATTTTTCCAACAGAAAACCGCCGACAGGCCTCCTTGTACTGAAGATGAGTAACAGGATAAATCCTGCCACCGTCGGTGGGAGAACCATCGGAAGCGTCAGAATCCCATCCAAAATTGATTTTACGAGAGGTCTGGCTTTCACCGCCTTCCTCGCCGCATAGAGTCCGAGAAAAAAAGAAAGAACTGTTGCAACGACACCTGTTTTCAAAGAAATCCATAACGGGCTATAATCCAGCCCTCTCAATATCTCCCATATTTCTTCCATGTCTACTCCACATTCGTATCAAAATAATAGCTCTCAAATACTTCTTTCGCTTCGTCTGAGAGAACGAATTGCCGGAAATCTTCCGCAGCCTCCGTCTGCTCTTTCTCCGCCTCCGGATTCTCCACACGACAAATCGGATAAATCACATCCCCGGTCAAATCATAAGGAACTTTCTCTAAAATCTCCACCTGCTCCTCATATCCATATGTGTCAGAATAATAGGTTGTCCCCACTTCACAAGCCCCTTCCGTCACTGCTATCAGAACCTTGCTCACATTATCCTGTTCGCTGATTTCCACGCCTCCAAGCTCCTCGGATATCTGCTCTGTTGTAATCTTGGAATTGTCTTCCGTCCCTTCCAGCATTCCCAGATTCACAAGCGCCTCCCGCGTATACTTTCCAACCGGTACGCTTCCACCTGCCAAAGCGAGGCTCTTTGCTTTCCCAAGCGTTTGAAGTCCGGTCACTTCCGTTCCACTGTCTTTCAAAGTCAGTACAACTACCTGATTATTCACCACATCCGCTCTCGTTCCATCCACGACAAGCCCGGCTTCTTCCAAAGCATCCATCTGCTTCTGTGCCGCCGAGAAAAACAAGTCGCACTCATATCCTTCCTGAATCTGTGTCAAGAGAGTTCCAGAACTGTCTGCATGAAATGTAATCTTCACATCCGGATGCGTTTCCTGATACTTCTCTGCCAACTCTTCCATCACCGTATGCAGGCTTGCCGCAATAAAAACCTGAATCTCTGTTTCTTGTTCTTTTTCTCCACTCTGGCATCCTGCAAGTCTGAAAACCATCCCAATTGCAAGTAAAACCGCCACTATTTTTCTATAGTTCACCTTTTGCGCCTCCTATGATTTCCACAAGTGTCACTTCGTCTCCGACTGTGATATGTCCTCCATGTACCACTTCCGCAAATACGCCTTCCCGCGGCATAATGCAGTCCCCCATCTTCTGAAAAATCTGGCAATGACTGTGACATTCCTTCCCAATCTGCGTCATCCGAAGCACCACTTCCTCCCCGATATGAAATACAGAGCCGACCGGAAGATTTTTAAAATCATATCCTTCTACAATCAGATTTTCCCCAAAGGCTCCATTCTCTATATCCGCGCCCTTTTTCTTAAATTCTTCAATCTTATCATAAGAAAGAAGGCTGACCTGCCGATGCCATTTTCCGGCGTGTGCATCTCCTTCTATTCCCCAGTCTGTAATCAGTTCCGCCTCCGGAACCTCTGTCTTTTGAATCCCCCGAACATCGCTGATACAGATTCCTCTAATGATTCCCATATTTATCCTCCTATCTGCGCCATCTTCTTTTTCTCTGTTATGTTCTGTTCCTCTTCGAAACAATGCGCCTGCGGCTTCCTTAAAATCGCTGTCTCCAGTTTTTCTCTCAATCGTTCATAATCGATTCCATAAGAACCGTCCGGCAGCCGCATGCGAAGCGCTTCTTTGATGGAAATACTCTCCCCATAGCAAAGACAAGGCTTCAATTCACCGGTTGCAGTCATGCGAATCCGGTTGCAGCTTCGACAAAATTTTCCATGCATCGCGCTGATAAAACCGATGCTGCCGCAAAAGCCTGGAATCCGATAATATACGGCAGGCCCGTTTCCATGAACCGTCGTATCACGTTCCAGAGAACCATATATCTGCTCCAATCTTTTTTTCACATCCTCATTGGAAATAGAGCTTATCTCCTTTCCATTCCCGATTGGCATCATCTCAATGAATCGCACATCTATTTTTCTGTCACGCGCAAATTCTACCATTTCCTTCCAAGCGTCTTCATTGATTCCGGGCTGAAGCACCGTATTCATTTTCACCGGAATCCCAATCTCGTATGCCGCGTCTATCCCGTCCAGAACTTCCTGTATCCGGTCAAATCCGGTAATCTTACAAAAAATCTCCGGCTGCTTCGTATCCAGGCTGATATTAATCCCATCAATCCCTGCTCGTTTCAACGCACTCGCATATCTTTTCAGCTCGACTCCATTCGTCGTTAACGTGACCTGTTGGATTCCGGCAATTCCTTTTATCATCTCCACCAAATACGCACAGCCTTTTCTCACGAACGGCTCTCCCCCCGTAATCTTCACTTTCCGGATTCCGAGCTTTGCCGCCTCTTCACATACTGCCGCAATCTCTTCATAAGTCAGTACTTCCTCCATCGGAAGCCACTCCACACCGTCCGGCATACAATAGGAACATCTGAGGTTGCACCTGTCTGTAATGGAGATTCTCATATAATCAATTTCCCGCTGATATGAATCTCTCACACCTACAACTCCTCTTCTCTTACAAATATACCGGACTTGCCTCCCGTCTTCTTGCAGAGTCTGATATCTGTAATCTCCATCGTTTTATCCACCGCCTTGCACATGTCATAAATGGTGAGAAGCGCCACATTCACACCCGTCAGTGCCTCCATCTCAACGCCCGTTTTCCCAACTGTTTTTGCGACGCAGGAAACCTCAATCGCACAGACCTCCTCCAGATAGGCAAAATCAATTTCCACCTTCGTCAAGTTCAGAATATGACAGAGGGGAATCAGTTCCGATGTCTTTTTTGCTCCCATAATTCCTGCGATTCTCGCAACAGAGAGCACATCTCCTTTTTCCATGTTTCCTTCTTTTACGAGTCGGAAACATTCTTCACTCATGCATATCTTCCCTTTGGCGAGCGCTTCTCTTACCGTCTCCTGTTTGCCGCTTACATCCACCATGACCGCATCACCCTGCGCGTTAAAATGTGTAAATTCACTCATTTTCTATACTCCTTTTCCGAATCCGCAGTTTGGGAAGGTACATACCGAACAGTTCAGACACAGTCCTCCCTCTCCCAGTCTGTCGAATTCTTCTCTTGTCAATTTTTCTCCGGCCAGAATCCGCGGAAGCACAAGGTCAAAAATCGTCCGTTTTGCGTACATCACACATCCGGGAAGCCCGAGAATCGGAACGTTACCATCCGCATAGGCAAGCAGGAACATTGCTCCCGGCAGCACCGGCGCTCCGTAAGTTACAATCTCGGCTCCTGTATTCTTGATTGCAAGAGGCGTCCGGTCATCCGGGTCCACGCTCATCCCTCCGGTGCACACAACCAAGTCCATGCCTTCCGCAATCATATCCTGTATCGCTTCCGTTATCTTCTCATGCTCGTCTCCTACAAGTAGCTGACGCTTGATTTCCATACCGTATTCGGCGAATTTCCTCTGAAGTACCGGGGTAAATGCATCCTTAATTCTCCCTTTATACACTTCGCTTCCCGTTGTAACGATTCCGATTTTCTTCGTCTGATAAGGCAATATCCAGAAAATAGGACCTCCTTCCGTCACTTCTTTCGCCTTCTCCATCTTCTCTTTCTCGATAACGAGAGGAATCACTCTTGTCCCCGCAATCTTCTCTCCCTTTCGCACCGGAAAATCGCCATGCCTTGATGCAATCATCATCTCTCCAAGAGAATTGACCCGGCGCAGCTTCTCCCGGTCGATTTTCAGAACGCCGTCCCGCTCTGCAATCAGCTCAATCTTCCCTTCCTTCACATCGGTTCCGTACATACCTTCCCCTTTGCAAATGTGGTATAGAATATCCGCCGCCTCATTCTCATGCAGCATCTTCTCATCATTTTCCCACACATAGATGTGCTCTTTCCCCACACTTAACAAAACCGGAATATCTTCTTCCCGGATAATATGTCCTTTTCGAAACACCGCGTCTTTCACGACACCCGGTATAATCTGTGTAATATCATGACAGAGAACCTGTCCAACTGCATCTTCCGTTCTACAAAGTTTCATCCTCTTTACCTCCACATTGATGTTATTATATAATATAAATACACGATTTTCAATTTTAAGCAAAAATATCTGGGAAGGAGATTCGAATGAAAGGGAATCGACAACTATATAAAACAGCAAAAAAACTCATGGAAGAACATACAGATTTCATGTTCGTACAGATTATAAAAAGCTCTGGCTCTGCTCCCCGCAAAGCCGGCGCGTGTATGCTCGTTCTCCCAGACGGGAAAACGGTCGGAACTGTAGGCGGGGGCAACGTCGAATATACCGCTTCTCGCGATGCCATGACCGCATTCATGGAACAGAAATCCTTCACAAAGGACTACGATTTAAGCAACAGAGAAGCGGCAGAACTGGGGATGATTTGCGGCGGTCATGTCACACTTGAATTCCGTTACATCTCCGGCGAAGACAGCAATTTTTACGAATATCTTCTCACAGAATCAGAAAAACGTGAAAGCACTGTCTACGTCTTCGGCGGAGGTCACATCGCCCAGGAACTCGTTCCGGTACTTTCACATCTCGATTTCTCCTGCGTTGTATTTGATGACCGTCCGGAATTTTCTAACAAAGAAGTCTTTCCTGACGCGGCGCAGTGCATCGTCGGAGATTTTGAAGCTCTCGCAAACTTTGTAGATATCAGGAGCGAAGATTTTGTCTGTATCATGACACGCGGTCATCAATTCGACTATCTCGTGCAGAAGCAGGTATTGCTGACAGACGCCCACTATATCGGTGTTATGGGAAGCCGCAAAAAGACACAAATCATTCGGGAAAAACTTCTTGCCGACGGATTTACAGAAAGCGATATCAATCGCTTAAAATCTCCGATTGGCTTGGATATTAAAGCAGAAACACCTGCAGAAATCGCAATCAGCATCGCCGCCGAACTGATTCAAAAACAGTATTCTTAAACGTACGTAAAAAGATTGCACAAACATGCAATCTCCGCAAAACAGCTATCACTTCGCGAGCCTCTAACCACGAAAGCGATAGCTGTTTTCCTTTATGAGAGATTTAAAATTTTTAAAATCATATCTGCCGTTCCGACATTATATCCTGCTACCCCGTAAATTCCTTTCATTTCTTGGTCTACGATAACAATCAGAGGTAATTTCCCCGGCTCCAGATACATTCTTCTGGCAAGGACTTCCATATCCGCTCCAAACTCATCCAACAAAATCTGCGCCTGATTCAACTGCGAAAGTGTTTTTGAGAATGTAGCGTCTTTTTTCACCTCGGCATCTTTCACCACAAAATACAAGTTTGCTTTCAGCGCGTCATATTCTTCACTTCTCTGACGAATCTCATTCAAGATATGCTCCATCGGCTCCTTCCCTTCTTCCAGCCAGATGAAAAGTCCCATCCCCTCTTTCACAAGTTCAGACATGCGGCACATGCTTCCATCTTCTCTTCTCATCGAAAAATCTGTGATATCATTGTCTTCCAGCATATCTTCCGTCTTTGCTTCCATTTCTTCCAGAAGAATATGCCGTTTTTCCCCATCCTTCAGCTCAAACACGAACTGTTTTGCGAAAATATTTCCATTCGGAAGACGGTTTGCGGTCACAATCTTATATCGTCCCGGGAAAAGCGGAATCTCCCCATATACCGGCGCGCCTTCCTCCTCGCTCAACTCTAAAGTCTGATATCCTTTTCCTTCGAATCTTTCAATGCTCCAGTTTTGATAATAGAGCCAAGATTTTTCCTCCTGCTTTTCTACAATGATTGACGCGGTACGCACCGCAGCCTGTCCTTCTCTTTCTTCCAAGGCTTCAAACGCTCCGTTCTTCCATACTTCCAATATGCGGTCGGAAGGGTTCAATCTGGATGGAATTCCTAAGCTTCTGAGAATCTGGACACTCACCACCCGCTTCGTCAGCACGCTTCCGTAACCGGACAATAACGCGCCTTCCGCAGAAGTAATCAGATTGCCATATTCCAAATGCTCATCAGACTTCAAACGTTCGTTTACAAAAGCCCAGACTTTCTTTGGCGAAGTACGGATTGCCTCCTGCCAGTCTTCGGATAACCAGGACAATAAAAAAGAACGAAACGGCCGTATCATTTCATTGTCCACTCTCGGACAGAGAATATAGGATACAAAAATATCCTCCGGCCAGTCTTTTGCAAACGGCTCTGCCTGCACACAATTTTCTTCCAAAATGTCCGCCGTAATATCCAGATAATCCTTTTCCCGCAGGCTATTTAAAATGTCCAGTTTTCTTTTTCCACCAAGGCCTTGAACCTCTCTTTGCAGGAAATCCGCAATCTCCCTTTGATTTCCCCTCGCCAACTTCATCACTTCCACACATCGTTCCCGAAATTCCGTAGGAACCGTCTGCAGCGCTGTCTCGGCAAGGTTCTCATCGTAAAAATCCGCTTCTTTTCTTAGCCGCATTGCTACTGCCTGTTGAAGCTTCCTTCTCCCAATCTCAATTTCTTCTTCCGATTGCACACAACGATTCAAAGGGGAATCCTTTGGCGCCTTCACAACCATCTCTTCCCACACATCCTTTTGCATCGCATCTTTGCCAAGACGAAGAACACAGCTTGTCTGCTCTTCCGTATTCACCAGCATTTCCGCATAGCCTCCATCCCGATACGCGGTAACATGAATCGTGCCAAGTCCGGTTTCCAATGTTTTTTCTCCATGTTCATCCGCATACACACAGGCAATTTCTCCAAAATGTGAATAATTCAATACTTCGAAGTGAATCTCTGCACCGGAAGCCGGAGTTCCGTCTTCTCGGAAAACTGTAACCTTCAGATTGGTTGTCTTCGCATAGGTGTTCAACTGATTCGTCACAACTGACATTCCCTTTCTTCCGATGACAGCTTCCCCAGGATTGGAAGGAAGCAGCCAGCGGGAATGTACCATCATCGCTCTGGAAGACGCATTCGTAAACCATCCCTTATTCAGCACTTCTTCCGGTTCGCAGGCGCCAAAGAATTTCCATGCTCCATCGCACCATACCTCTACCCACGCATGATTATCATCACAATGGGACCATAACGGAACATACACCTGTCTTGCAGGAATTCCAAGACTGCGTAACACCGTTGCCGCAAATGTAGACTCTTCGCCACATCGCCCATAAGCAGAACGATAGACACATTCCGCTCCGGCAGTCCGGTTATCCGTTGTACGATATGTCGCCTCTTTCGCACACCAATAGTTTACCCGAAGAACCGCCTCCGACATATTCTTTCCTTGCACTTCATCCTTCAACTCTTCATAGAAAAATGTGCGGCAAGCAGTCAAATCTTCATTATTCACCCTGTGGTGCAAGACATATCCTGCAAAAATCTCTTCCGGAATTTTCCCTGCAAACGGACCTTCATGCCATAAGAATACGCCATGCCGCGCATAATCCAGATAGAGTTCCGGAGGATAATCTACCGCATCGCTGATTGGCATAGATGCATAAAGGCATTTCATCGCTTCCGCTTCATCCCGATTGCATCCCTGCAATACATGTTCCACTCTCTCATAGCAAGCGCCCAGCCGTATTTTCTGTTCTTCGAAAGCCTTCTCCACTTGCTGCATGAATTTTTCTGTAAACATAAAATTCCCACCTTTTTAAAAAAAGGTGCTGCAAGAGACATCCATCTCTTACAACACCTTGCATTCACTTATAACATACTTCCGTAAAAGTAATTATTTTAAGTTAACTTCAGCACCTTCTGCTTCTAATTTAGCTTTGATTTCTTCAGCTTCTGCTTTAGAAACAGCTTCTTTTACTACCTTAGGAGCTCCGTCTACAACTTCTTTAGCTTCTTTTAATCCAAGTCCTGTGATTTCACGAACAACTTTGATTA
>CAJJYZ010000047.1 GCA_905197485.1 uncultured Lachnospiraceae bacterium | reverse complement strand
AGAGATTCGTATTTTAAGATTTAGAGCTTAAAAATCGGTATTAACCGACAGCCCCAAATGTATTTTATAGGGAAAGAATATGTACAAATTGTTTATGCCTGCTCAAGAGCAAGAGTTTTTGTTGTGATGTCACATACTTCAGAAGGTCCGTAATACTGGATTGCTCCCGGGTATGTGAAACAAGTTTCAGAAGCCCATTCTTCTCTGTGAGCCTCAAAGTATTTGAATGGTGCGCCATCAAGTTCTACAAGAGCTTTCTTGATAACCGGTTTGTCTTCACCATGACGTCTTTCGATGTTCATCATCTTTGTGATTGGCATACCGCCTGCAACCCATTCGTTTGCAGGTTTGGAAAGGTTGGAAACTTTCGATAAGTATCCGTTGTAACCGTACTGAATCAACATGAATGCGTTGTATCCTAATGAGTAGCAGTAATCAGAATCAAAGTTTGATGGGAATGCACATCTTCCTTCGTATCCGAAGAAGTGATGAAGCGCATTGAACTTACCATTGTATGTTCCTGCGGCTCTTCTTGCTTCTAACTTATCTTTTACAAGAGCAGAGAATAACTTCTCGGATTCAATCAAAGATACCTGTACGTTGCCATGTGGGTCTCTCTCGAGGAACAACTGCTGCTGGATGCTCTCCGGAAGAATTGAGAATACGCTCATGGATTCTGCTGTCAATCCATTTTCGATGAATGCGTATTTCTCTTTCCATGTAGGAAGAGCGTTGAATGCGTCTGCCTTGCTTCCTGCAAGTAATTCGTTGATTTCCTGAATGAGTACGGAGAATTCCGGTACAAATTCAACAACACCTTCAGGAATAACTGCAACACCGAAGTTCATTCCTTTTGCGGCTCTCTTCTCTACAGAATCTGCGATATAATCTGCAATTTGTGAAAGAGACATCTTCTTTTCTGCAACTTCTTCAGAGATTAAGCAGATGTTTGGCTGTGTCTCAAGAGCACATTCTAAGGCAACGTGGGAAGCAGAACGTCCCATTACTTTGATGAAGTGCCAGTATTTCTTTGCAGAGTTAGCATCTCTCTCGATGTTACCGATTAATTCGCTGTATGTCTTCGTAGCTGTATCGAAACCGAAAGAACATTCAATATCTTCGTTCTTAAGGTCTCCGTCGATTGTCTTAGGACATCCGATTACCTGAACGCCTGTCTCGTGTGCTGCAAAGTATTCGGCAAGAACGGCTGCGTTTGTATTAGAGTCATCTCCACCAATAATTACGATAGCTGTGATGCCATGCTTTTTACAAACTTCTGCAGCGATTGCAAACTGTTCGTTTGTCTCTAATTTTGTTCTTCCGGAACCGATGATATCGAATCCGCCGGTGTTTCTGTACTGGTTAATATAATCGTCATCAAAAATCAAATAGTCGTCTTCTAAAAGTCCGCTTGGTCCTTTTTTGAAACCATAGAGAACATTTTCAGGATTCGTTGCTTTCAATGCATCGTATAATCCGCAGATTACATTGTGTCCGCCAGGTGCCTGTCCACCTGAGAGAATTACACCAACAACCTGCTTCTTTGCTTCAGAAGTGTTCTGGCCTTTCTGGAAAGTGATTTCTTTTTTTCCGTAAGTATTAGGGAAAAGTGCCTGAATCTTCTCCTGGTCGGCTACACTATGAGTTTCTTCGCCTTCCAGAACGCAAATATCTGCAATACCGTTTCTTAACATTCCCGGAAGCTTTGGAGAATACTCGTATCTGGCTTTTTGTAATGCTGAAATTTCCATAATTCGTCTCCTTTGTATTTTTTCTTCGTTCCTTATTAATTATAAGCTATTCCGAACCAAATGTAAATCGAAACTAGCAGGATGTTTATGAAAAACTATTTACATTTAGAAAGAAAGAGATTACAATAAGGAAAACCAAAGAATAATACTTCAGGGCAGAGTGAAATTCTCTACTGGCGGTATACTCCGCGAACCATAATGGCCGAACCGGTGCGATTCCGGTAGCAACAGTTAAAGTCTGGATGAAAGAAGTGTTTTTAATACAATGGAGTTTTCGAGAGCGCCCCAGAAGAGGCGTGGAACCTCCTTTTCTATTCATTGAAACGTACCTGGAAGATTATTTCTTGGTACGTTTTTTTGAAAGGAGGCAGGGGATGAATATAAAGGCGAAGAAACTGACGACAATCGGGATGCTATGCGCGATGGCGATGGCGGTTAATCTTCTCATTTCTTTTCCGATGATTCCGGCAGTCGCATTTTTGAAATATGACCCGAAAGATATCGTGATTGCAATCGGAGGATTTATCTTTGGACCGATGTCGGCGTTTTTCATGAGTGTCATTTGCTCGGTTCTCGAGATTTTATTCCGCGGCGGAACAGTGCTGGATATTTTGATGAATGTGATTTCGACAAGTACGTTTGTCTGTGTGGCGGCGCTTTTCTATAAGAAGAAACATTCGCGAAGAGGCGCTGTAACAGGATTGGTTCTGGGTGTTTTCCTGTCCACAGCTAGCATGTTGTTGTGGAATTATATCGTGACTCCGATTTATTTCAGCATGCCGAGAGCGGAGGTTATGAAACTGTTGCTGCCCGGAATTCTGCCGTTCAATTTATTAAAGAACGGATTTAATGCATGCATTATATTTGTCTTTTACAAAGGTGTTGTGAAAGCGCTTCGCAAGGCGAAACTTGTGGAGAGCAACGAGCATGAGACGAAGCTGAGCGCGGGGCTTATGCTGACGGCGTTATTTATCGGCGGAACGATTCTTGGGATTGTGCTTGTGATGCAGAAGATAATTTAGGAAAGTTATCAGAAGAGAAAGCGATTGGAAAGAGGAGGAAAAGAAACATGAATTTTTCAGAAGCAAAAGAAATCTATCAAAAGAAACTTGGAAGTTTCAAAATTATGGCATTGGCAAGTTGCGTAGACGATTATCCGATGGTGAGAAATGTAAGTTGTATCTTCTATAATGATAAGATTTACTTCAAAACGGATAAGAATTTCCGCAAGACGCAGCAGTTGTATCAGAATCCGAGAGTTGCCATGTGCTTTAACGGCGTGCAGGTAGAAGGAGTTGCAGAGAACAAAGGGCTCGTTGTAGAGGAAGAAGGGCGCACGTTTGAGAAGAAGTACAAGGAGCTCTTATGGCAAAGCTATAATGCCTATTCTCATGTAGATACGGAAATTTTGATTGAGGTCACACCGAAGTTTGTGGAAATCTGGGATGAAGATGAGGAGAGAAATGCTTTTCAGATTTTTATAGATTTTGATACAGAAGAAGTGACTGTGAAGGCGTATGATTAGGGAAATGGAATCTTAGGAAAGTCTTAAGCTATGAAATAAACCTTGTGTTTTTGCGGTTTTTGTAATAATATAGTGTGGTATATGAAAAATTCTTGAGAGAAAAACAGGAAGGAAATACCAATGGGAAGAAAAGGTATGAGCGCCCAGGAACGGCGCGAATATGAAAGACTTCAGGAACGAAAGAAACAAAGGTTGGAAAGACAGCAGGCAAGAACGATGGAATCCAATCCGGCGAAGTCATCACCGGGACGTATGAACCGAATGGACGAGAAGAGAAAGGTGAGAAGACCGGACAGATTGGACGAATCGGAAAGACCGGAGAGACAAAATAAACCGGACAGACAAAATAGACCAGAGAGACCGAGCAGACCGGACAGGGCAGACAGACAGGAAGGGCTGAATGCAGAGATGAAAAACCGGCAGACTCCAAGACGGAACAATCGAAGACGCCGTCCGGAGAGAGCGCCGAAGAATATTCTCGGGAACATTTTGTTGATGCTGCAGGCAATCGTATCGGTTGCTTTTCTGGCGGTATTAGTTTTGAGCAATATCATTCCGATGAAATTTATTGTTATCGTTGGAATATGTCTTCTCCTATTACTTCTAATCGGAGCTGTAAGTCAATGGAAACGTAGGAAGAAGGGTACAATCGGGAAGGTTTATATTATGCTTGTGACGCTCGTTGTCGGGCTTGGGGCATATTATCTTGGAATTACAACCGGAGCGTTGGCTCAGATTACCGGAGGAAATAAGACGGTAGACACGATGGTCGTGGCGGTACTTGCGGATGACCCGGCAGAGAATCTGGCGGATGCAGAGAGTTACCGGTTTGGCGTACAGTATCATATGAGTGGAGACGACATGACGGATACTGTGAAGCAGATTAACAAAGATTTGGGCTCTAACATCGAAGAGGTTGAGTTTAAGAATGTGAATGCACAGGCAAAAGCGCTTCACGATGGGGAAGTAGATGCGATAATCTATAATGAAGGATACAAGGGAATTCTGGAAGATGAATTCGACGGATATTCCGATAAGGTGAAGATTATCTACACGCACCATATCGAGACACAGTTGGAAGATATCTCGATTGATGTGGATGTGACAGAGCCGTTCAGTGTATATATCAGCGGTATTGATGTATATGGTGAGATTACACAGAACAGTCGAAGCGATGTGAATATTATTGCGACGGTGAATCCGAAGACGAGACAGATTCTTCTCGTGACAACACCGCGTGACTATTATGTGGAGATTCCGGAGATATCTAACGGGCAGAGAGACAAGCTGACACATGCAGGTATTTACGGTATTGACGCATCGATTCGGACGCTCAGCGAATTGTATGATGTGGAGATTCCGTTCTATGCGAGAGTGAACTTTACGTCTTTGATTGATATTGTGGATATTCTTGGCGGGGTAGACGTCGTATCAGAATACGAATTCACAACAAGTAAAGCAGCCGGCAAAGTGGTAGAAGTCAAAAAAGGTTTGAATCATTTTAACGGTGAAGAAGCGCTTGCATTTTCGCGTGAAAGGAAGAAGGTGCCGGATGGCGATAACCAGAGGGGGAAAAACCAGCAGGCAGTTTTGACAGCGATGATTAAGAAAGTTGTTTCTCCATCGATACTTTTAAAAGCAAATAGCATTTTAAGTAGTGTCAGTGGCAATGTGGAGACGAACATGTCCCAGAGACAGTTGCAGGCATTGATTAAGAGACAGCTTTCTGTTGGAGGAAGTTGGAATATTAAATCGGTTGCTGCCGAAGGAATCGGGGATCAGCAGGCTTGTTACTCGTCTGGAAGACAGGAACTTTATGTGACGATTCCGGATGAAGAATCTGTAGCAAACATTCAGACGGAAATTGATCGTGTGATGAGTGGAGAAACACTCGACGAAGGCGAGATGACAGAATAAATATATGAAGGGAGTGGGATAGATGTAAGTCTATCCCACTTTGCATAGGGAGGTATAGCGATGTATAATGATTTGACAGAAGACGACATTCGGAAGATGGAAGAAGAGATTGAATATCGGAAAGTCGTGGTGCGTAAGGAGTTATTGGAAGATGTGAAGGAAGCGAGAGCCCATGGAGATTTGAGTGAGAATTTTGAATATCACGCGGCAAAGAAAGAGAAGAACAGGAATGAGAGCAGAATCCGCTATTTGCAGAGAATGATTAAGACGGCACATGTGATTCAGGATGAAACGTCGGATGATGAAGTTGGTCTGAATAAAAGAGTAAAGGTGTATTTTGAAGAGGATGAAGAGTGGGAAGAATTCATTCTTGTGACAACGGTGCGTGGTAGTTCCATACAAGGACTGATTAGCACGGAATCACCGATTGGGCATGCGATTCTGGGACATAAGTCAGGAGACAGGGTGTTCGTAAGAGTAAATGAGAACACGGGATACTATGTGATGATTGGGGAGATAGAGAAAGTGAAAGACGGCGATGAGATTGCGATTCGCAAATTCTAAAGAAATAAAAATGTGCAAAAGAGGAGAGAAGGAAGATTCATGAGGAAACAGTGGAAATGGGTTGTCTTATTATTGGTTTTGTTCTTGATTTATGAATTAATCGGTGCGCTTGCCCCGTTCGTATCGCCAAAGAAGGTGACGGGAGAACTGCCGGAGACAGCGGAGTTTTATGGGAAGGACTATCGGAAAGACATAGACCGGGCGGCTGTCATTGAATCAAACAAGGAGGCGTTAAGCCTGAGGCTTGCGATGTTTGAGGAGGCGAAGGAAAGCATCGTCATGACAAGTTTTGATATCCGGGAAGGCGAGAGTACGAGCGATATTTTCGCATCGCTTCTGGCGGCGGCAGACCGCGGGGTAAAAGTCCGGATTATTGTGGATGGAATGTACGGAATGCTTCATATGAGTGGAAAAGACTTATTCAAGGCGGCGGGAAGCCATGAAAATATTGAAATTAAGTTCTATAATACGCCGAACCTTCTGATGCCTTGGACGATTAACGGAAGGATGCATGACAAGTATATCATTGTAGATAATCGGATGATGTTGATGGGAGGACGCAACACGTTTGATTATTTCCTCGGAGAGTACGAAGGAAAGAGCGTCGGATATGACAGGGAAATGCTTGTCTATAATGAAAGTGAGCAGAAAGAATCGGTGATTCAGGATGTGGAAGCATATTTTGAAGCCTTATGGAATGATTCTCTCTGCAAGACGAAATACGGTGGAGACAGCGAGAAATTTGAACAGGAGAGAGAAAAAAGCGCCGAGCGTTATGAGAATTTGACGATTGAGACGCCGGATTGGGAGGCGCGCACCGTAGAGACGAAGAAAATCTCTTTTGTAAGCAATCCGACGCACATATATGGAAAAGAGCCTTATGTATATGAAATATTACAGCAATTGATGGTTGACGCAAAGGAACGGGTGCTTGTACACACGCCGTACGCGGTGTTCTCGAACGATATGTATGAAGGAATGTCGGAAGTGGCGGAGAAGATACCGTCGGCGGAAATTATTCTCAACTCCATCGCATCTGGAGACAATATTTGCGCCTCTTCGGATTACATGAAGAATAAACAGAAGGTGATTGATACCGGGATGCAGCTTCATGAGTATATGGGGAAATATTCCACGCATGGGAAATCTGTCTTGATTGACAACACGATTGCGGCGATTGGCTCTTATAACTTTGACAACCGAAGCACGTATGTGGATACCGAGACAATGCTTGTGGCGGATAGCGAGCCTTTGGCAAAGGAATTGGAAACGCATCTGAATGTGTTGAAAGAAGGTTCTCTTCCGGTTAACGCAGACGGAACCTACGGAGAGAATGGAGAAGTAAAAGAAAAGCAGATTTCCGAGAGTAAGGAATGGAAGATTAAGGCGTTATCTCATCTCATGTGGATGTTCCGATATCTGGCGTAAGCACCTTCTTTTGCAGAGTTATAACCGGAAATTATAACCACTCATTAGAAAATTGTGGTACAAAAGGGGAGTTGTCTGGTCTATAATGGAATCATAGAACGTAACTCATAGTAGGATAAGAAGGAGAATTATCATGGAAATGTTATCAATCGAAAAAGAATTACAGGGAAATGCATATCCGGGACGTGGGATTATCATCGGAAAAACACCGGACGGCAAGAAAGCAGTGACCGCATACTTCATTATGGGAAGAAGTGAGAACAGCAGAAATCGTGTATTCGTAGAGGAAGGACAGGGAATCAGAACACAGGCATTCGACCCGTCCAAATTAACAGATCCAAGTTTAATTATTTATGCGCCGGTTCGCGTGCTTGGCAACAAAACAATCGTGACAAATGGCGACCAGACAGATACGATTTACGAAGGAATGGACAGACAGCTTACATTTGAACAGTCCCTTCGAACAAGAGAATTCGAGCCGGATGGACCGAACTATACACCGCGTATTTCCGGTATCATGCACATTGAGAATGGAAAATACAACTATGCAATGTCTATTTTAAAGAGCAACAACGGATGTCCGGATAGCTGCAACCGCTATACATTTGCGTATGAGAATCCGGCAGCGGGAGAAGGACATTTCATTCATACATATATGCATGATGGCAATCCGCTTCCAAGCTTTGAAGGCGAGCCGAAGCTTGTGAATATCATGGACGACATGGAAGCGTATACAGAACTTCTCTGGAACAGCCTGAATGAAGAAAATAAGGTTTCTTTATTTGTGCGTTATATCGACATTGAGACAGGAAACTACGAGACAAAGATTATTAATAAGAATAAATAAGGAGAGGGAACATGAAAGAATTAGAATTAAAATACGGTTGTAACCCGAATCAGAAACCATCCAGAATCTATATGGAGAACGGAGAGCTTCCAATCAAGGTTCTCTGCGGAAAACCGGGATATATCAATTTTCTGGACGCATTCAACGGATGGCAGCTTGTAAGAGAACTGAAAAAAGCGACAGGACTTCCGGCGGCAACTTCTTTCAAACATGTATCTCCGGCAGGCGCAGCAGTCGGACTTCCTCTGACAGAGACGCTTGCAAAAATCTACTGGGTAGATGACATGGGTGAGTTATCTCCGCTTGCTTGTGCATATGCAAGAGCAAGAGGCGCGGATAGAATGTCTTCCTTTGGAGATTTTATTTCTCTCTCTGACGTATGTGACGTTGCGACTGCAAAATTAATTAAACGTGAAGTATCTGACGGTGTGATTGCACCGGGATATGAACCGGAAGCGCTTGAGATTCTGAAACAGAAGAAAAAAGGAAACTATGCAATTATCGAAATCGACCCGAACTATGAGCCTGCTCCAATCGAACATAAAGAAGTGTTCGGCGTGACATTTGAGCAGGGAAGAAATGAGCTCGTGATTGATGAAGCGCTTCTTTCTAACGTTGTGACAGAGAACAAAGAAATTCCGGAGCTTGCGAAGATTGACCTTGCAATCGCTTTGATTACATTGAAGTATACACAGTCCAACTCCGTATGTTATGCGAAAGGCGGACAGGCAATCGGTATCGGTGCAGGACAGCAGTCCCGTATCCACTGTACACGCCTTGCGGGACAGAAGGCAGATAACTGGTGGTTACGCCAGTCGCCTCAGGTTCTCGGACTGGAGTTCGTAGACGGAATCGGAAGAGCCGACAGAGATAACTCTATCGACTTGTATATCGGAGACGAATATGAAGACGTACTTGCAGAAGGAACATGGCAGAATATCTTCAAGGTAAAACCGCCGGTATTCACAAGAGAAGAGAAACGTGCATGGTTAGATAAGATGACGGACGTTGCTCTCGGTTCCGACGCGTTCTTCCCATTCGGAGATAACATCGAGCGCGCACATAAGAGTGGTGTCAAATACGTAGCACAGCCTGGAGGCTCCGTAAGAGATGATAATGTAATTGAAACATGCAATAAGTATAATATGGCGATGGCATTCACAGGAATCCGCCTGTTCCATCACTAAGAAAGATAAAATAATATTCAGCTTGTAAAAAATAAAAACTTGTGTTAAAGTAAATGCACTCAGGATAGAGAAATCTTGAGTGCATTTCAAACATTCTGACATCTATTTTCAGAGGAGTATCAGGCTCCGTTCGTATGGACAGTTCGTCCGGGTTATCAAAATGAAGCATTGTTGGAAATAAAATTCTCCTTGTATATTTTTTTGCATAAGTATATAATAGAAAGAGTGAATTGAAAGTGCAAAAAATGTGGATAATAAGACAAATAAGGAGAATTTATCATGGGTAAATATTTTGGAACAGATGGTTTTCGAGGAGAAGCAAACGTTGGCTTGACAGTAGAACATGCATTCAAAGTAGGCCGTTTTCTCGGATGGTACTATGGACAGGAGCATAAGGCGCAGATTGTTATCGGGAAAGATACGAGAAGAAGCAGCTATATGTTTGAAGATGCTCTATCAGCGGGACTTACTTCCTCCGGCGCAGATGTGTACCTGCTTCATGTGACGACAACGCCGAGTGTCTCTTATGTGGTGAGAACAGAAGATTTCGACTGTGGAATTATGATTTCCGCCAGTCACAACGTGTTCTATGACAATGGAATCAAGATTATCAATGGGAAGGGACATAAGCTTGAGACTGAGGTAGAGGAAAAAATCGAGGCGTATATCGACGGGGAATTTGGAGAGATTCCATATGCAACGAGAGAACAGATTGGACGGACGGTGGATTTCGCTGCGGGAAGAAACCGCTATATCGGACATTTGATTGCCATGGCGACGCGTTCGTTCAAAGAGAAGAGAGTCGGTTTGGATTGTTCAAATGGAAGTGCGTCTTCGATTGCAAAGAGCGTCTTCGATGCGTTGGGGGCGAAGACTTATGTGATTAACAGCGAGCCGGATGGAACGAATATTAATCGAAACTGCGGTTCCACACATATCGAAGTATTGCAGCAGTTTGTGAAAGAGAAGCATCTGGATGTAGGGTTTGCCTATGACGGAGATGCAGACCGCTGCCTTGCGGTAGATGAGAATGGGAAAATTGTAGACGGAGATTTGATTCTCTATGTATGCGGAAAATATTTGAAAGACCATGGAAGACTAAACAACGATACAATTGTCACAACGATTATGTCGAATTTGGGACTTTATAAAGCGTGTGATAAAATTGGCATGAAATATGAGAAGACAGCGGTTGGAGATAAATACGTTTATGAAAATATGGTGCAGAACAACTATTCTCTTGGAGGAGAACAGTCCGGTCATATTATTTTCAGTAAGTTTGCTACAACAGGAGACGGCATCCTGACTTCTCTCCTTATGATGGAAGTCATGTTGGAAGAGAAGAAATCACTCGGCACACTCACAGATGAGGTGAAGATTTATCCGCAGTTGCTGAAAAATGTTCGCGTGTCTGACAAGAAAACAGCAAGAGAGAATCCGGAAGTCATCAAGGCAATTGATGCAGTATCGGAAGAACTCGGCGATAATGGAAGAATTCTTGTAAGAGAGAGTGGCACAGAACCATTGATTCGTGTTATGGTAGAAGCGGCAACGGATGAGTTGTGTACAAAATATGTCAATCAGGTTGTGAAAGTGATGGAGGAACAGAACCTGATTGTAGAATAAGACGAAAGAAGGAATGAGAGAATGAACAAGGAATTTTATCAGGAGAACAGGAAGACACTTTATGAGAATGTGGAGAAAAATTCGCTTATCATTTTATTCAGCGGTCATGCTCCAAAACGCTCCAATGATGAGAATTATGAATTCTATGCAAACCGTAACTTCTTATATCTCACAAATGTGGAGCAGGAGAATACGGCGCTTATGACAGCGGTTTATGAAGATACAGAGGAAGAATATCTGTATATTCTGCCACCGGACAAGATGGCGGAACGCTGGACCGGAAGAAGGCTGAAGCCTGTGGAGATTGAGGGATTATCCGGGATTCAAAACACAAGATATGTAGATACGTTTCTGAATTATCTTGGAATTTATTTGCGAGCAAGAGGAATTGAGACGGTATATTTGGATTTTGATAAGCTGGATTCGGAAGAAGCAGATACGGAAAGCTACCGTCTGGCAAGATATATTCAGAAGGAATTTCCATATGTACAGATGAAGAATCTACAGGAGCAGCTTCGTGCGCAGAGAACGATTAAGAAGCCATGTGAGATTGAAGCTCTTCGCAAAGCAGAAGAGATTACAGGGGAAGCCATTGTCGCCATGATGAAAGCTTCAAAGGCGGGGATGTATGAATATCAGTATAAAGCGGAGTTCGATTATGTACTGGCGCAGCATGGCGTTCTTATGTCAGGATTCCCTTCTATTATTTCCGCAGGAGATAATAATTTCTGTATTCATTACTATGATTACAGAGGCCAGGCGAAAGACGGGGATATGATTCTCAACGATGTGGGAGCAAGATGGAACCATGAGATTAATGACGTATCCAGAGGATGGCCTTGTAACGGAAAATTTAGTGACAAGCAAAAACTTCTGTATCAATGTGCCTATAATACTTCAGAGTATATGTTCAGCATCTTAAAACCGGGAATCCCGATGCAGGATGTGGATAGGATGATTCGTGAATACTGTTATGAGGAGCTTCGCAAAGCAGGAGTGTGCGAATCTTATGATGAGATTGGAACGTACATGTGGCATGGAGGAGCACATCATATCGGATTCGATGTACATGATGTCGTATCAAGAAATATCAAGACGGCGCCGGGCATGGTGTTCTGCGTAGATGTGGGAATCTATCACGAAGAATGGGGAATCGGCTTCCGTCTGGAAGATAACTGTCTGATTACAGAGGATGGCTGCGAGAATCTTTCCGCAGCGATTCCGAGAACGATTGAAGAAATCGAAGAGATTATGAATCAGGAATAGAAAACGAAAGTGCTGTTGAGCGGTGAACTCAACAGCACTTTTTTTAGACATAATGGAATCCTTTTCCGATAATCTCACTCGTATTGGAGATGAGGATAAAGGCATCCGGTTCTTGTTTTTTGATAAAGTTACGAAGCTTGACGGCCTGTACACGATTCAGAGCGGTAAGGATAATGTAACGGTCCTGTCCTGAGAAAGCGCCGGTTCCTTGCAGAGTCGTTGCGCTTCGATTTAACTCCTTTACGATAAAATCGCAGATTGGTTCCGGATGTTTACATACTACATTGAAGTATTTGCTCAGATTTAAACTTTCGATAACGTTGTCAATCATGAGAGAACGAACGGCAAGACCGAGTACGGAATAAAGGCCGGTCTTGATATCGAAAATAAAAAATCCGAAGATGGTAACGATAATATCACTCGCAAGCAATGCGTTTCCGATATTGAAGCTTGTGTATTTTTTTACAATCATGGCAATGATATCGGTTCCGCCACTGGAAGCTCCCATATTAAATAGAACCGCGGACGCGATTGCAGGAAGAGCAATGGCAAAAATCAATTCCAGCATCGGCTGGTCGGTAAGCGGCTGGCTCATTGGGAACACACGCTCCAAAAGTGATAAAGTAACTGAAAGTAAGGTGCTGCAGTAAGCAGTCATAAATCCAAACCCTTTACCGAATACGAGAAATCCAAGCAATAGCAACAGCATGTTTGTGACAAATGTAAAGTCAGAGGCGGTCATAATGCCTGTCTTTGCAACAACTACTGCGAGACCTGTAATTCCTCCGAAGGTGAAGTTGTTGGAGAACTTGAAAAAGTAAGTTCCAACCGCCATCAGAAGAATGCTTCCGGTCAGTAAAGAGAATGATTTTAATTTGGTTTTCATGATGTACTCCTCTTTTTTATTTCAGTAAATTTTTCTTTTAAAATTGTAACGCTCTTAATATGAAATGTCAACGAATTAGAATAGATATTACGGGAATAATCTAATAAAGAAGGAGGGCAATATGTTTAGAAATTTACCGATTACAGATATATACGCACGAGAAATTCTGGATTCGAGAGGAAACCCGACCATTGAAGTGGAAGTACTTGCAGGAGAAAATATCGTTGGAAGGGCACAAGTCCCATCAGGAGCGTCCACCGGACAGTATGAGGCGGTAGAGCTTCGTGACGGGGAAGACAGATATCATGGATTTGGAGTGACAAGAGCGGTTGACCATGTGAATGACAGAATCGCGAGAGAACTCATAGGAACGAATGTGTTTGACCAATGCGAGATAGACCGCATTCTGATTGACTTAGACGGTACAGAAGATAAGTCCAATCTGGGTGCAAATGCGATGCTCGGAGTCTCGCTGGCGGCGGCGCGTGCAGCGGCAGAGGCGCTTAGAATTCCGCTTTACCGCTACCTTGGCGGTGTCAATGCGAAGACCATGCCGGTTCCGATGATGAATATATTAAATGGCGGACGCCATGCGGATAATACGATTGATATTCAGGAATTTATGATTATTCCGGTGGGCGCGTGCTGTTTTCGTGAAGGACTCCGGATGTGTGCGGAGGTATATCATGAACTGAAACGCCTTTTGAAGAAAAAAGGCTTCAGCACAGCGGTGGGAGATGAAGGTGGCTTTGCTCCGAATCTCGCAGATGCGAAAGAAGCGCTCCGGCTCATTGTAAAGGCAATAGGAACGGCAGGATATCGGCCAGGGGAGGATATGGTTCTTGCCTTGGACGTGGCGGCGACGGAACTCTATCATAAGGAATTCCAGACTTATGTATTTGCAGGAGAAGGAAAGCAGGCGGGACATGGCGTGATTCGCTCTTCGGAAGAAATGATTGACTATTATCAGGAGTTAATCCAGGAATTTCCGATTGTGTCCATCGAGGACCCGTTAGATGAAGAAGACTGGGAAGGCTGGGAGTTGATTACGGCAAGGCTGGGGCAGGATATTCAGCTTGTGGGAGACGACTTGTTTGTCACGAATCCAAAACGTCTGAAGCGGGGCATCGAACAGCATGCGGCAAATGCCATTCTCGTGAAGGTGAACCAGATTGGAACGCTGACGGAAGCTTTGGATGCGGTGGAGATGGCGAAACGGGCAGGATACCGGACGATTCTATCCCATCGTTCCGGAGAGACGGAGGATAGCATCATTGCGGATATTGCGGTAGCGACCAATGCGGGACAGATAAAAACCGGCGCTCCATGCCGCTCGGAACGTGTCGCGAAATATAACCAGCTCCTGCGGATAGAAGAAAATCTTGCGAGATAGCGGGCTTAGTACTGTCAAGCATTTTTGAAAATGTCCCAAAATAAGTAAAACATTTGCCCCGGATTT
>CAJJYZ010000046.1 GCA_905197485.1 uncultured Lachnospiraceae bacterium | reverse complement strand
AGATGGGACATTTTCCCTTGGGGTATATTAGGACATTATCATAAATGGTTTATAATTTTATAGTTTATTGAAAAATTTTTGTTGTAATTTTAAGGAGGAAAGCATATAATAAACAAATGCGCAAGAGATGGATGATGTAAGATTGAAATCTTGACATTGGCATGAAATAGCGTATAATTAAATTGAAGATAGGTGATTCCCTACCGAAGTTTATAATCATTGTGATTATGAAATGGGAAACAATAAAGTGTGGTGATTCTCCACCAAAGTCGCTGAAGTGAGAAACGATAAAGATAGGTGATTCCCTACCGAAGTTTATAATTATTGTGATTATGAAATGGGAAACGATAAGGCTGATAGGGGAAGCGTAATGCTTCCCCTATATTTTTAGGAGAAGTACAAATGAAATGTGAAGAATTTAAAATAGTTCATGTAGATTTAAACTATCTTAAAGCATTGCATGATGCGGATAGTGAAGTAATGTATAGAGAAGGGGCAGAATATGCTAAAAAGCCATTTCTTGGAATTTTAGTAACGAATAACGAGAAAAAGTATGTTATTCCATTTACTTCGGCAAAAGAAAAACATAAAAGTTGGGTAGATGTGAATCAATCATATTACCGGATTTATGAGATAATTGACATGAGAACTGCGGTATATGATTCAAAAGATATTATTGTGGATATTACAAATACGTCTGTGTTGTTAAATAAAGGAATTTCAGAAGAAGAACATCATAATTATAAAAAAAGAATTCTTTCAGTTATAGAAATTAAGAAAATGATACCTGTTGTTGATGGTGTTTATTCTTTGGCGGATTTATCAATAAATTCTGGGTTGTCAAAAGATGAACGTAATTGGAGGACGTTGACATACAAAGAATATTTATTTTGTAAAGATGTAAAAGATGGAATCTTGCAAAGAGCCAAGAAGATTTACGAAAAACAAATGTGAACAGGGAAAGTGCTTAAATTTCATTGTGATTATAAAAAGTTAGAATCTGTAGCGTGTTCATATAAGGCAACTACATAAAGCCAAATTATTAAAACATAAAAGAAGTATATAGCTGATTGGTTTTCAAAAAGCGAAAATCAGTCGGCTTTTTCATGCCTATTTTAGTATATGGGGTTGTCCTGAAAACGTAGTTCAGCGATAACCCCTTCGATACAATAAAGACTATGAGGTGAAGAACAAACATTCGATTTTGTTCTATACTTTTACTTTATAGTTTGCTATAATAGAAAAAGAAATGAAGATAATATAAAGGATTTTCATGAAGTATTTTAGAGCAACATCGAAACACTTCCATACTGGTGACTAGAAATGAGTCATTGTCAAATTTTTGAAAGTCTTTTAAGGAGGCAATCAATGCCAGACATTTGAGAAAGAGTTATTAAATTGAAGGTGAAGAATATGAAAAAGAAATATCGATAGTACGTTCTTCTGCAGCAGAATATTTAACCTTTATTACAGCAACTGGAGAAGGTGATGTTAATGCTATATATTTTGACGAAAGTGTGTGGTTGATTCAGAAAATGATGGGTCTTCTTTATAATGTAGAAACTCATACGATTAATTATCATCTGAAGAAAATATTTGCAGATGAAGAATTAGATGAGAATTCAGTTATTCGAAAATTTCGAATAACTGCTTCAGATGGGAAAAGCTATAACACAAATCATTACAATTTAAAAGCGATTATTGCTGTTGGAAACGAAAGGTGAATGAATTAAAGAAAAAAATAGAGGGATAATTTATGGACCATTTTGAATTAGTATCAGAATACGCCCCTACCGGCGACCAGCCTCAAGCCATTGCCAAGCTTGTGGAAGGTTTTCAAGAAGGTAACCAATGTCAGACACTTCTTGGTGTAACCGGTTCGGGTAAGACATTTACGATGGCGAATGTCATTGCACAACTGAATAAACCAACGCTTATCATAGCGCATAATAAAACTCTGGCGGCGCAGTTATACGGAGAATTCAAAGAATTCTTCCCGAATAATGCGGTTGAGTACTTTGTGAGCTACTACGATTACTATCAGCCGGAAGCCTACGTTCCGTCTTCCGACACCTACATTGCCAAAGACTCATCTATCAACGATGAGATTGACAAACTGCGCCATTCGGCTACGGCGGCATTGTCCGAGCGGCGGGATGTAATCATCGTAGCGAGTGTGTCTTGTATCTATGGACTGGGTTCCCCAATTGATTATCAGGAGATGGTGATTTCCTTGAGACCGGGAATGATAAAGGACCGGGACGAAGTGGTGGCGAAGCTGATTGAGATTCAGTATGAGAGAAACGATATAGACTTCAAGCGGGGTACCTTCCGGGTGCATGGAGATGTGCTGGAGATTTTCCCGGCATATTCGGAGAAAGTTGCATATCGGGTAGAGTTTTTCGGAGATGAGATTGACAGAATTACGGAGATTGACACATTGGCAGGAGAGATTCTGAATGTGATTGGTCATGTGGCGATTTTTCCGGCGTCTCATTATGTCGTATCGAAGGAATCGATGGAGCGGGCAACGAAGGCGATTGAGGAAGAACTGGAAGAGAGGATTCTGTATTTCAAAAGCGAGGACAAGCTTTTGGAGGCACAGAGGATTTCCGAGAGAACGAATTTTGATATCGAGATGATGCGGGAGACAGGGTTCTGTTCCGGAATTGAGAACTATTCCAGACATTTGACAGGACTGGAGCCGGGGCAGCCACCACATACGTTGATTGATTATTTTCCGGATGATTTTTTGATTATGATTGATGAGTCGCATAAGACGATTCCGCAGATTGGGGGAATGTACCATGGCGACCAGTCGAGGAAATCAACGCTTGTAGATTACGGTTTCCGATTACCGTCTGCGAAGGACAACCGCCCGTTGAATTTTGAAGAGTTTGAGAGCAAAGTGAATCAGATGCTTTTCGTGTCGGCGACACCGGGAGAATATGAGGAGAAAAATGAGCTGTTGAGGGTGGACCAGATTATCCGTCCGACAGGACTTCTTGACCCGGAAGTGGAAGTGAGACCGGTGGAAGGACAGATTGATGACCTGATTGGAGAAGTCAACAAGGAGATTTCTAAGAAGAACAAGGTACTTATTACGACGTTGACAAAACGTATGGCGGAAGATTTGACGGATTACATGCGGGAGCTTGGCATTCGCGTTCGATATTTACATTCGGACATCGATACGCTGGAGCGGACGGAAATCATTCGTGATATGCGACTGGATGTATTTGACGTACTTGTGGGAATTAACTTGCTGCGAGAGGGATTGGATATTCCGGAGATTACATTGGTGGCAATTCTGGATGCGGATAAGGAAGGATTTTTACGTTCGGAGACTTCTTTGATTCAGACGATTGGGCGTGCCGCGCGTAATGCGGAGGGGCATGTTATCATGTATGCGGATACGATGACAGACTCCATGAAGAAGGCGATTGACGAAACCGAGCGAAGACGTAAAGTACAGATGGAATATAATGAAGCGCATGGAATTACGCCGCAGACGATTAAGAAGTCGGTGCGTGACTTGATTTCTATTTCAAAAAAGGTTGCGGCAGAAGAGCTGCGCATGGAAAAAGAGCCGGAATCTATGAGTGTACAGGAGTTGGAGAAGTTGGTGAAAGATGTGACAAAACAGATGAAAAAGGCGGCGGCAGAACTGAATTTCGAGGCGGCGGCAGAGCTGCGTGATAAGTTGATAGAATTGAAAAAGCAGCTTCAGGAGATTGAGGATTAAATATCGGGAGAATAAGATGGCGAAGAAAAAAGATAATAGACAGTATATTAAAATTCGAGGTGCGAATGAGCACAACTTGAAAAATATTGATGTGGATATTCCGAGGAACGAACTGGTTGTTTTGACGGGGCTTTCCGGTTCCGGAAAATCTTCTCTTGCATTCGATACGATTTATGCGGAAGGGCAGAGAAGATACATGGAATCGTTGTCTTCCTATGCAAGACAGTTTTTGGGACAGATGGAGAAGCCGAATGTGGAGAGTATCGAAGGACTTTCCCCGGCGATTTCCATCGACCAGAAGTCTACGAACCGCAACCCCCGTTCTACGGTGGGAACGGTGACGGAGATTTATGATTATTTTCGCCTTTTGTACGCGAGGGTGGGAATCCCGCATTGTCCGAAGTGCGGGAAAGAGATTAAGAAGCAGACAGTAGACCAGATGGTAGACCAGATTATGGAGCTTCCGGAAGGTTCGAAGATACAGATTCTTGCGCCTGTTGTCCGCGGACGGAAGGGAAGGCATGAGAAGCTTTTTGAGCGTGCGAAGAAGAGCGGTTATGTCCGGGTGCGCGTAGACGGCAACATGTACGAACTTTCGGAAGAGATTGGGCTGGACAAGAATATTAAGCATAACATTGAAATTATTGTAGACAGGCTCGTGGTGAAGCCGGGAATAGAGAAGCGTCTGACAGACTCGGTGGAGAACGCGTTAAGTTTAGCAGAAGGACTGCTGACCGTCGATGTGATTGGAGGAGAGGAAATTCATTTCAGTCAGAGTTTTTCCTGTCCGGATTGTGGAATCAGTATCGAGGAGATTGAACCGAGGAGCTTTTCTTTCAACAATCCGTTTGGCGCATGTCCGGAGTGTTACGGACTAGGTTATAAGATGGAATTTGATATTGATTTGATGATTCCGGACCAGAGCCTGAGCATTAATCAAGGCGCAATTACTGTGATGGGATGGCAGTCTTGTACAGAAAAGGGAAGCTTTACGAGAGCCATTCTCGAAGCTTTGAGTGAGGAGTACCACTTTTCTCTGGATACGCCTTTTGCGGAGTATCCGAAGGAGATTCGGGAGATTCTGATTCATGGAACCGGTGGAAAGGAAGTAAAAGTTCATTATGTCGGGCAGCGTGGAGAAGGATTCTACGATGTTGCATTTGAAGGATTGATTAAAAATGTAGAGCGGCGTTATCGGGAGACTTCTTCGGAGACGATGAAAGCGGAATATGAGACGTTTATGAGAATCACGCCTTGTCACGAGTGTGGAGGTCAGAGATTGAAGAAGAGCGCGCTTGCGGTAACGGTTGGCGATAAGAATATTGCGGAAGTGACGAATCTTTCCATTGAAAAATTGCAGGAATTTCTGGAAGGACTTCAGCTTTCAAAGACGCAGGAGATGATTGGCGGTCAGATACTGAAGGAGATTAAGGCGAGAACCGGATTTTTGATGGACGTGGGATTGGATTATTTGACGCTTGCGAGAGCGACGGGAACACTTTCCGGAGGGGAAGCGCAGAGAATCCGTCTCGCAACCCAGATTGGTTCAGGACTTGTGGGGGTTGCCTATATCCTGGATGAGCCGAGTATCGGTCTCCATCAACGAGATAACGACAAGCTGTTGAAAACTTTGAAACATTTGCGCGACCTGGGGAATACTCTCATCGTGGTAGAGCATGATGAAGACACGATGCGTGAAGCGGACTATATTGTGGATATCGGACCGGAAGCGGGAGAACATGGTGGAGAAGTTGTTGCTGTGGGAACTGCAGAAGAGATTATGAAGAATAAGAAATCCATTACTGGGGCATATTTGAGTGGAAGAATTCAGATTCCGGTTCCGGAAGTGAGGAAAACTCCGACGGGGTGGCTGAAGATTCTCGGAGCTGCCGAAAATAATCTGAAGAATATTGATGTGGAAATTCCGCTCGGTGTGATGACATGTATTACCGGAGTATCCGGCTCCGGAAAGAGTTCCTTAATTAATGAAATCTTGTATAGGCGATTGGCGAGAGACTTGAACCATGCGAGGACGATTCCCGGAAAGCATAAGAACATCGAGGGAATCGAACAGTTGGATAAAGTGATTGACATAGACCAGTCGCCGATTGGAAGAACACCGCGTTCGAATCCGGCAACGTATACAGGGGTGTTTGATTTGATTCGCGACCTTTTTGCTGCGACGCCGGACGCGAAGGCGCGCGGCTACAAGAAAGGAAGATTCAGCTTCAATGTGAAAGGCGGACGGTGTGAAGCCTGCAGTGGAGACGGGATTTTGAAGATAGAGATGCATTTCCTGCCGGACGTCTATGTACCTTGTGAAGTGTGTGAAGGAAAACGATATAATCGTGAGACGCTGGAGGTAAAATACAAGGGAAAGAGTATTTATGATGTGCTGAATATGACCGTAGAAGAGGCAATGCATTTCTTTGAAAACGTTCCGTCTATCCGAAGAAAGATGGAGACGTTATATGATGTGGGACTTTCCTATATCCGATTGGGACAGCCATCCACCACGCTATCGGGAGGAGAAGCGCAGAGAATCAAGCTTGCGACAGAATTGAGTAAAAGAAGTACGGGCAAGACGGTCTATATTCTGGACGAACCGACAACCGGACTCCATTTTGCAGATGTGCACAAGCTGACAGAGATTCTACAGAGGCTGGCCTCCGATGGAAATACAGTCGTTGTGATTGAACATAACCTGGATGTCATTAAGACTGCGGATTATATTATCGATATCGGACCGGAAGGTGGAGACCGGGGCGGAACAGTCGTTGCACAGGGAACTCCGGAGGAAGTGGCGGCCAATCCGAAGTCATACACCGGTAAATATATCGACACAATGCTTAAGAAAATTTAAAATAATTTAATAGAAAAACACTTTCCATTTATTTCAAATTTGATTATAATAAAAACTGCACGTTGGGGAGAAGACGCAGGGAGTACGAATGATTACAGATAGATAATATTGGAAAGGGGTAACGTGATAAATGACAGTAGATATTGGGATTGATTTGGGGACAGCCAGTGTTCTTGTCTATGTGAAAGGCAAAGGCGTTATTTTAAAAGAGCCGTCTGTTGTGGCGTTTGACCGGGATACAAATGCGATTAAAGCAATCGGAGAGGAAGCAAGACTGATGCTCGGAAGGACACCCGGGAACATTGTGGCAGTCAGACCATTGAGACAGGGTGTGATTTCTGATTACACTGTAACTGAGAAGATGATTAAATATTTTGTACAGAAGGCGATGGGCAAGCGTATGTTTAAGAAGCCGCGAATCAGCATCTGTGTACCGAGCGGGGTGACGGAAGTGGAGAGAAAAGCGGTAGAAGAGGCGACGTATGCTGCCGGTGCAAGGGACGTACATCTGATTGAAGAACCGGTTGCGGCGGCGATTGGAGCCGGAATCGACATTGCAAAACCATGTGGGAATATGATTGTAGACGTAGGGGGAGGAACTTCTGATATTGCAGTGATTTCCCTCGGCGGAACAGTCGTGAATACATCCATCAAGATTGCAGGAGACGATTTCGACGAGGCAATCGTCCGTTATATGCGGAAGAAACATAACCTCCTCATTGGAGAACGTACGGCAGAAGATATTAAAATTAAAATTGGAACAACGTATCCGCTTGTAGAAGAGGAGACGATGGAAGTACGGGGGCGTAACCTCGTCACCGGTCTTCCTAAGACGGTGACGGTGACGGCTTCGGAGACGGAAGAGGCGCTTCGCGAGACAACAAGCCAGATTGTGGAAGCGGTCATTGGAGTTTTGGAGCGGACGCCGCCTGAACTATCAGCAGATATTCTGGACCGGGGAATTGTTCTTACGGGCGGAGGAGCGATGCTTCGCGGCTTGGAAGAATTGATTGAGGAGAGAACCGGTATCAATACGATGACGGCGGAAGAACCGATGAAAGTCGTGGCAATCGGAACCGGACAGTTTGTAGAATTTATGAGTGGAAGAAGAGAAAATTAATATAAGATGAGATGAGGCGGGGAGAAGTTCCCTGCCTGTTTTCGATTTTCCCGGGAAAGCATTGTGCTTTTTGGGAGAGATGGAGGACAGAACATGGAAAAAGTGACGGGATATGTAGACCATATTGTGTTTCGGAATGAGGACAATGGCTATACCGTATTTCAGTTGAATAATGAGAATGGGGAGATTACCTGCGTGGGGAATTTCCACTATATTGCGGAGGGCGAACTGTTAGAATTGCAGGGGGAGTATGTGATGCATAGTTCCTATGGGCTTCAGCTATCCGTTGCTTCCTGTGAAGTGAAAGACCCGGAGGATTTGATGTCTATCGAGCGCTATCTTGGTTCGGGAGCCATCAAAGGGCTTGGAGCGGCTCTTGCAGGCAGGATTGTACGAAGGTTCAAGGAAGATACGTTTCGTATTATAGAAGAAGAGCCGGAGAGACTGGTGGAAATCAAAGGTATCAGTGAACGGAAGGCAAGAGAGATTGCGGAACAGGTTGAGTCGAAGAAAGATATGAGAAAGGCAATGATTTATTTGCAGAAATATGGAATTTCCACGACGCTTGCCGCAAAAATTTATAAACAATACAAGCAAAGGATTTACCACATCTTGGAAGAAAATCCATATCAGCTTGCAGATGATGTGCAAGGAGTAGGTTTCAAAACGGCGGATGAGATTGCGATGCGTATCGGGATTCATACGGATTCGGATTATCGCATCCGTAGCGGAATTTTTTACACATTGCTGCAAGGAGTCGCAGAAGGACACATTTATCTGCCGGAGGATATCCTGCTCAAGAGAACAGGGATGCTGCTTGAAGTAAATATTCAGGATATTCAGAAGTATCTGATGGATTTGTCGATAGAAAAGAAGATTGTGTTAAAAGAAGGGGAAGATGGCGTTCGTGTGTATCCTTCTAATTACTACTACATGGAACTGAATACTGCAAAAATGCTCTATGATTTGAACGTTCATGCGGAAATAGATGAAGCGTATGTGAGCAAACGATTGCGCTTGATTGAGCAGGATACGGATTTGGCGTTGGACGAGATGCAGAGAGAGGCGGTAATCGAGGCGGTCAGACATGGGATTCTCATCCTGACAGGAGGACCGGGAACCGGAAAGACGACAACTATCAATGCGATGATTCAATATTTTGGAAGTCAGGGGCTTTCCATTTCTTTAGCGGCTCCGACGGGGCGTGCGGCGAAACGAATGACGGAGGCGACCGGATATGAGGCGCAGACGATACACCGTCTGTTAGAGGTGAATGGGAATCCGGAAGAGAATGAAGGCAGAAGCGGCTTTGGAAGAGATGAGGAGAATCCGTTGGAGTCGGACGTCATTATTATCGATGAAGTTTCTATGGTAGACCTGCCGCTGATGTATGCGCTTCTTCGGGCGATTGTGCCTGGAACGCGAATTATTTTCGTGGGAGATGGGAATCAGCTTCCATCGGTCGGTCCGGGGAGTGTTCTGAAGGATATGCTGGAATCGGAGCGTTTCCCGACGGTACGTCTGACGAAGGTGTTCCGGCAGGCGACAGAAAGCGATATCGTCATGAATGCGCATAAGATTAACCGCGGAGAACCGGTTATCTTAGATAATAAGAGCAAAGACTTTTTCTTTTTGAAAAGGCAGGATGCCAATACGATTATTGCGGTGGTGATTGCTTTGATTCAGAAGAAACTTCCGAAATATGTAGGGGCAGATATGTACGATATTCAAGTACTGACCCCAATGCGGAAAGGGCTTCTTGGGGTAGAGCGGTTGAACCGGATTCTTCAGGCATACTTAAATCCCCCGGATAAGAAAAAAGCGGAGAAGGAATATGGGGATAAACTGTTCCGCGAGGGGGATAAAGTGATGCAGATTAAGAATAATTATCAGTTGGAGTGGGAAATTGCTACAAAATATGGTCTTGTTGTGGATAAAGGCGTCGGGATTTTCAACGGAGATATGGGTATTATTACAGACATCAATTCGTACCAGGAGACGGTAGAAGTGGAATATGATGAAAAACGAAAAGTAACCTATCCATTTCAGTTATTAGACGAGTTGGAACTGGCATACGCTATAACGATTCACAAAGCGCAGGGAAGCGAATATCCGGCAGTCGTGATTCCGCTTCTTCCGGGACCGAGACAGCTCTATCACAGGAATCTTTTGTATACCGCGGTTACAAGAGCAAAAAAGTGCGTGACGTTGGTTGGAAGTGACGCGACGTTTTATGAGATGATACAAAATGCGAATGAGAAGAATCGGTATACCAGTCTGAATGAGAGGATTCAGGAATTGATGTAAATGTGTCGAATAGCAGAGCAGACGATTAGTGAGAAAGATATTACGAAAAATACTAGAATTACTCTATCCTTCCACCTGCATTTTTTGCGGGAAACTATGCGGGGAGGGAATTTGCAAAGCGTGTCGGGAGAAAGTAAAGTATATCCGGGAGCCACGCTGCAAAAAATGTGGGAAACCTATCGAATCCCGGGAAGCAGAATTTTGTTATGACTGCAGAAAGCAGACGTTTCATTATGAGCAGGGCAGAAGCCTTTGGCTGCATCAAGAGCCGATAAGCAATTCGATTTATGCGTTCAAATATAAGAACCGGCAGGTGTACGGGGAAGTATACGGAAGAGAGATGGCAAGGAGATTTGAAAAACTCATTCGATTTTGGGAAATCGATGTGATAATACCGGTGCCGATTCATAAGAAAAAGCGGAGAAAGAGAGGATTCAACCAGGCAGAACTCATTGCGAAGGAAGTGGGAAATATCCTGAACATTCCGGTCAACTGTACGAGTGTGGTAAGAATGAAGGAGACGACGCCGCAGAAGGAACTTGGTTCCAGGAGCAGGAAAAGGAATTTGAAGAGGGCGTTTCGAGTGACGGATTGCCGCTTGAAAGGAAAAAGAGTGCTGCTGATTGACGACATTTATACGACGGGAAGCACGATAGATTCGATTGCGGAAATACTGGGAAAAACGGGCTGTGAAAAAATATATTTCCTTACTATAAGTATTGGACAAGGATTCTGATTGATGTTATACTAAAATATGATGTCAAAGAAGGGAAACAAGTGTCGAGGTGAAGAAATGTTAAATGAAAAAAGAGTGAAACTTATGACCCGGATGGCAATCTATGAGAATGGACAAGGAAAAGAAGATTTTAAAATCAACGAATATTATCAGAAGGATTATGTCAGCCTGAATACATGGAAATCCATCATCTGGATTACAATCGGATATGGGATGATAGTCGGGGCGGTTCTGCTTATTTTTCTTGACCAGATTTTCAGTGTTGCGAGTCTGTCAGGACTTCTTATGATTGCAGGAGCGATAGTGGGAGGTTATTTTGTTCTGGCGATAGCAACGGGAACGATTGCACATTATTTTTATAAGAAACAATATACGGAAGCGAAAAAGAGGGTGAAAAAGTTCTATAATAACCTGACCCGTCTGGGGAAGATGTATGAAAAGGAGAAAAAATAAATGAGCAGTTTACTTGAATGGAAAAAGAAGTTGCAGATGGCGTATGCACAGTATTCCATGTATATCGACAAGGCGATTCATTTTGTGCTGGCGCTCACTACATTTTTGCTGATTGCAAGTAAAATCGGATTCATGGAGAAACTGGCAAATCCGGTGATTGCAGTAGGGCTTGCGGCGGTATGTACGTTCCTTCCGCTGAATCTCACAGTTATCTGTGCGGCGGGACTGATGATTTTACATATGTGCTCACTGTCTCCGATTATCGGAGGAATTGCCGGGGCGGCGCTTCTTCTGATGTTTATTTTCTATTTTAGATTTACACCGAAGAAAGCGGTGATTTTGATTCTGACGCCGATTGCATTTGCGCTGAAAGTACCGGTCTTGATTCCGATTGTGTTCGGGCTCATCGGGGCTCCGATTTATGCGGTTCCGGTTTCTTTTGGAACGATTGTGTATTTCCTCGTGAAATTTACGAAAGAATACGCGGGAACCATGGAGAACGCGGGAAAAGACTCGATGGTGAATGTGGCGATTGGATTTGCGAAGCAGATTATGACAAGTAAAGTGATGTGGGCGGCAGTAGCAGCAGTGGTTGTCTCTCTCCTTGTCGTATATCTTGTACGCAGACTGGCCATCGATTATGCCTGGGTTGTCGGCTCTGTTTCCGGAGCGGTAGCGTATATCGCGGTGTCTGTTGTCGCCAATGTGGTGTTCGATGCGGGAATCAATTATCTGACGCTCATAATCGGCTCGGTATTAGCGACGGCGATTGGACTCGCGCTGGAATTATTTGTATTCTCTGTAGATTATTCCAGAACGGAGAATATACAGTTTGAAGATGACGAATATTATTACTATGTAAAAGCGGTTCCGAAGCTATCGGTATCGGCAAAGGAGAAGAAGGTAAAGAGAATTAACAAGCGTGAAACGGTAGAACATATGGAAGACTTTGAACCTTCTGACTTGCGGATGGAAGCAGAACCGGAATTGAACGAAACAAGAACACAGCTTACAGGAGATATGGATATTGATAAGCTGATAGAAGAAGAACTGATGAAATAGTTGGCAAAAGATAGAAGAATATACAAGGAGGTGACGGAATGAAAGAATGGGCAATGACGATGGTCAATCAGTATTTTGCAAGCGTGCCGGATGTGAAGATAACAGATATTGTTGAAATCATTATTATTGCGGTTATTGTATATGAGATTGCGCTTTGGATAAAAAATACAAAGGCATGGATGTTACTGCGAGGAATCATCGTGTTGATTGTATTCATTTCCGTTGCAGCTATTTTCCGGATGAATACCATTTTGTGGCTTGTGCGAAATTCAATCAGCGTACTTGCTATCGCGGCAATCGTCGTCTTCCAACCGGAGCTTCGAAGAGCTTTGGAGAAGCTTGGTGAGAAGGATTATCTGAAGTCGGTCGTCGGCTTTGACAAATCGAAGGAAAAGGAGCGTTTTAGCCAGGAGACGATTGACGGAATTGTGACGGCAGCATTTGAGATGGCGAAGGTAAAGACGGGAGCCTTGATTGTCGTCGAAGATGTGATTCAGCTCACAGAATACGAGAGAACCGGAATTCAGCTGGACAGCCTTGTATCCAGTCAGCTTCTGATTAATATTTTCGAACACAATACGCCGCTTCACGATGGAGCGATTATTATCCGAGGGAATCGAATCGCAGCAGCCACATGTTATCTGCCGTTGTCAGATAACCGGGCGCTCAGCAAGGACCTTGGAACGAGACATCGTGCGGCAGTTGGGATGAGCGAAGTGAGCGATGCTTTGATTATCGTGGTTTCAGAAGAAACAGGAGCGGTATCTTATGCGCGGGGCGGAAGAATTGTAAGACATCTCAATGAGAGACAGCTTACAGATAAGCTGAATGAACTTCGTACAAAAGATATGGAACAGAAGAGCAGTCGTTTGAAAAGGTTATGGAAAGGAAGGGCAAAAGATGAAAGACAGATTCACAAATAATCTCGGTCTCAAGATAATGTCTCTTCTTTTTGCAATCGTACTCTGGATGCTTGTTGTGAATGTAGATGACCCGATTGACGAGGAGACATTCCGAAATGTTCCGGTTCAGGTGTTACATGAAGAGATATTTACGGCGAAGGCAAGTACATACAGCATTTTAGATGGAAATGAAACCGTATCCGTTACTGTCCGCGCCAGAAGAAAGGTGCTTTCAGATATCCGTTCGACGGATATTACCGTAACCGCAGATATCCGGAATCGTGTAAGTAATTCCTTGAGCGATGCAACGCTTCCGACAGAAGTGAAGATTGATGGATTCGAAGGAAACTATGTGGAAGCCTATACGAATCCGAGAAATATTCAGATTGAAATCGAGCCGAGCGCACAGAAAGATTTTACGATTAGTGTGAAGACAACAGGAACACCGCGAGACGGCAATACACTTGGGAAACTGGTTGCCGACCCGAAGAGTATCCGGTTAGGCGGAGCGGAGTCTCAGATTAACCGTGTGAAGAAAGTAGTAGCAGTCGCAAGCGTATCCGGATTGTCAAAGAGCCAGTCTGTGCTTGCAGAGTTGAAACTTCTGGATGCCGACGACGAAGAAGTGGACCCGGCGCTGTTTGAAAATAACCTTGGTGAGGAAGGCCTGAAGGTTCAGGTTGAGATTTTGAAAACGAAGGATATTCCAATCAAGGTGGAAGAAGATGATATCAGCGCGGCAGCAGGATATTCCATCGGGGAAGTGACTTGCGTACCACAGTTTGTAAAAGTGGCAGGAGAAAGCGAAGACTTAAAAGAACTGGATGAGATTGTCATTCCGGCGGAGGCTTTGAAGCTGGAGGATATTTCCGCGACACAGGAAGTGAACGTGGAATTGGAACAATATCTTCCGGAAGGAATTATATTGGAAGATGCTACGGCAAATACGATTATCGTGAAAGTTCCGGTAGAAAAATACGGAACGAAGGTATTCACGATACCGAGCAACAATATCGTCCTCGAGAAAATTGCGGCAGGATTGAAGCCGACCTTTGCGGCTTTGGAAAATATCGAGATTCATGTCACAGGTTCGGACGAAGCGTTGGAGAGTCTGACGCAGCCACCGGCCGTTTATGTGAATATGGAAACATATACAAAGGCGGGAACCTATACAGTTCCGCTGGAAGCAAAGCTTCCGGAAGGATGCAGCCTGGTAGGAAGTCCGAAAGTACAGATTACATTGGAAGAATAAAAATAGGAGGAGTCTATGATAAGCAGAACAGTAAAAATCACAAATCCGACAGGGCTCCATTTGAGACCGGCAGGTAAATTCTGTAAATGCGCTGCGGAATTTGAAGAATGCAGCATCAGATTTCAGGTGGCGCAGACAACAGGAAATGCAAAAAGCGTATTGAGCGTTTTGGCGGCCTGCATCAAACAAGGAGATGAGATTACAATCACATGTGACGGCGTCAATGAAGAACGAGCAATGGACGCCATGATAGAACTTGTAGAATCATTAGAAGAATAAGTGATGAAAAAGGGGATGTGAAAAAACTCGATTGAGTTTTTTCACATCCCTCTTTTTGCTTT
>CAJJYZ010000045.1 GCA_905197485.1 uncultured Lachnospiraceae bacterium | reverse complement strand
CTGGAATCGAAGTGTCTTTCTTTTATGCAAAATCACGAACTTGCTCATTTATAGTTTGAAGTATATTGTTACAAAGGAGTTGAAACACCATGAATATCCTGTTAATTGAAGACGATAAAAAAATTTGTGAAATGGTCTGCGATTTTTTGACTAGCGAAAATTATAATGTCACAACTGCTATTGACGGTGAAATGGCGATTGACATTTTCAAGAAACACACCTTTCACCTTATACTATTAGATTTGATGTTGCCGAAGTTAAATGGGTTTGAAACCTTGAAGTATATAAGAAGCGTAAGCGTAACACCCGTTATTATCATTACCGCAAAAGATAATGATACAGATAAATTGATGGGGCTAAATTTAGGCGCTGACGACTATATTACCAAGCCTTTTTCTCTCGTTGAATTATTGGCAAGAGTGAAAGCACACATACGTCGTGCAACAATATATAGCAGTTCTGATAGTTTTCACGATAAAATAATTCAATACAAAGATTTGACTATCAATGTATCTCAACACACAGTTTTTCAAAATGATACTGATTTGAATTTGACACATACAGAATTTGAAATCATCAGACTTCTTGCAGCTAATCAAGGTCGAGCTTTTTCAAAAGAACAACTTTACAATACGATTTGGAAAGAAGCATATTACGGAAACGAAAACGTACTAAACACACATATTAACCGATTAAGAAATAAGTTGTCTGATGGGAAGGGAAAAAATACATATATCAAAACACTTTGGGGAATTGGCTATAAAATGGAGGAAGAATGATGACGTCACTATTTGCTGTAATTTCAATGATATTATTCATTCTCTGCTTTAAGGAACATACAAAAAACAAAAAGATGGAAAATGATTATAAATACATCAACGCAAGACTTCTTGATATCATCAATGATACTGACAATAATTTCATTCTTGTACCGACAGACATAGAATCTGTAAAAGAAACCGCAGAGAATATCAACCGGATTTTAGAAAAATTTTATAACAGACAGATTGATTGCAATAGAAGTCAAAAAACAATTCTACAGATATTTACCAATATTTCCCATGATTTCAGAACACCTATCACTGTCTTAAAAGGATATATTGAAATGCTTTATCTTCAAAGTAAAAAAGAGGACTTACCTGCTGGTATACGCACAACTATCGAAAAAATGCAAAACAATTCACAAGAATTAGTTCATTCTGTAAATAACTTATTCGAGATGGCAAAATTTCAATCCAAAGACATGGTTTTTCATATCCAAAAAGTAAACTTAACACAAGTTTGTCATGAAATTATTTTAGAGTTCTATAGTATATTGGAAAAGGAAAATTTCCATGTGGAGGTTCATATTGAAGATAAACCATTCTATGCGAATGTGGATGAAGAAGCAGTCAAACGTATTCTGAAAAATCTGATTGATAATGTAATTAAATACGGAAATTCCGGAAAATTCTTAAAAATTTCTCTTTATGAAAAAGATACTCATATTTTCATTGAAATTGAAGACCATGGAATCGGTATCTCCGAAAAGGATAAATCACATATTTTTACAAGGTCATATACGACAAACAGAGCGAAAGGAAACGGACTAGGGTTAACCATTTCGCAAGAACTGGCAAATTCTATGGGAGGACATATTTCTGTAGTCAGCATACCTCAGGAAAAAACAGTTTTTATAGTTAAATTATAAAGTTAGAAAAAAGTTAGAATTATAAGAGAAAAAAGATAACTTTCTTTTGTATACTGTTTTTAGCAAGGAGGTCACAGAATGAATTATGCAATAGAAACTCATCGTCTAAGAAAGGTCTATAAAGATAAAATAGTGGTCAATGATATCACGATTCATGTTAAAAAAGGAGAAATCTATGGCTTTGTCGGTCCAAATGGAGCTGGGAAAAGTACTTTGATGAAAATGCTGCTCCATTTAGTTCCGGCCAATTCCGGTGAAATCATTCTATTTGGCAATAAAGTCATCGAAAATGATTTTGAAATGCTGAAAAGAATTGGCTCAATCATTGAAAGTCCATACTTTTACGAAAAATTAACCGCAAGAGAAAATCTTGATTTACATTGTGAATATATGGGATATTATAACAAAAATCATATCGAAACGGCATTGGACTGTGTAGGACTATCAAAAGATGCCGACAAAAAAATATCTCAATTTTCTTTGGGCATGAAACAGCGTCTTGCAATCGCCAGAGCCATCTTAACTAAACCGGAATTATTAATACTCGATGAACCAATCAATGCTCTCGACCCGGAAGGAATACGGGAAATGAGAGAATTATTTCGAAAACTCAATACAGATTATGGAACAACCATTTTCATTTCCAGTTATATTCTATCTGAAGTAGAACAGATTGCAGATACCATTGGAATTATTCAAAACGGAACTCTCATCCAGGAAATTTCTATGTCTGATATTCATAAATTTCAAATGGATTATGTGGAGGTCGATGTCGATAATATAGAACTTGCCAGTTATATTCTCGAACATGACTTGGGAATACAGAGTTTCAAAATCATTTCAGAAAACCGCATTGAAATTTACGATTTAAAAAAAGAAATAAAAGAAATCTCTGCTACATTTGTTCAAAACAATATCGGTATTAACAGTATTGGGCGCAGAAAAAATTCCTTAGAAGATTATTTCTTTCAAATCACAGAAACAAAGGCGGTGAAAAATCTATGATACGTTTGATGAAACTTGAGCTAAAAAAGGTGGGGCTTAAAAAATATGTACTATTTTCTATTGTTGGAATTTTTATTAGTATGTTCTTTCTATTTGTTGGACTAAATGACAGTTCAACAATAAAATCCAGCTATGAAATAGCCTTTTCAACAGTGGGATTAATATTCTGTTTTTATTATATCCCTCTATTTTCTGTTCTTGTCTCTGTCTATATTATAAATGAATATAACCACAAGACGATTTTAGTTATGTTTTCTTATCCGATAGACCGAAGAAAGATGATGATTGCAAAGCTGCTTCTTATCACATTGCTTGTCACCTCTTCTATGATTGTCGGATACATCTGTTGTGGTGCATTTATTGTAGTTGCAGATAACTTTTGGGGACTGATAGCAGGAGAATTTAACTGTTCGCTTTTCTCTCATTGGATGCTGACAGCGCTTAAAGCGATTATTACCTTTTGTACATTCGGCATCGGAACATTTATCATTGGCATGATTAAAAAATCCGTTCCAATGACAATCATAAGCGCAATCATTTTCTGCTATATCAGACAGTTCTATGTAGCCGGTATGGACTTGTACGAAGAAAACTGGAGTTTTGTAGCGGGAGTGGTGATTGTCGCAATCATCGGCGTATATTATACAATTACTTATAAAATCGGACAGACTGAGTAAAACAGATACAAAGAGGAAAGTAAGAAGTCATCGCGACTTTCATACTTTCCTCTTTTTTTCATAAATTCTTATTATTTTGCATAATCCGTAACACGTGATTCACGAATCACATTTACTTTAATCTGACCCGGATATTCCAATTCAAATTCAATCTGTTTTGAAATATCTCTTGCCAGAAGTACCATATCTTCATCAGATACCTGTTCTGGAACTACCATAATACGAATCTCTCTACCTGCCTGAATAGCAAAAGATTTATCGACACCTTTGAACTGGTTCGCAATGTCTTCTAATTGTTTCAATCTGTTTGTATATGTTTCTAATGTTTCTCTTCTTGCTCCCGGTCTCGCAGCAGAAATTGTGTCTGCAGCCTGTACGACACATGCAATCAGAGTTGCCGGTTCTACATCTCCATGATGAGATTCAACCGCATTGATAACCGTCGGTGATTCCTTGTATTTTCTACATAAGTCAACACCAATCTGAATGTGAGAACCTTCTACATCGTGGTCAATTGATTTTCCAATGTCATGTAAAAGTCCGGCTCTTTTTGCCATTCTGATATCTAAGCCAATCTCGCCAGCCAAAAGTCCGGCTAACTGAGCAACTTCTATCGAATGTTTCAACGCGTTCTGACCATAACTTGTACGGAATTTCATACGTCCGAGGAGGCGAATCAGCTCCGGATGAATACCATGCACACCTACTTCAAGTGCAGCATTCTCTCCTTCCTCCCTAATCATAGTCTCAACTTCTTTCTGAGCCTTCTCAACCATTTCTTCGATTCTTGCCGGATGAATACGACCATCAAGAATCAGCTTCTCAAGAGCAATTCTTGCGACTTCTCTACGAATCGGGTCGAATCCGGAAAGTACAACCGCTTCCGGAGTATCATCAATGATAAGTTCTACTCCTGTCATTGTCTCCAATGTACGGATGTTACGACCTTCTCTACCGATGATTCTTCCTTTCATCTCGTCGCTTGGAAGCTGTACGACCGAAATCGTAGTCTCTGCAACATGGTCGGCGGCACATTTCTGAATGGCTGTGACAACATATTCTTTTGCCTTCTTAGCAGCCTCTTCTTTTGCCTGATTCTCCAACTCTTTAATCATCTTTGCAGTATCATGCTTCACATCATCTTCAACAGTTTTCAACAGATATTCTTTTGCTTGTTCGGAGGTCAGTCCTGAGATTCTTTCAAGTTCCTGTACTCTTTGTTTATTCAGCTCTTCTACTTTTACTTCTTTTTGCTTCAGATATTCTTCCTTCGCAATGAAGCTTGCCTCACGCTGTTCAATCGCATTGGCCTTCTTATCAAGTGACTCTTCCTTCGCAAGAACTCGTTTCTCGTAGCGCTGCAATTCTGAGCGGCGCTCTTTCGTCTCTTTTTCCAGCTCATTCTTAGTCCTGATAGATTCCTCTTTTACTTCTAAAAGAGCCTCTTTTTTCGTTGTCTCCGCTGTTTTTAATGCATCATCTATAATCTCTCTTGCTCTGCTTTCTGCATTACCAATCTTAGAATCTGCATTCTTCCTCAGATTGGAAACCGTTACAAAGTGAGTAATCACAGCCGTTACAATTAATGTAATAACTACAGCAACGATTATACTAATAAAATCTGGCACAGGAGCACCTCCTTATTTAATTTTCATTGTACAAATACAACACTTAAATTTTATACTGTTTTTACATATCTGTCAAGCATTCTGGTCAGAAACTTGTATCACCTGACGAATCTGTTCGTAGGAAAATCCCTTCCTCGCAAGATATCCATACATCTTCTGTCTGTCCTTATCCGTTGCGTTTTCCGGGTCAAACCGCTTCTTGCGCAGGAGAGCGGAAACGGCTTCCGATTCATCCTGCTCCTCGTAGCACTCCTCCATCGCGGCGTCTATCTCCTCTTTTGCAATTCCTTTCCGGCAAAGTTCTGCATAGATTTCTTTCCTGCTCTTACTCTTTTGACGGCTTGTAATATATCTTCTTGCGTAGGAAGCGTCTCCGATATAGCCAAAAGATTTCACATATGCGATTGTCTGCTCAACGATATCTTCTGTGTAAAGCCCCTGCTTTAACTTTGTACGAAGCTGTGTTTCTGTTCTGTCCATATCGTTTAGAAGATGAAGCGCGCGCAATTTTGCCCTCTTTAGAATCACTTCTTCTTTTATCTTCCGAAACGTCTCCTCTGTAATCTCCTGCTCCTCAACAATTCGATAACGAGACAATTCGCCTTTGTACAATACAAACGCGAATTGCTCTTCTACATACACTTTGAATTTTGTCTTTGTCACAGGCTCAATCTTCGTGACAATCATCGATTATTCTTCTCCGTTCTCGTTCTCTTTCTCAACTCCAAGACCGTAGTGCGCTCTCACTTTCGCTTCCAGTTCCTCCATGACTTCCGGATGCTCCGTCAGATAATTCTTCGCATTTTCACGCCCCTGCCCTATCTTCTCTCCGTTATAGGCATACCAGGCGCCGCTCTTGTTGACAAGCTCAATGCTTGTGGCAAGGTCGAGCACGTCTCCTTCTTTGGAAATTCCCTTTCCAAACATAATATCAAATTCTGCCTCCTTAAATGGCGGCGCAATCTTATTCTTTACAATCTTCACGCGCGTACGGTTCCCAACCATCTCTCCGGCCTGCTTCAATGTCTCGGTTCTTCTGACGTCCATACGCACAGATGCGTAGAACTTCAGCGCACGACCGCCTGTTGTTGTCTCCGGATTTCCAAACATGACTCCCACCTTCTCGCGAAGCTGGTTTATAAATACCACGACACAATTGGACTTACTGATAACCGGCGTCAGCTTACGAAGCGCCTGGGACATCAGTCTCGCCTGAAGTCCCACATGGCTGTCTCCCATGTCTCCCTCAATCTCCTGTCTCGGCACAAGGGCAGCTACCGAGTCGATGACAATAATATCCATCGCTCCGGAGCGCACCATAGTCTCCGCAATCTCCAATGCCTGGTCTCCACTATCCGGCTGCGAAATATAAAGCTCATCAATATCTACCCCAATATTCTTCGCATACACCGGGTCCAACGCGTGCTCAGCGTCAATAAATCCGGCAATTCCGCCTCTCTTCTGCACCTCTGCAATCATATGCAGTGTTACGGTTGTCTTACCACTGGATTCCGGTCCGTAAATCTCAATCACTCGTCCCTTCGGAACTCCGCCTAATCCGAGAGCAAGGTCCAGGCTCAATGAGCCTGTCGGAACTGTCTCAACCGTCACATTCGCCCCCGCATCTCCGAGCTTCATCACTGTTCCTTTTCCAAAGTCTTTCTCCAATTTCGATATCGCTGCATCCAGCGCTTTTAATTTATCCTCTGTTGCCATAATCATTCTCCTTTATCGCGAACTTATGTTCGTTTCACTAAGTAATATAGTATTATAGTTTCCCAACGTTGTCAACACCTAATTTGGTATCTGTTCTTTTCCTTATCGTACAACAAAATTTTCGGACTGTCATTGGACAAATAGTCCAATTTTATAGAATAGGATTCCATTCCATAAAAGAGTGTTGTAAATCTTCATCTCTGATTCTTTACAACACTCTTTCCTAATCTTTCATGGATTTCACGCGTTCTTCCACTGTCTTATTGAAATTTTCAACTTTTCTGGAATAAGGCTCATTCATATACTGGGACTTTAGCATGAAGTCTGCCGTTGCCAGGTTGTTTGCAATCGGAATATCATACACCACCGCAATACGAAGCAACGCCTTCACATCCGGGTCGTGCGGCTGAGCCTCAAGCGGGTCCCACAGAAAAATCATAAAGTCAATCTGCCCTTCTACGATTTTCGCTCCTATCTGCTGGTCTCCTCCTAACGGTCCGCTATTGTAAGCCTTTACCGGAAGTCCGGTTTTCTCCGCAATCAGTCTGGCGGTCGTTCCGGTTCCGCACAAAAAATGACTTTTCAGTATCTCCTGATTCTTATCACACCATTCTACCAGTTCTTTTTTCTTCCTGTCGTGGGCAACCAATGCAATGTGCTTTGTCTTCCCGATTTCAAACGTAACATAGTTTTCCTGCATGCTTCTTTCCTCCTTGCCTGAAGTTTCTATCGTTTTTCCGCAACTTCGCCCTGCTTTTTATAAATGCTGTCTGCCGGAATGAATCCCCGTACCATAGAGAGGGGATAGATATTCGTCCTCTTTCCGACTACCGTTCCCGGATTCAGGACACTACCGCATCCGACCTCCACTTCATCTCCCAGCATGGCGCCGAATTTCTTCAATCCGGTCTCTATTGCCCCTTCCGGCGTTTTTACTGTTGCAAGCGTCTTATCGGACTTCACATTCGATGTAATCGAACCTGCCCCCATATGCGCCTTATATCCCAGAATAGAATCTCCTACATAATTGTAATGCGGCACCTGCACTTTGTTAAAGAGAATCACATTCTTAAGCTCGGTGGAATTGCCGACTACTGTCCCTTCTCCTACAATCGCATTCCCGCGGATAAACGCACAATGTCTGACTTCCGCATTCTTCCCGATAATTGCCGGACCGTTGATATATGCGGTCGGTGCCACATGTGCAGATTTTGCTACCCACACATTTTCTCCACGTTTCTCATACGCATCCTCCGCAAGCGTCTCTCCCAGTTCCAGAATAAAGCTTCCGATTTTCGGAAGGACTTCCCATGGATAGGTTGCCCCTTCAAAAATACCTCTCGCAATAGTTTCTTCCAATGTATAAAGTTCCTCGATTGTCAATTCTTTCATTTTCTGCTCCCTTTCTTATAGAACTGCGCCGCCCGGTCATAGCACCCGCGCAATTGATACTGGTTATTCAATCCCAGGACGCCATATGTCCGGGATTGAATAAATGTTTCCAGCTTTTTCATATATTCGTCAGATGTAATCTCACCTTCGGCAACATAATTTAATCCCTTCTCCCAACTTGCCGTAAGCTCCGGATTCAAGAGAGACTTGATGGAATGGTCTACCACCTCGAAAATCATTTCTCCAAGAAGCGTCGGAGTAATCACCTGGGTCTTCTTATTCAAATCCAGATACTTAATATGCACCAGCTTTTTCAAAATCTCAGCTCTTGTCGCGCTGGTACCGATTCCGCTTCCCTTAATCTGCGCCCGGAGTTCTTCATCCTCGATGAGCTGTCCTGCATTCTCCATCGCAAGAATCATAGAACCGGAATTGTACCGCTTCGGCGGAGAAGTCTCTCCCTCCTTGATATACAAAGAATCTACCGGGAGAACGTCCCCTTTTTTGATTTTCTGCAGCGCCTCAAACAATTCCTTCTCCGGCGTCGTCTCCCCGGTCTCGTCTCCACTGTTTTCTCCGTCTTTCTTCGGTGTATAGACACCTGTCACCTTCAGGTATCCTTCCTCCGCAAGCACTTTAAAATTAGAAAAAAACTGTTCTTCTTTCTGCTTGGTCACCACACTGATTTTCTGATAGACCGCAGGCGGATAGAAAATGCTTAGAAACCGTTTCACAATCGTATCATAAACATTCTTTGCCGTATGCGAAACCGAAGCCAATGCCTGAATCCCCTGTCCGGTCGGAATGATTGCGTAATGGTCCGTAATCTGTTTGTCATTTACATATCTCGTCTTTGCCAGGCCTTTGTGTGTCCCGAACTGCAAAATATCCTGCAGAAACGGAGCCGCCATCGCATACTTCGACAATCCGTTCAGGTTCTTATAAATCTCTTTTGCTACTGCGGTAGAAAGAACTCTGGCATCCGTTCTTGGATAAGTCACCAGTTTTTTCTCGTACAATTCCTGTACGATGCGAAGCGTCTCATCCGGGCTGATTTTAAACCGTTTGGAACACTCGTTTTGAAGTTCTGCCAGATTAAATAAAAGCGGCGGGTTCTTCTTTTCTTTCTTCTTCTCGATGGAAAGCACCTGACAGTTCATTGGTATCGGATTGCTTAAGAAGGCAATCAATTCCTCCGCCTTTTCTCTTTCTTTGAATCCATTTTCTTTATATAAATCAAAAGATTCAAAATAACGGGAACCTTTTACCGCCCTCCATTCACCCTCGAACATCTGCTCACCAATCTGTATCTTACTGAGTACGCGATAGAATGGGGTCTTCACGAATTCCCGAATCTCCCGCTCTCTTCTCACAACCATCCCTAGTACGCAGGTCATCACCCGTCCGACGGAGATGACCGTATAATTTGTATGCCGGTAACTGGAAATACTATTCCCATATTTTAGGCTCAATAGTCTGGAAAAATTAATTCCCATCAAATAATCTTCCTTTGCCCGCAGATAAGCCGACGCGGAAAGATTATCGTATTCCGACAAGTCCTTCGCCTCCTTGATTCCCCGCAGAATCTCTTCCTCCGTCTGGGAATCAATCCAGACTCTTTTTCGGATTTTTTTCTTTACCTTTGCCCCGGACATCTGTTCCACGAGTCGATAGATATATTCCCCTTCCCGTCCGGAGTCGGTACATACATAGATACAATCCACATCGTCTCTTGTGAGAATCTTCTGCACGATTTGAAACTGCTTTTTCACAGCCGGAATGACTTCATACTTAAATTCCTTCGGTAAAAAAGGCAGGGTATCCAAACTCCACCTTTTATACATTGCATCGTAGACCTCCGGATAACTCATCGTGACAAGGTGTCCCACACACCATGTCACAATCGCATCGCCTGACTCAAGATATCCGTCTTTTCTCTGTGTATTTAATTTTAATGCTTTTGCGAATTCCTGAGCTACACTCGGTTTTTCCGCGATATATACTGATTTTCCCATACGCTCCTACTCTACAACAAATTGATACATGGTACATGTATGATACGGCTCGCCCTTTCGGCAAACCGGACTTGCAAACTGCTCTTTGTGAATGGCATCCGGGAAGTACTGCGTCTCAAAACATGCCGCATGGCGCATCTGATACACTGCACCGTTCTTTCCCTTCTCATGTTCCACAAAGTTCGCTGTATAAAGCTGCATTCCCGGAAGGTCCGTAAATACATGCATCGTAATTCCACTTTTCTTTCCACACATCTCCGCAACTTTTTTAAATCCCGGTTTTTGGTTCAATACCCAGTTGTGGTCATAGCCCCTGCCGAATATCAAGGCTTCATATGGTGATTCAATGTCTCTTCCTATCGCTTTCTTCTGACGGAAATCCATCGGAGTTCCTGTCACATCCACCAGTTCTCCCGTCGGAATCGACTCTGCATCCGCTCTCGTGAAAGCATCCGCATCAATCTGCACCTCCTGCTCTAAAATAGAACCGGAATCATGACCGTCCAGATTGAAATAGCTATGATTTGTCATGTTGATAATCGTATCCGCATCCGGTACGGCATCGTATGTAATCTTCACTTCGTTTTCATCTGTCAATTCATAAGTGACTTTCATGTCTAAAGTTCCCGGATAGCCCTGGTCTCCGTCCGGGCTATGAAGTACAAATGTCACATGGTTTTCAGCCGCTTCTGCGACCTGCCAGATACGCTTGTTATAGAAGTCCAGTCCACTGTGCAGGTTGTTGCCATTATCATTTTTCGTAAGCTCATATGTCTTTCCATTCAAAGTGAAAGAAGCCGTTCCAATTCGATTGGCGCATCTTCCTACGGAAGCGCCAAAAAATACGGTTCCTTCTTCGTAGCCTTTTGCGTCATCATATCCCAATACAACGTCCACTTTTTCTCCATTTTGTTTCGGGACAAGCACCTGAACAAGCGTTGCGCCAAAATCTGTCACAGAAATGCTCATGTCCTGTTTATTTATAATCGTATATAACGTTGCCTCTCCCTTGGATGTCATCCCAAAATTCTTTTCAAAAATTCCCATACTGTTCCTTTCTGTCTCAAGCCTTCTTTATTTTGCCTGAATATATCCTTTTGCAGTCAATGTCTCAGCACAGAGGATTGCGCCGCCTGCTGCTCCTCTCACCGTATTATGTGAAAGTCCTACAAATTTGAAATCGTATACGGTATCTTCACGCAGACGCCCTACGGAAACACCCATGCCATGTTCAAAATCAACATCCAGCGTAACCTGAGGACGGTTGTCTTCTTCTAAATATTGAATAAACTGTTTCGGCGCGCTTGGAAGTTCTAATTCCTGCGGGAGTCCTTTGAAGTTCACAAGCTTCTCAATCAGCTGTTCTTTCGTCGGCTTCTTCGCAAATTTTACAAAGACAGCCGCTGTATGTCCGTTGAGAACCGGAACCCGGATGCACTGTGTCGTAATGACCGGTGACTCTGCCTTCACAATCTCACCGTCCACAACCCTTCCCCAGATGCGAAGCGGTTCCTGTTCACTCTTTTCTTCTTCCCCTCCGATATACGGAATGATATTCTCCACCATCTCCGGCCAGTCTTTGAATGTCTTTCCTGCTCCGGAAATCGCCTGATATGTCGTCGCTACCACTTCTGTCGGTTCAAATTCCTTCCATGCAGTCAGAACCGGCGCGTAACTTTGAATAGAACAATTCGGTTTTACCGCAACGAATCCTCTTGTCGTTCCGAGACGCTTCTTCTGCGCTTCAATCACCTCGAAATGTTCCGGGTTAATCTCTGGAATCACCATCGGAACATCCTTTGTCCAGCGGTGTGCGCTGTTGTTCGATACAACCGGAGTCTCTGTTTTTGCATAGGCGTCCTCAATCGCGCGAATCTCTTCTTTCGACATATCTACGGCGCTGAATACAAAATCCACTTTCTCCGCTACTTTCTCCACTTCATTCACATTCATCACGACAAGCGGTTTCACAGCGTCCGGCATCGGAGTCGTCATTTTCCAACGGTCTCCTACTGCCTCTTCATATGTTTTTCCTGCAGAGCGGGCGCTTGCCGCTACCACAGTCACCTCATACCAAGGATGGTTCTCTAAAAGGGAAATAAACCGCTGCCCTACCATACCTGTCGCTCCAAGAATTCCTACTTTTAATTTGTTATCCATCGTTCGTGTCCTCTCTTTCCTGCTCTTTTGCTCTATTTCTTTTTCTTATGGATATCTGCTTCTCTTTCCTGTTTTGAATACACACAACCACAATAGTCCTGACGATAAAGTCCAAACTCTTTCGAAAGTTCAATGGAACGTTTATATCCATTTTTCTTTTTAAAGTCAGACTGCAGGTAATTCACCCCATACTTTCCTGCAAGCTTTTTCCCAATCTCATTCAGCCTGTCCGCATTCTTTAACGGGCTGATACTCAATGTGGTCGTATAATAATCGTATCCTCCTTCTTTCGCAAGACGCGCGGATTCTTCCAGACGAAGTTCATAACACCGGAAACATCTTTCCCCTCCTTCTTTCAGATGCTCCAGTCCTTTTGTCACCTCGTAGAACTTCTCCTTGTCATAGTTTCCTGCAATAAAGGAAATCGGATACTTTGTCTCCATCTCGCTAATCAGCGTCTGTTGCTCCAGAATCCGCTTCGTATATTCACTCTCCGGAAAAATATTCGGATTATAATAGAAAACAGTAATCTCAAAATAATTTGACAAATACTCTAATACATAACTGCTGCATGGCGCACAGCAGCTATGCAGCAAAAGCTTCGGTACCCGCCCCTCTTTCTCCAATTCTGAAATCAACTTATCTAATTCTCTCTGATAGTTCATAATCCATCTCCCTGCCTATCCATTTTCTAAGATTATACTCTCTCTTTTCCGCGCAATCAAGCACTCATTTACATGAATATCATAAAATACACTATAAGCAGCTTCACATTCCTTTGCTTCATCGATTTCAAACATAGGAGGTTGTTATGAAAAAAGTATTGGAAATAAAAGATTTACACTACACCTATCACACAAAAGACGGTGAAACTCCTGCCTTAAAAGAGATTTCATTTGACGTAAACTCCGGAGAATTTGTCTCCATCGTAGGCCCCTCCGGCTGTGGAAAGTCCACTCTTCTTTCCCTCATATCCGGTCTTCTTATCCCGTCAAAGGGAACGATACAACTCATGGGAAAACCGCTAAAAGAAAGTCATACGAACATCGGGTATATGCTCCAGCACGACCATCTGTTTGAGTGGAGAACCATCTACCATAATGTCCTTCTCGGACTGGAAATTCAGCATAATCTCACCGCAAAGTCCAAAAACAAAGCGCATGAGCTTCTGGAGACTTATGGGGTAGCGGAATTTGCCAATTCCAGGCCTTCCGAACTGTCCGGCGGTATGCGCCAACGCGCAGCTCTCGTTCGGACTTTAATATTGGAGCCTGACCTGCTCCTTTTGGATGAACCGTTTTCCGCGCTGGATTATCAGACCCGGCTGACTGTAGGAGACGATATTGGACAGATTATCCGAAAAGAAAAAAAGACGGCGATTCTCGTCACTCACGACCTTTCCGAAGCCATCAGCCTGGGCGATAAAGTCATCATCCTTTCCTCTCGTCCCGCTGCCATCTGTCAGATGATTTTCCTTTCATTTCATTTGGATGAAGACACTCCGCTGCACCGGAGAAACGCACCGGAATTTAAAGACTATTTTAATCAAATCTGGAAGGAGATGAATGTATCGTGAATGAATATTCCACAGCACAGCTTCAATATCTTCGGAAAAGAAAAATCCACCATCTCATTGTAGTCTATTCAAGAATCGCAATCCTTGCAGCCTTTCTCCTCCTGTGGGAGATAACGGCGCGAATCGGAATCATTGATTCCTTCATCTTCAGCAGCCCATCCCAGATTCTGCGCTGCTTCTTTGACATGGTGGCAGATAGAAGTATCTTCCTTCATATTGGAATTACACTATACGAAACAATCGTCAGTTTCTTCCTTGTCATTTTTGCCAGCCTTTTCGTTGCCGTATTGCTTTGGTTCAGCCGGAAGCTCTCCGAAATCCTGGAGCCCTATCTTGTCGTGTTAAACAGTCTTCCAAAATCTGCCCTCGCACCGCTTCTAATCGTATGGCTTGGAGCAAATCAGACGACTATCATCGTGGCTGGAATGTCCGTCGCTTTGTTCGGAAGTATCCTGAATCTCTACACAAGTTTTCAGGAAACAGACCCGGAAAAAATCAAACTCATTTATACGCTTCATGGGAATCAGTTCCACGCCTTGACAAAAGTCGTCATTCCAAGCTCCATTCCTTCTATCGTCAGCATCATGAAAGTCAATATCGGGCTTTGTCTTGTAGGCGTTATCATCGGCGAATTTCTTGCGGCGCGGAGCGGACTCGGGTACCTGATTATCTATTCGAGTCAGGTGTTCAAGCTCGACTGGCTTCTTATGAGTATCGTACTTCTCTGTATCATGGCAATGGGACTGTATGCACTCATCAATCGGTTGGAAAAGTGGATGTTGAAGAAATACTAAAAGTATGAAAAACATTCACTTTACATCCTGTTAGCTTGTCGTAAAAAATAGGCTTCGCCTATTCAACTCCCCTTCCCCTCAATCTTGAGGGGTTAGGGGTTTCTTTTTTTTCCTTTTTCCTGCATAATAGACTTATGAATATCTTACAAAGAATCTTTACTGAC
>CAJJYZ010000044.1 GCA_905197485.1 uncultured Lachnospiraceae bacterium | reverse complement strand
CGAAAAGGCTGCTCAACTTCAATTCCTGCCGTTCCGGCTGCTTCTCCGCTCCATTGTAAAACACAATATACTGTGGAAATGGAACAAATAACGCAGTGTCTAAGTATAGCTTCTTTTTCACCGGCTCAATATAAGCTCGATATACTGAAGAAAAATAAAACAATCCCCGCAGAGGAAGATTCGGACTGAAGGTACTTTGATGTTCATAGAGGCTCATTTCATCCCCGATAATAAACGACAAGTCGTTTCGCATTCCCATATACACTACATCTTCGATGGTCGTAATCTCCAACTCATCCGGATTCGTATAGTGGCTTTCGTTGACCGCATTATATAGTTCCAGCAACTCCTTCTTATCATGGAAGATAAGGCGGAATAAACGGTCTTTATACTTCGTATTCAATTGATAATCATTCATAATGTTCCTCCTTTATTTTAACAAATGATTCATTGTCAGGCAACAAAATCAGGGCATTTTACTTCCAATGGCACCACCGGCTTCCCTTATGTATTTACAAATCTGATTTTCATTGTGACGATTATCACAGATATTTTAGAAAAAAGAATTTCAGAAATCTTGATTCGTATTAAGATTGTATCGCATTTACACAATGTGTGCAACTGTTTTCCCATTTACCTTCTAAACAAAAAAAAGCAGCAATCCAAACGAATCACTACTTTTCCATAGATACTTATGTTACCTGTCGGCACTCTTCTTACTACTGACATTTCTTACGCATTTTCAGTTTCAATAGAGCTGTCACTTTTCTCGCATCCAATTCCGTTACATTATTCTCTCCCACAATGCAGGATTCGATTCCTTCTTTATTTTTATTGATATCCAGAATCTGTCCAAGATGTTCATTTTCCACAACAAATTTTCCATTCTCACCGCTAAATTTCAAACCCGCAACCGGAATTCCCCTTGTCTCCAGCTCCTCGACCGTATTTGCATAATCCACATCGCTGTTTCCCCAGCCATCGGAAGACATAATAACTCCGTCCGCTCTCATTGCCTCTGCCCAGACTGCAGTTCTTCTCCCAACAAGAAGTTTATCTTCATTTCCATCGGGTGTTCCTACTATAATAATTCCCATCAAATCTAAATCCTCATCTCGCGATACAATATCAAGAAGTGGGTCCCGAAAATGATGAAGCGATGTTTCTTTTGTCGATGGCCCTATTCCCATAATACCTTTCTCCTTTCCCAATCTTCTATTGCATAGAACGAAGGATTCCATCTCTGTATTCATTTGGCGTTACGAGTACTGGCATGTTTCCCATGTCAATAATCGATTTCCCATTTCCCATTCCGGAAGGTTCCTTGCCAAATAAGTGCATATCGTACATTGCCCCTTGTCCTGCTACCTGCTTTACAATAAGAACACGTTTTTTCCCAGGTCTAACAATATCATGGTATTCATGACGTTCCGTACACGAATCCCCGCAAAATTTTTTCATTTGATTACGAAATTCCTGAATAAAACAGTCGCACACTTTATGCGCTTCTGTTACTGCGTGACGGGCTTGTCCCATCCCCGCCTGAAATGTCACATCAAAACTGATAATCCAATCATTCTCCGCCGGTGTCCCCGCCCGTCCCGGAAACAATTTTTCTTTCAGAATCCCTTCTGATGACCCAAACTCCGCTGTCTGGATTCCATTCACATCCACTCCGGTAAGAATCACATACACGCCTGTCAACGTATGGGTAATTCCCTCGCCAATATTTCCAAGAACTTTTGTGGATATCGGGATAATATCCATCATGCTGTTTGTAAACACATTCCACTCGCCCGGATGAATCACTTTCACACGAATAGATGCAATTTCTTCTCTGTTTGTAAGGAATCGTTCCGCATTACTGTCAATCACCAGTTTCCCCTCTGTGCTCACCCGGTTCTCATCGCCATATTCTATATCATGAATATGATAAGATTTGATTACTAATCTCCGTAGTTCCTTTTCTCCTCTACTCATTCTTTAACTTTTGCACCTCTTTTCTTTTAGTTGGGGACGTAGTATTTTGCCACTTTACTACGTCCCCAACTAGAATTTACTATGTCCCTTTTTATAAATACCCCTGTCCCTTTTGACAAAACTTCAGTACTTTTCATTTATAAAAGTGTTTTTTCACAAAAGGGACACCGCTTACTGCAAAAAGGGACAGGGCAAAACTTAATTGGGGACGTAGCATTTTATCACTTTACTACGTCCCCAACTAATTATACTTTTGCTACATATTCGAATGGCAGCGGAACAATCTTTCCAGGTGTCTGGATTTCAACTAACTGTTCAAGTGTTGCCTTTACGATAGCTGTCTGCATTTCTTTATTATTAGGTTCTCCTGCATTTGCTCCCATCGGAACGAGTGGAGCTACCGCACGAGGTGTACCGGACTGACGAACAACCGGTGGAAGAGCTGCAATAATAATTGTAGGAATTCCAGCTTCTTCAATCGCTCTCTGCACCAATACTGCAGAGCGGTGGCAAGTACCTCAACCAGCAGTAAGAATAACTGCATCTACTCCTTCTTCTTTGAACATCTGTGCGATAGCAGGACCAGTCTCATGTTTAAACTTCTCCTGGTTTCCACCACCACCCATGAAACCTGCATGTACAGGTGCACAAGCTTTGATAAATCCTTCTTTTGCTAATTCATGGATTCTGTCGATAGGGAACATACAGTTGATATCTTTATTCACATCTCCATTATCATATCCACCATGAGATACCATCAATTCATTTGATGGCATTGTATCTGTAATTTTTCTCCATGTGAAATCACCGGCAAGATTAAATCTTTCCTGCTCTTTGTGGTGAACACCTGCTGCTGTTGCAAGTGCAATTGTCATATCTTTTAACTCTTTTGTTACAGGAGTCCATACAGATGGAGGAGTAATCGGAACGAAAATCTCTGACTGCATTCCTTTAACTGTTGTTAAACTCATTATTTTGCCTCCTTGTTTTCTTCATTATTCTTACGCGCTTCTTCTTGTCTGCGCTTATATACATCTAGGTTACTTACATATTTATCATTGGCTTCCGGTCCAAGTTGTTCCACAAAACTCATATTCCATGCAACTTCCTGTCCCACTTTAAGTGGATAGTCTGTAATCAACATGCGCATCGGAATCTTCAAATATCCCAAACGACCTTTTAAGTCGATGGCTACACATCCATCATGCACTTCTACGATTACACCTTCCATTCTAATTAATTTATCGCCATATTTCATCGTATCACCTTAAATTAGTTGTATTTTAATCTTCTCTTTTCACTCATCGGAAGAGACTGCTCGTTTTTCACAAGTTCAATCGGTTTTCCTGTTACGTTAGAGATTAACTCTACGTTTGTTGCTTTTACATTTGGATTCCATTTCTTTTCTGGTTTTTTCACTTCTTCACCAGCCATTGCTGCTTTTAACATTGCAAGCGCGCGAATTGCATCTTCGTGACAAAGTGTATTACATGCAAGAACTTCGTTCTCAATACCAGCTTCTGACTTATTATTATCTACCATATGAGTCATGTATTTATTACCAACTACAAGAGCTCCCTGCACAGCACAGAATGAAAGTCCAACTACTGGAACTCCTCTCATACCAATCTGTTCATGGTGACTTGCAAAGTCAATGTGGTTGTTTCCAAATCCTTCTGTTGTGATAAATGCACCATCAACATCTAACGCTTCTACCATCATACCAACACGTTTAGATACGTAGAATTTCTCAGCATTAATCTGAGGACTTCCAACAAAAATCACTCCGCAAAGGTCGATTTCTTCATCATGCAATGCTTCAAGTACGAGTGGTTCTCTCCAGTAATGTCTTGACATTTCTTTAGAAGCAGGTCCGATACATGTAAGAGCATGGATACATCCGTCCAGTACTTCCAGTGGAGATACCATAACCGGTACGTTTCCAAGGTCTACGTTTGGTTTCGCTCCAAGAACACCAACCGGCTCTACCGGAAGAATTAAGTTATCGTGCATAGCTCCCTGTCCCATGATTTCTTTTACGATAACAACTTTCTTCTTACCAGGTCTTCTGTACTGGTTGAATTCTTCTGTGTCAACAACTAGAGATTCGTCTAATTTCTTAAGAGCCATTCTGATTTCCTGTGTGATTACGTCTGTTGCTGTATGAGCAGCCAACGGGCCAGGTCTCTCCATGTTTGTTCCTTCTTTAATCACAACTTCTGTCTTGATGAAGATTTCTCCTTCTTCCGGCGCTCCAGGACGTCCCCACATAATGTTTTCATCTAAGTATCCTTCGGAAGAACCGAATTCACCAATCTGAACACCATTTGCATCTGTTCCTGTTACCATCATAACAACACCATCAAGAACTCTTGTTGCTCCTGAACCAATCTCATCATCGCCATCTTTTGTAGCAATTGGCTGAACATCCATGATTGTCTCAGAATATGTGTGATACTGTTCCGGAGTAATAATATCGATTTTCAAGCTGTTTACAAGTTCCTGAGAATCTACAGCTTCCTGCTCGATACCTTCTCTGATGTAAAGAGTTGTTCCTTCAATCTTTGTCTCAGGTCCTCTCTTTACTTCTGTAATTTTAAAGTGTTTTCTCACTAAGCTTCTGATTAATTTTGGCTCCTGTTCTTTTGCAGGTGCTACTACTTCTGCTCCTGCCGGAACTTCTACAGCTTTTGCTGTTCCTGTTCCTGCACCCATTGGAAGTTCAATGTGAATATCTTTTCCCTCTCCAATGTGAATTTTAAGAACCCCACCATTTGCTTTTGCTGTCTGTGTTGCTACCGGAGCATTTACCGGAGCTTCCACTGCAGGTGCTTCTTCTTTTTCTTCTACTGTCTGAATTGCATCTATTACATCGCGTGTGATTGGTGTAAGTGAGTCACAAGTTTTTGTAAGCTTTGCACCAAGAATTTCTTCAATTGTGAGCACACCATCTAAGTTCAATAATCCTGAATCTACGAGATCATCGAAAATCGCCGGATCTTCTAAGTTTTCCGGTCCGATTGTTATGCCTTCTTCGGCTCTGCAACATAATACCGCAGGGTCTTTTGCATGTTCTTTTGCTGTTTCAGCTGTGATTGACATATTGTTTCCTCCTTTAGTCATCTCTTATTGAATCTTACTTATTCAATATCTATATTCTAACCATTTTCATGGTTGTCATATCTAGTATAATGGTAATTCTAAATCAATATCTTTTCCTTCTTTAATAGAAATTACAATTGTACTTCCATCCTGTAATGTAAGGACTGTATTCACAGAAGCGGTCTCTTCTACTTCCTGTTCTTCTGCTTTTTCTTCTCTGATAAGTTTTACAGCATGTCCTACTGCTTCTTCTGTAACCGGTGTAAGCGCATCACAATCTTTTGCTGCCTTTACACCAATAACCTGTCCGATTGTCAATGCTTCTTCTAAAGTAAACAAGTTAGAACTTACCATGTCGGAAAGAAACATCGGATGTTCCAAATGCTTTGGCTCAATTTCTGTTCCTGCTAAAACTTTGCATCCAAATACTGCAGGCTTATCTGCAAATTCTTTTACCATTTCTGCTGTAATTGCCATTGTCTTTTCTCCCTTCCTTCTGACTAAATATCCTGTTCTACCTGTTTTGACACTGTCAAATATCTATATAATGGATGACCGATTGTTCTCATTACGTGGTCTGTCTGGTGGAATACTTTTAATCCCATCTTCGGTGCAGATCCCATAACCGTATTCGAACAATCTGAACAGTTACCGATAATGATATATTCGCATTTATCTTTCTTAAACTGCATACTGTTCTTTACCTGTCCCGGACAATTTCCCGGTCTTTCACATTTCAATGCGCCGCTCTTCATCTCTGCTGCCTGTTTACATCTTGCAACAGAAACAACGTTTGCATTCATCTTCTGTGCAATATCACGCATACGAGCTTCGTCACCGCCACATGCACATACAAGCACTCCCATGGTCGCTCCGTGGAGATCCGGGAATTCAATTGTTACAATAATACCACCTGTTGTTTTTGTAATCGGCGCATCTAATGTTGTTGCCTTTCCGGTAAACGGTCCACCCATGATGATTTCACCGTATTCTCCATCAATTCCTCCGGCTCTTTCAATCAGTTCAGAAACACTTGTTCCAACCGGAACATCTTTGAATACGTGCGGCTCATTTCCACCATTTAATTTACCAATCACTGTTAAGTTCTTACTAAAGCATGGTTTTCTCTCTTCGATTGCTTCTGTCACTCTTGCAAGAGTCTCTACATTGATTACAATAGATTTCGCAACAGAAGGAAGATCTGTCGGTTTTAATTCGATTCCAAGACACTCTCTTACAACTGCTCTTTCCTCTCCCATCGGATAAATATCCGGAAGAAGATGGATTGAAATATTTTCTTCATCTTTTAAAGCTTCTTTTAATGTCTGTACTGCTTTTTCATTTTTCTTTTTAATTGCGAAGATTGCTTTTGACGCATTAGAAATCTCCATAGTATGCTTTACACCACGAATAATCTTGTCACATTCTTCTTCGATTTGCTGGATATTATGACGGAGTCCAGGTTCACACTCTGCAGCATTGATTAAAATATATCCGCCTTCCAGGTCTGTTCCAATCTTCACACCTGTAGGGAAACCAGCTCCTCCCATACCTACGACACCAGCCGCTTTTACCATTTCCAATTTGCTACCTTCTGCAATCGGAACAAATTCATCTTTCTGCTCTGCATCTGGTACAATCACAATTCTGTCTTCCAACACTTCTTCTACAACACCATATACACTTGAGAAAATATTAGCTCCAAGTCCAGTTGGTGTTGCAATCAATGTACCTTTTTCTACTCTGTCACCCACCGCAACAATTGCCTCACATGGAGCACCAACATGCTGTCTTAATAGAATCTGTATGTTTCCCATGACATTCTTCTCCTTTTACCTCTACTTATTAAAATTATTTTTTATAAAAAAAGCCGAGTAAATACACTCAGCCTTCCCATTCCCGCCTTATTTCGATTTATATTACAAACAATCTAAAAAGATTGTATCTTTCTGGCGAGGGCATGTGGGAATCGAACCCACCCAGGACGCTCTTAACGCCCAACACTAGTTTTGAAGACTAGGAGGCACACCAGTTACCCATCTACCCCCATGTATTTGCTTTTTCCGCTATTAAACATAACACATGTTTTGACAGATTTCAAGAAGTTTTTTACTTTTTTTTGACATTCTTATTTTAACAAATAAACATTGACTTTTCAACACTTTTCGCGCATAATGTTTACGGAAGGTTGAACCCAATACTAGAACTTAGTCTAGTACGCGTGTTTTACAATATTTTACTGAGGAGGAACGACAATGTCATTTAATCCAACACTTAATAAAGAACGTTTTGAAGCAGCGTTCACCGTTGTAGATTCTCATACAGTTGGAGAATTTACACGTATCGTATTATCTGGCTTCCCTGAATTAGAAGGAGATACGATGATGGAACGCAAGAACTTTCTTGTAAACCATTGTGACAACTACCGAACAGCACTTATGCTTGAACCAAGAGGACATCATGATATGTTCGGCGCGATTATCACTGAACCAATCAGCGAAGAAGCTGATCTTGGTGTTATTTTCATGGATACCGGCGGATATTTAAATATGTGCGGTCACGGAACAATCGGTACTGCAACTGTTGCCGTAGAGACTGGACTTGTTCCGGTAACTGAACCATATACAGAGGTAGTATTAGAAGCTCCTGCAGGAATTATCCGTACAAAGGTTAAGGTAGAAAATGGAAAAGCTGTTGAAGTTACTTTGACAAACGTTCCTGCTTTCCTTTACAAAGATAACTTAACTGTAGAAGTTGACGGTGTAACGATTCCTTACTGCATTTCTTTTGGCGGAAGCTTCTTCGCTCTTGTTGATGCAGCTAAATTAGGATACAACATTGGCCCATCTGCAGTACCAGAACTTCAGAGACTCGGTATGAAGATGTTAGAAAAAATTAATAAGGAAGTACAGGTTCAGCATCCTACACTCGATATCAATACCGTAGATTTGGTAGAATTTTATGGACCGACTCCGAACCCGGATAACGCGGATATGAGAAACGTTGTCATCTTCGGAGAAGCACAGGCCGACCGTTCACCTTGCGGAACAGGTACAAGCGCGAAACTTGCGACGCTTTACGCATGGGATGAAATCAAAATCGGAGAAGAATTCCGTTACGAAAGCTTCACAGGCTCCGTATTCCGCGGTGTCATCAAAGAAGAGACATCTATCGGAGAACACAAAGCTGTCATTCCACAGATTACAGGAAGCGCATATATTACAGGAATGGGAACTTATGTTATCGACCCAACTGACCCGTTAAAATACGGATTCTCCGTTGGCTAATATTCCATAAAAACTAAGAAGGAGGCAGCGCTATGGCTCGCAAACGTCAATCCCCGAAAAGCAGAATTATCAAATCTGCCTGGAATCTTTTTTACAAAAACGGATATGAAGGGACTACTATCAACGATATCATCGCCGCCTCTAAAACTTCAAAAGGCACCTTTTACCACTATTTCAAAGGGAAGGACGCCTTATTGAACACGCTGGCATATCTTCTGGATGATAAATACGAAGAACTGACAGCAATCATGAATCCGGAGCTTTCCGCCTGTGAAAAACTCTTGTTTTTAAACCACGAGTTATTCTATATGATTGAGACAAGCATTGATATCCGACTCCTTGCCCTTCTGTATTCTTCCCAGCTCACTACGAAGGATACGAAATCTTTGTTGGACAAGGACCGATACTATTTTACTCTTATCACTCAGATTATCAGTGACGGGAAACAAAGCGGGGAATTTCCGGAATCCAATACGACAGCCGACTTGGTGAAGCTGTATACGATGTATGAACGTTCTCTTTTATACGATTGGGCTCTCTGCAAAGGCGACTATTCACTAACAGAATACAGCGACAGGTTATTGCCGCATGTTCTGCAGAAATTCAAAGAGAACATCTAAATAAACCAATTAGTTAAAATTCTTCATAAACATTAAAACGGGAGTGGATTTTATGTCTGCTCCCGTTTCCTATCATGATTCTTCTTATCTTTTCTATGATTACTTATAGAATTTTCCGATAAATTTATCAAAAAAATCAATTTGACTCCTTTTAGACACAAAACTATAATATAACGGTTGAAAAAACATAATAAAATATAAGAGGAGGGTTTTTCACATGGACGCACTATTAAGTGTAAACTGGATTGCGCTTCTTGTGCTTGTCATTGCCTTACTTTTATTCAAGGCATTAAACAAAATTGCATACAAAGTCAACTGGACTTTTGTAATTTTGATTAGTATGGCTATGGGCGCAATTCTCGGAATCATTTTTGCTTCCGAAAATAATTCTTATATGACATGGCTCGCCCTGATTGGCGATATCTATGTCAATTTAATCACAGCACTCGTTGCACCTGTCATCCTTGTTTCAGTCATTTCCGGCTTGATTCAATTAAATGACAAAGAAAAAATGAAGCGAATCGGTACAAAGTCAGTTTTCTGGCTTTTGATTTCTTCTGCAATTGCAATCGTAGTGACTATTATTTTTGCTGTGGTGACACATGTCGGCAACGGCGCCGGTGCAGTTTTTTCTGATATTGCCGGTGTTTCTGAGTCCACATTAGACGCTTACACAGAAATGGGAACTTCCCTGGACCAGATTATTCTCAATCTCTTCCCGACCAATATTATCGGAGACCTTGCCGCTGATAACATCGTCGCAATCATCATTATCGCGGTCGCGCTGGCGGTTGCTTATGTAAGCGTTGCTTCCGAAGAGGGAGAAGAAAAAGTGATTGCTTTCAAGAACATCATTGAAGCTGCAAAGAAAATTATTTTCCTGATTCTTTCTTATGTCATCGATTTGACACCATACGCAGTACTCTGTCTGACAGCCGTATCTGCAAGTCAGCTTTTAAGCGACAAAGACGCTCTCGTACAATTGATTCTTCTTGTAGCAATCGTATACATCGTCTGCCTTGTGCAGACTTACCTTGTAAATGCGGTCATCTTAAAATTCGCAGCCAATGTAAGTCCGTTGAAATTCTTCAAAAAGACTTTCGACGCACAGGCTACCGCATTTACAACGCAGAGCAGCGTCGGTTCTCTTCCGATTACAATCGACCGACTGATTCATAAGGTCGGTGTAGACGAAGAAGTTGCCAACTTCACAGCTCCTTTAGGAACAACTATCGGTATGGCAGGATGTACCTGTATCTGGCCAATCCTGCTTGCCATGTTCTATTTAAATGCGACAGGACAACACTGGGATTTGAGTCAATATCTGATTATGTGCTTTATGTGTCTTGTTCTTTCTATGGGAAGCGCCGGAATGCCTGGTATCGGAGTTGTTACCGCCGTTTCCTTATTCAGCGCTGTCAACCTGCCAATCGCAGCCGTTGTACTCCTGATTCCAATCAACAATATTACAGACATGGCACGTACACTTACAAACGTAGTAGGAGCAAATGTTACTGCAACTGTCGTTGCACGTAAGACAGGTCTTCTAAACGACAGTATCTTCCAGTCTGATGAGAAAAAAGGAGGACGGGCATAATGAAAAAATCAACCATTGCGCTTTTTGCGGCAGCAGCCGTATGTCTTGGACTATCTGCATTTTCAGTAAAAGCTTCTGTCACACGAACAAATGATGCAATCTCAGCTATCGGCGAAGTGGCTTATACAGAAGAATGCAAAGAAAAAATCGACCGGGCTTTGGAATACTATAATGCCTTAGATCCAAATTTTGATTTGGAAGACAGAATCCAACATATGAACGAATTTAATGCGGCAAAAATCGAATACGCACGCCTTGCAATCAAAGCTGCAAGCGTTGCAGATGCAAGACAAACCGTAGAAGGATACTCTTTTGATGACGTAAAAAAATATGTGACCGAAGCACGAGAAGTGGTAGACAGCTATTTAACTGCCGAACAGTATTCGCTCGTCGAAAATTACGCAGAACTGACTGCTTTGGAATCTGAATATACATCAAACGGAAGCACAGGCGGAGCTGCGGAAGAAGTATCCATTCCGATGTGTTAGAAAGGCAGGAGAATTTATGATGAAAAAGAAACTACTCTCGACTGTTCTGATTGCCACAATGACAGTCGGGATATTGGCCGGCTGCGGAAACACAAAAAACACCGCAGTCAAGGACAATGTAAAAACATTGACGAAGCAATCTACCAAAGCAGATACATCACAGCTTTCTTCCCCGGAGTATGATTTTGAAAAAGAGTATGCCTTTGGTGACTTTAACGCTCATTCCCGCGGAGACGCTGACCGGCAGGATGGCATCGATACATTCGAGGATAAAGAGATTGTATTCCAGGACATCAGCTATGACCAATTGATTCAGCTTCTTGAACAGGAAGGAAACTTTCTCATTCAATTAAGCGGTTCCTGGTGCCACAACAGTCGTGCTATGAGCCCTTTTGTTAACCAGTATGCAAAAGAATATGGTATTGACACTATTTATTCCTATGACTTCAACGTAGATAACGGAGACGACGGTTCCATGTTTGTCCGCATGTCCAATGAAAAAACGACACTCGGAACAAAATATAACTATATGTATGGCGAATTCGTATCCAAATATCTCCCGAACCTGGATGACTGGATTGCCTATCCAAAAGACGATGACACCGCCCTCTCCTACACCAACGCAGAAGGAAAAGAAGTAACGGTCGGAAGACTTCAGCAGCCAATCATTTTCCTCTACAATAAGGACAACAAAGTAGATTACAGCGGTTCTGGAAATACAAGCGGCAACTGTCCAATCATGTATGCCTTCGAAGAGATGGTTGACCGGGATTCCAAAGGTCTCTACGTAAAAGAAACCGATGAGGAAGGAAATCCGGTTCTCGATAAGGACGGAAAGCAAGTACGAAAATATGTAACCGAAGAATACACCTCACATTTGAAAGAACTGTTCGATTTCATCAAAGAACAGAACATCAAACTCTCCCATTACACGAAAGAAGATTATATGAGAGACGCTTTCAATCGATATGGAACAGAAATTTTCAAAGAAAACGAACCTATCCATATTTATCCGGTTACATACCGCCAATTGGAATGGCTGCTCGATAAAGACGGCAATTCACTCGTATTAATCGGCGGACCGGGCAGTGAGAAAACCCGCGCTGTCATCTCCACAATCAATCAGTTTGCCGTACAAAATCAACTGCGGGTTTATATGTACGACCCACAGATTGACGGCGATATCACAAACAGTCGATGGGGATACAAACAGACAACTTCTATCTGCGAAGAAGATTCTCCGATTCTTCAGATGTATACAGGATTAATCGACAGACACTTAACAAACCTGACTGCCGCAAAGACAACAGAAGACGGATACGCTCTGATTCAGGAACCATTCTTCTTCTCTTATAATCGGGAAGCAAAAGATACGGATGGATTTATCGCCCCGATTACGGCATCTGTCGAACTCCCATACACGTCCGATGCAGAAAAAAGATATTACATAGGGACAGAAAAGAATGCAGCTAACTGTAAGGAACAGATAGCATCTGTTTTTGAAAGTTACACTGCAAATGCAGAAATCGAATTAAAAAAATAATACGCTAGCAGCAAAAATGGGAAGAGACTTAAAAAGTCTCTTCCCATTTTAAAATTTAGCTCAACTGAACTTCTTTTGCTTCTTCCGGTTTGAAGTCATTTCTCAAATCGTAAATATTATGTCCTGTTGACTCTCCGAGAGTTCTTCCCTCTAAAGAGTAGCAACGGATGAATCTTTTTCCATCGATGCTTGACCAATGTTCCACATCCCATGACATATATCCGTCTACATCAGACTTCTTCTCGTGAAGAATCAAGTCTACCTGACGTCCGCCAGGAGCCATGAGTTTTACCAACTCATCTGTAGTAGCTTCTAACTCTACTTTATTTACTTTATCGTAAACTTTCATACTGACACTCCCAAATTAACCGATATATCCGGCTTTCTTTAATTCCTCTTCTGCTTTTGCAAGGTTCGCATCAGATACACGAATGATTGGTCCTGTACAGCCCATTCCGCTTTCTGCGTAGATGTTAATCTTCCAGAGCGCTTTTACTGCATCTTCAAGGTCCATAACTTCGATACCAGGAATCTGTGCTGTTACGATTTCCTTCGGAGGTTCTTTTACTTCTTCCTCTGCTGCAGCAGGTTTTGCTACAGTTTTATATTTGTTGAGGATTTCGTTGAATCCTGCTTTCTTCACTGCTGCAAATTCTGCTTTTGCAACTTCGAATACTTTACCACGTACAAGCTGTGCTGCGTAACGGATTGCGTTTGCAATAACCGGAGCGCCAGAAGCACGTGAAACAATCATAACAAGGTTCTCGTAGCCTTCTCCGATACCAGGTCCGTATCCGAATCCAGTAGCTTCGAAGCTTCCGCCTGTGTTGAAGGAAGAAAGCATCTTCACAAGGATGTTACCTGTCAGAGAATCTGTAACCATGATGTCAGGAGAAGCCTGAAGCACGTCGTTACCTCTCATAACACATCCACCGTCAGCTCTTCCTGATTCAGCAAATGCAAGGTCGTATCCGTTTTCCTGAAGCTCTTTTAAAGCTTTCTCTGTCTGACGAGCGCCGTCTACGTTTAAGATACCTACTGTAGGATTCTTCTTACCGCATGCTTTTGCAGCGATTACACCGTAGATTGCGTTCTTAATCATACCTTCAATACGGTCTGTACTTGAAGTACCTGTTGTGTTTGCAATAAACATTTCTTTTGCAGTTGCAGGGGTTACACAACGTCCAACAGTAGAAACGCCGATTGGGAATGGGAAGTGCATTGTTACTGCAGCGTCCACTTCTTTATTCTTGAGCATTTCTTCCATCTTGTCGTGACCTTCTTCGTCGTTAGCCACTTTTACAGTTGTAACGCCTTCTGCTTCTAATGTACCGATGTAGTATACGTCGATACCGTCTTTTGCAGCCTCGATTGCTGCAGCCATGGAGTTTTCCTCTCCATGTTCGCTTCCCATACCTGTAAGAGCGATTTTAGGACGTTTGCCGAAGCTTCCTGTTTCCAGTCCCTGGGCAATCTCCATAAAAGTGGAAGCAATCATTTTTTCTATATTTGCCATTTTAATCCACCTCTCTATTCTGCTGCCATAAGAGTTTCTGCAAAATCTTTCATCGCTTTTGCGATTAATCCTTTTACTTCTTCTTCAGAAACACCAGAGTTGTCTTCTGCACCTGTGTTTGCCTGAATTACGAATGATACACCATCGAAAAGGTTTGTCATACGGCCAAGGAATAAGCTTCCTTTACCAATAATCATAGCGTTTTTAATCTTACCTGCTTTGATATCTTCTACTGCGAATCCGATGTATGGAACACCTGATGGGATATGTCCCTGTGTTGGAGCCCATCCTGTTAAACCATGTTTTGAAGCGAATGCAGGCATATCTTTCTTCTCAAGGTCACCTTTCTTAACAGCTAAAGCCGCAATCATCTTGTAGTTCGCTAATGGAACATCACCAGCTCCTGCAGGTTTTGTGATATCCGGGTTCTGCATCTCTGGAGAGAATTTGTCGATATCTGTAATCTTCATACCGTTTCTCTCAAGTGGGTCAGCTACAAGGCTTCCGATTACGTTCTGTGGAGCGGAACCTGTACCAACTGTATGACGTCCGAGGATGTCAAGGTTGATTTCCGGGCTTTCTCCATCGTTTTCAGAAATGATTACACAGAATCCTGCGAGGCAGTCCTCTAAGATTGGAAGACCTTTCTTCACGTGGTCTTTACCATTCATACCAAGTTTTGCTGTACATCCACCTGCTGTTACGGCTACGCATTTGTAAGCGCCTGATTTTACAAGAGCTGCTGCTTCGATTAAAGCATGGGAAGGACCTGCACAGAATCCACGAGAGTCAGAACCTGTTGCGTTTAAAAGTCCTGCAACTTCTGCTGCAGCTTTCGCAAAGTTTCCACCACCGCGCTGGTTCATATCACCACATGCTTCCTCAGCACAGTCGATAACGTATTCGATATCTGTTTTTTCGATTCCTGTATTTCTTACAGCGTATAATAAAGCAAGTACGCTTGTAGCCTTGCTCATTAAGTTTTCATGCATAACATGAGCGGAAAGGTTCACATCGATGTCGTGTGCTCTCTTTACACAACCAACTAATTTTCCGGCGATGTAAAGTCCTTCTGCATGCTCTTCGTTTACAAGGTGCTCGATTTCGCTAAGTTCAACACCTTCTTCAATCTTAGCAACGATATCTTCTGTAATGATTGGGTCAGCAGCGAAAGCTTCTTTTGTTGCTGCAACGAAATCTTTGTCTAATTTTACAACTTCAAACATATCACATGCCTGAACTAAAAGAAGGAATTCGTTCTCCGGCATAATCTCACCGTATTTACCGAATCTTTCAGCGCCTTCTTTTACTTTATCATAGTAAGGGAACTCTACTTCAGCGAGTTCATCCGGATGTGCGTTTCCAATGTATACCTGGTTTGGCCAGTAGTTTACACATTCTTCGTAAGAACGAAGATGACTTT
>CAJJYZ010000043.1 GCA_905197485.1 uncultured Lachnospiraceae bacterium | reverse complement strand
TAACTATGTGGCTTTCAGCCACTTTCACGGCGAAGCCGTGAATAATATAGGATAATTTAAGCAGTTTTTGAAAAAAATTTCGAATGAGTGTAATATTTTAGATGACTCCTGTGTCTAAGAAGTGAAGGAGGAGAAGAGATGACGGCAGAACAAGAAATGGAACGATTGATAATAGAATATGGCGATACAGTTTTTCGGATGTGCTATCTTTATTTGAAAGACTATCACTTGGTAGAGGATGCAGCACAGGAAACTTTCATAAAAGCAATGAGGCATTATGACAGTTTTAAACGGAACTCCAGCGAAAAAACATGGCTTACAAGGATTGCTATTAACTGTTGCAAAAATATGATGCGGATGAACTGGTTCCGGCTGGGGCGTGGACAATGGAAAGAAGATGTGCAGACATTTGATGTTGACCCGATAGAAAATGTGTTGGAAAGGAACAGTATAACCAAAGCGATTCAAAGCCTGGAAGTTCAAGATAGGGAACTTATTATCTTATATTATTACCAGGAACTGTCTATGAAAGAGATTGCACAGGTGATAGGAAAATCCGAAAATACAACAATACAACGTATGAATAGAGCCAGACAGAAGCTTAAGAAAATTTTGACGGAGGTAGGTTATGGAGCGTAAAGATATAAAACAGCAAATAGATAGGGAACTGGATATGATTGTTTTTACAGATAGTATGGCGGAAAAGGCTTTGGGAAAGCAGAAGAAACAAAAGACTCATTCGCTGCTGCGGTATGCAGCTATGATTGCGCTTACCTTTTTGATTGGTGGGACAACTGCATTTGCAGGCTATTATTTTTTGAACAAAGTAAATGTGAACAAAACAACGCTTCCAGAGTTGGATGCGATGCAGAGTGTAAAAATGAATCCTCTTAAAGAAGAAACGGATGAATATGGAGATATTAGCATAGATTTTTCCGATTATATTGAACTGCAATCGAGGCTGGGAATAGATTTGCTCGAGAGTAAGTATGCAACAAAACAGGAATATTTACAGGGAAGTCTGGAAACAGACCAAAAAGATTATGCAATCATAAAAATGGAGAATTACATCATAGGAGACACGAAGAACTATACGTATTTGGAAGAGGAAGGACGGTATCAATACGAGCATGGAGAACGATATTACTCCCCGATATCTTTGTCGATGGATATGATTTTAAGTCAGGAGCAGTTGAACCAAGGATGGGAAACGGATTACTTGAACCATTTGAGAATGCGGATGAAAAAGTGATGCAAAATTGCTGGTATTTAGAGAAATCGCCGGGAGAATTATATGAGATGGTTTATCCGGGAATGGTTGCGTATTCCGGTTCTTTTCGCAATGAACCGACGACAGCATCTTCCAAAATAGTGGTAAGCGGAATCTGGCTGATGGTTTTGTGTTGTATTACGTTATTGACCTTGTATGATGTGGCTTATGGGAAAAAAGAACAGTCAATCCGCATCATTTTAGGCGCAGATAATCGAAACCTCCAGCTACATAAGATAGTTTCTGATGTGTTAGGGTTTTCTTTCGCTTCCATTTTAGCGTTCCTATTATTGCTGCCGTTTACAACATCATCTTTTGAACTACCCGTAACGATTCTTTGTATCGTCATCATTTTGGCAGGAAATAGTGCGCTCATCTGGTGGGGAATGAAATGGAAGAAGGCATCGCCTCTTAAAATACAGGTTTCCCATCATGTGTTAAATATGGGGATAGGACTAAAAGGGCTGGTGGCAGTTTTATCTGTTGTTGTGCTATCCATAACGATTGGCTTATCTGTTGAAGGAATAAAATTATATTCGCAAAAAGATTACTACGATTCGCAGAGTAATCGGATGCATGTGGAGATTGCTTATCCATATCATTATGAAGAGATAGAGTATCCGGAAGGAGAGTCTGGGGAGAAACCGCCGCTTGATACGCAGGACCAGGTGACGGATAATTTTCTGCGATACAGTTATCAAACGCTGGATTGCGGTTTGCTATATCATCATTCTTATGAAGAGATTGCCCCGCAATATGGAGAAACATATGTTTATGCAAATCTACAGGGATTAAAGCCTTATAGAGAACAAATTCCGGAGTGGAACGAGCTATGTAACACAGAGGGCAATTATCTGTTAGTTTCAGAAGAAGTGAACAAAGAAGAAGTCGTAGAAGAATTGCTGTCTTTTTCCAATGTTCTTGGTTTATCGGAGGAAAATCTATCAGGGGTCTTGTGTTATGAGGAGGGACTTTCCATTGTTGCGGAAGGCAGGCGTGACGTGGAATATGATTATTCTTATCGGATAAAAAATCCGATTATCATTTTGGACACCTACGATTATGGGAAACTGCCGACTTATGAAGTTACTTATTCTTTGCATGAACGGGAAGATGTGGAAGGTGTTTTATTTCAGCAGGCTCCTTATCTGATGCAGTTCGTTTCCGTTGAAGGAGATAGAAAGCAGATGGAGAAATTTGCCGCTCTTTGCGCCGGAGAAGCAATCCATCCGAAGCTGATGGAATTTTCGATAGAAAATATTAGAGATTGGTTTCAGGGGCTGTGGGAGTTACAGAACAGAAGTCTTCTGATTGCAGTAATTTTAACCGTAATATTGTTGATTTTAGAATTTCAAATGACAGCGTTGGTTTTAAGGATTTCCTATGAGACAAAGGCAAAAGAACTGATTATAAAAAAGACGCTGGGATATTCGTTGTTGGAAAGGTATCGGGGATTCTTTATTTTATCCGTAGTGCTGTGCGGCGTGTGCTTGATTTCTTCGTTCGTCGTCTATTGGTTTACAGGAATCGGACTGATTCGGTATATGATATATGGCAGTATGATAGTTTTGGGAATCGATTTATTGATTTTGATTCATCTCACACATAAATACGACCATCTTGAAATACAGCGAGTTATCAAAGGGGGAATCTGATATGCGTAATTTGATAGAAATAAAAAATCTCAGGAAACGCTTCGGGGAGAAGTATTTGTTTGATAATTTCTCCTGCGAAATCCAGCAGGGAGATTTTGTAGTTATAACAGGGGAGAGCGGGTGCGGAAAAACCACTTTGCTCAACATGATTGGCGGATTGGAGCCGGTTACAAGCGGCACGATAACCGTAGCCGGTTTGGAAATTACAAAGCAAAAAAATCTTCAAACCTATTATCGTGATATTGTGGGCTTTGTGTTTCAGAACTTTGCGTTGGTAGAGCAGAAAACGGTAGAAGAAAACTTAAACATGATTCACAAAAAAGGTCAGACGGAAGTTTCGATTCAAGAAGCATTAAGGTCTGTTGGGATGGAGTATGCATTAAAGCAAAAGGTATATACCCTTTCCGGCGGGGAACAACAGCGGATTGCGTTGGCGAGATTGAGACTGAAAAATTGCCAGCTTATCCTGGCGGACGAGCCAACCGGTTCGCTTGACCGGAAGAACGGGCAACTGGTGATGAAGATGCTGCATGAATTGAATGAGGAAGGGAAAACAGTTCTTATGGTTACACATGATGAAGCGCTACTGCGGGAGAGCGATAAGATAATTCCACTAAGATAAAAAATTAACTTGACTTTTAAATATTACAGATGTAATATTTTTGTAAATCAATAAGGTACATGGAATAAAAATTTTTGATTCGAAATCTTACAAATGTAATAAAAAGGGTGATGAGATGAAATTAAGTATGGTAGTTGAAGAAAAAAAGTGTCGTGATAATAAAGTGATATATCACTTAAATATAGACGAAGAAGCAAAGGATATTTTGATGCATCTTAGTTCATTAAAAACGATAAAGACCAGTAGAGTAATCAAAGGTACCACTTTGGTGAGTGCTTTTTATCTCTTTTCTCTAGCAATTTATTTATACTTGTTTCATATGTCATTTGCATGGATATGCCTATTGTTAAGTATTGGATTTGCCGCATTAGGTCTAAGTGTAGAAAAAATCCAAAAGGCATTTATGAAAGCAGTCATAAATAAAGGAGAGCAAAAAAGGAATCGTGAACGAAAATATGTGTTTTCAAAAGAGGGGGTGGATATAGACGCAGAGATTGGAGTTACACATAATGATTGGAGTTCATTTGCCAGAAAAGGAGAGCTTGAAAATTATATTTATCTGATTCGTAAGGACAATAAAGTAATATTGATTCATAAAAATGTTCTATCTGAAAATGAGCGGATGATGCTCAGAAGTTTTATTCAAGATATAGAGACAGAACCGTTAGAAACGGAACATAAAATGTCTTTTAAAATGAAGACATTGGTGGCGGCTACGATGATTACCGTTATCGTTTCATTGATATATACTGGAATTAAAATAGGATATCCTTTATCAGATGGAGAGATTTTCCGTTTATGGTTTGTAAGAACAGTTCCTATCATGTTGCTTTTCACTCTGCTATGTTTAAATATTATATGGACTTGTGTTATATCTGGAATCATAAAAACGAATAAAAAGAAATCCTTATTGAAAAGAATTCTTTTATGGATAGTCGGACTAATCGTCGTGTTAGCAATGGCGTTGGGGATATTTATGAATATGCTAAATGACGATTCAGAACATGATAATCGTAATGGAACAGTGACAGTTAAAACGCCTGTGTGGTTAGATAAACCTTCGTATAGGCTGTACAAAGAAGAAAATATTCTGGTTCTTCAGTTCTTGAGAAATGCAGATGGAATAGATGACATAGATGCTTCAATTACGCAACAGGAATATATAGATAAAAAGTATGGGGATTTGGAGAAAGAATTAGAATATCAAGATGAAGATATTAAAATCAAAAAAATAGAGGAAGGTTATCTGAAAATATATCAAACCTACATAAAGGATACGGATAAAGAATATAGAAAAGATTATAATGCAAAAGGTTATAGCTATATCGTTACCTACGAGGATGAAACGGAGATTAGATATCTCATGTATCATCGTGATGAACAAGAGGGAACAAAGGCACAATATGTGTATTATAAGAATATAAAAAATGCAGATGGCTCATGGAGTATGATGAATGCTGAAATTTTAGATATGTACCAGTATGATTACGAATCGAAAGAAGTAAAGGACTTACAAAAGACCTCCTGGTAAATTATAGGTTTCAAGTATGAAGAGAGGGAGAACCCTGGCGCTTTGGCTAAGGTTCTCTGTTTTGATTATTGCCATATGTTCAAATCAGATAAGATAGATAGAGTGATATCTGATGCTTTACTGCCAGTCGCATGTTGTTCGTTTTGGATATTGGTAGCAAAAAAGTAGGCGTTATCTGTATTTTCTATGAAGCCGATAAACCAGCCGTTGATATCCTGTCCGTTTACTCGTCCGGTTCCGGTTTTTCCGTAGAAGTCACCGTAAGAAGAGGCGGAGATGTGAATAGCGTCTTTTACCGTTTTCACATTTTCCGGTGTAAATCCTAAATCCTGATTCTGCAATCGGGTCAAAAGCTCCACCTGTTCTATCGGAGAGATTTTCAGGGAGGATTCCATCCAGTAGGAAGAAAAATTACCGCTTAAATCTTCATTTCCGTATCCGATAGTGTGGAGATACTCTTGGACGGAAGGCTTTCCAAGCTGTTCGTCAATGTACCCAAAATACCAGTTGACGGAAGCGCTCATGGCTGACGGTAATGTCTGGTCTTTATTCCATGCTTCAAAGGGATAAGGGGTTCCGTTCCATTTAATAAAAGAATTTTCGGGAGTGATGACGCCCTGTTCCAGTCCAAACAAAGCGCTATATATCTTGTAGGTGGAATTTGGCGGAACCTGTAAGGTGGCGTGTCCCATATCATGTATCTTCCAGGCGTCTTTTTTCAAATCATACAATACAAAACTTCCTTCATATTCTCCAAAATAATTCGTAAGGTCTATTTCAGAATAATTCTTCGCGGAAGAATTCCAATGGTAGTGGTTTTTATCTGCTGCATCAGTAGAAACAAACGGAGTAAGTCCCAAAAGCAGAACGGATATCAGCAGAAAAGCAGCCATACTTTTTAGCTTTTTCTGTAAAGTTGGTCTTTCATAAGACGCAATGTTTAGAATCCTTCGCTTCATCTGCTTCATATTTCCGCTGATTCCTGAAGCAAAAGAAAATGGAGTCAGAGAAATTTTCTCGGCAAAGTTAATGAGCGTATTCCCATAAGCTACATAATCTTCGGATTCTAATAGCTCTAAAACAGAAGTATCACAGGCAATTTCCCGGTCGCTGCGCATTTCTTTCAGCGCATACCAGACAAGCGGATGAAACCAGTAAAGAATGACGGCAAGGTTCATCAGATAATTTGCAATCCCATCTTTATGTTTATAGTGCTGAAGTTCATGTAACAGCATATATCGGATATCGGTCTCGCTATCATCCGAGATAAGATGAATGGGAAGATAGATACGCGGTTTCAAAAATCCAACAATCACAGGCGATTTTAGATAAGCGGTGCTGTATATTGGAATATTTTTTGTGATACCGGTGTCGATTAGGCAACGCTCATATAATTTGTGAACCTTTTGACTTTGAAGGGGCAGCGCAGATTTTTTTAAAATGTGCAGACGCAGGACAGAGCGGATTACCAATATCAGCATGACAATGATACCTGATATCCAAAATGCAAGTAACAGATACCCAATGCTAGCCTGCATTTCTCTGTTGACAGAAAGGGTGAAATCTTCCATCCAGTTTTTGGTGTCGGCAATATTCGCATGGAATGCTTGACCTACTGTAGTTTCGGTTCTGGCAGTAGGAACAAGGTTTAGGTTTTTTACCCATGCGAATAGTTCGGATAATCTGAAAAGTCGGAACGGTATAAATGGAACCGCCAAAAGTCCGAGCAGCAGGAACCAGAGGTTATACTGCATCCGGCTGGACAAACTGTTTTTCAAAATACGTTTCATAAGCAGAAAAATAACAAGGATGCCGCAAAGCAGTATGTTACAGATAAGAAAACGAATCATAAAATCAGCCATAGTAGTTTCCCCTTTTTCTATTTCTTCGAAAGAAGAGTGCGAAGCGTATGAAGTTCCGATTCCGATAATTTGTCATTTCCGATATAGGAAGATACCATAGCCGTAATATCTCCATCGTAATAACGGTTCAGAAAGGAATTACTTTCTTGTCGGATATACTCGCTTTCTTTTACTGTTGGAGTATAAACAAACATGCGGCTCTGTTTTTCATAGGTGAGAGCGCCTTTTTTCACAAGACGCTTGATTAGGGTTTGAATTGTTTTGGGGCTCCAGCTTGTAGTCTGCAAGAGTTTATCTGTGATTTCATTTGTGCTGATAGGTGCATATTTCCATACGATTTTCATGACCTCAAACTCAGCTTCGGAAATTTGTGGAAGTGTTTTCATAATGGTTCTCCTTTTCAATCTTTCCATTAATTTTATGACCTTATTATTACAAATGTAAGATTAAAAGTCAAGAAACACTTTCAAGATATAGCATAGGAATTATCCAAGGAGACTTTTTCTTTTTTTCTGAATATTCTAATTAAAAAGGAAGATCTCTTATGGACAAAGTAAAACAGGCAGTTAGATATTGGTGTGATGATACAAGAAATGGACTTTGTACGGGGAAAGGGATAGGAGTGGCGGTTCTGGATACGGGAATCTCCGACCATCCGGATTTTGAGGGAAGAATTCTGACGGTTTCAGATATGAGAAAGGAAAAGAAATTTCCTTATGACATTAACGGGCATGGAACGCATGTGGCTGGAATTATCGGAGGCAGTGGAAAATTGTCACAAGGCATTTATAGAGGAATGGCTCCGCAATGCAATCTGATTATGGTGCGGGTGTTGGACGAAAAAGGAGACGGAGACATTGAGACGGTGATACGGGGAATCCGTTGGATACGGGAACACCGGAAAACATACAATATCCGAGTTGTAAATATTTCGGTTGGTACGCTTCCGCATCAAGGAGATGAGGTGGAATCGGAACTCATCAAAGAAGTGGAGCGCTTATGGGATGATGGATTGACGGTCGTTGCGGCGGCAGGAAATTACGGGCCGGAATGGGGAAGCATTACGATTCCGGGAGTCAGTAAAAAGATTATTACGGTAGGTTCTTCGAATGATGAAGACGAGGTAGAAGGAAATTGGAACTTGCGAAAGAGTTATTCCGGAAGAGGGCCGACAAGCGAATGTGTTGTGAAGCCCGACCTTTTGGCGCCGGGTTCGGGAATTACTTCTTGTAACGGCCGTTATAAAAGGACGGGAAAGGCTTATACGGTCAAAAGCGGCACCTCGATGGCAACGCCGGTTGTGTCGGGGGCGATTGCTGTGTTGCTCTCGAAATATCCGACAATGAGTAATGTGGAAGTCAAGCTTCGGCTGCGGCAGACGTGTGTGAACTTGGGATTGGATAAAAACAGGCAAGGGTGGGGGCTGTTAGATGTGAAGGCATTGCTGGAGGTGTAAAGATTGAAATCATAGCGTCAAGAAAAAATACTTGACACCCATCGGCTTTTGTTGTATGATAGCAAAGGTGATGAAAATGAATGAGATTTTAGAACAGGCTTTATTGTATGATTTCTATGGAGAACTGTTGAATGAACACCAGAAAGCAGTATATGAACAGTTTGTATTGGAAGATTTATCTTTCAGTGAGATTGCGGCAGCCGAGGGAATCAGCAGACAAGGTGTGTATGACATGATAAAGCGCTGTAATAAAACCTTGGCAGGATATGAAGAGAAACTTCATCTCGTTGAGAAGTTTCTGAATATCAAAGAGAAGGTTCACCAGATTAATGAAGTGCTGAAAGAAGATGCGGAAGATACAGACGCATTGGTGAGAAGCATTGAGAAGATATCAACAGAGATTCTAGAGGAGTTATAGAATGGCGTTTGACAGTTTAACAGAGAAGCTACAGAATGTATTTAAAAACTTAAGAAGTAAAGGACGCCTGACCGAGGATGATGTAAAAACAGCCTTGCGCGAAGTAAAGATGGCTCTTTTAGAGGCAGATGTAAACTTTAAGGTTGTCAAAGGATTTGTAAAAGACGTTCAGGAACGCGCGGTAGGACAGGACGTGATGAACGGTTTGAATCCGGGGCAGATGGTTATCAAAATTGTAAATGAAGAGCTTGTCAAGCTGATGGGTTCTGAGACAACGGAGATTCAGCTTCAGCCGGGGCAGGCCACAACTGTCATCATGATGGCAGGTCTTCAGGGTGCCGGTAAGACAACGACGACTGCGAAGCTTGCAGGGAAGTTCAAGTTGAAAGGCAAGAAACCTCTTCTTGTAGCTTGTGATGTGTATCGTCCGGCGGCGATTAAACAGCTGCAGGTGAATGGGGAGAAGCAGGGTGTGGAAGTCTTCTCTATGGGAGATGGACATAAGCCGGTGAATATTGCGAAAGCAGCCATGGAGCATGCGGCGAAGAATGGCAATAACATTGTCATCCTGGATACGGCCGGACGGCTTCATGTGGATGAGGAGATGATGGCAGAGCTTCAGGAGATTAAAGAAGCGGTTACCGTACATCAGACGATTTTGGTCGTGGATGCCATGACAGGTCAGGATGCGGTGAATGTTGCCGGAAGCTTCAATGAGAAGATTGGAATTGACGGTGTCATTGTTACGAAGCTGGATGGCGATACAAGAGGCGGTGCGGCTCTTTCCATCAAAGCGGTAACGGGATGTCCGATTCTATATGTAGGTATGGGAGAGAAACTTTCGGATTTGGAACAGTTCTATCCGGACCGAATGGCTTCCCGTATTTTAGGAATGGGAGATGTCTTGAGTCTTATCGAGAAAGCGAGCGCTGAAATCGATGAAGAGAAAGCAAGACAGATGACCCAGAAGATGAAGAAAGCCCAGTTTGATTTTGAGGATTACCTGGAGAGTATGAAGCAGATGAGAAATATGGGTGGGCTTTCCAGTATTTTGAGCATGATGCCGGGGATGGGCGCTCTCGGAGGAAAACAGCTTCAGGAGCTGGATTCGGAAGAGAACGAGAAGAAGATGGCGCGTATGGAGGCGATTATCTACTCCATGACAGTCAAAGAACGTCAGAACCCGGATATCCTGAATCCATCTAGGAAACACCGTATTGCAAAGGGTGCGGGCGTGGATATCAGCGAAGTAAACCGTATGGTGAAACAGTTCGAGCAGTCCAGAAAGATGATGAAGCAGCTTCCTGGAATGTTAGGAGGAAAAGGTGGTAAGAAAGGCAAATTTAAGTTTCCTTTTTAACACATAGATTACAAAATAAAACATAAAAAAGAAAGTTGAGGACAAAGATATGGCAGTAAAAATCAGATTAAGAAGAATGGGACAGAAAAAAGCTCCTTTTTATCGTATTGTAGTAGCAGATTCAAGGTCTCCTAGAGATGGAAGATTCATCGAAGAAATCGGAACATACGACCCGAACTGCAACCCAAGCGCAATCAAAGTTGATGAAGAAGCAGCTAAAAAATGGTTAAACAACGGTGCACAGCCAACAGATACAGTTGGAAAAATCTTCAAAATTGCAGGTATTGAAAAATAATTCAGACTGCGGAGGTGCGCGTAATGAGAGAATTAGTTGAGGTCATTGCGAAAGCATTAGTAGATGACCCTGACAGCGTTGCGGTTACGGAAAAAGTCGACGGTAAGACGATTGTTATTGAAGTGCGCGTGGCAGATTCTGACATGGGCAAAGTAATCGGTAAGCAAGGACGTATTGCGAAAGCAATCCGTTCGGTTGTAAAAGCAGCCGCTGCCAAAGAAGACAAAAAAGTTGTAGTAGACATCGCGTAAGCGATGTCTATTTATATCAAGGAGAATGTATGGAGCAGATGTTTCAGGTGGGAGTGATTTCCTCTACGCATGGAGTCCGGGGAGAAGTGAAAGTGTATCCGACAACGGACGATATGAGACGATTCAAGAAATTAAAAGAAGTGATTCTGGATACGGGAAGAGAGAAGAAGACTCTTGAGATTGAAGGTGTAAAATTCTTTAAACAGCTTGTGATTTTGAAGTTTAAAGGAATTGACAACATTAACGATATTGAAAAATATAAGGGGAAAAGCCTTTTTGTAGATAGAGAACATGCAGTCAGACTTCGGAAAGATGAATATTTTATCGCGGATATGATTGGAATGCAGGTCGTGACGGACGAAGGAGAAGCATTCGGAACATTGAAAGATGTCATTGAGACAGGGGCGAATGACGTGTATATTATTGAGACGAAGGAATACGGAGAAGTTTTGATTCCTGCAATCAAGCAATGTATTCTGGACGTGGATGTGGAACAGGGAGTGATGCGGATTCACTTGATGGAAGGGCTGGTATAGAAGATGAATTTTCATATATTAACGTTATTTCCGGACATGGTGATGGATGGATTGAATACGAGCATCACAGGACGTGCCATAGCCAATGGGCTTTTGTCGATTGAGGCAGTCAATATTCGGGATTTTGCGGTGAATAAGCATAACAGAGTCGATGATTATACATATGGCGGGGGCGCCGGAATGTTGATGCAGGCGGAACCGGTATATCTGGCATACAAATCGGTAGAAGAACGATGCAAGGCAAAGCCGAGAGTCGTTTATCTGTCCCCGCAGGGGAAAACGTTTTCCCAGGGAATGGCAGAGGAGTTTGCAAAGGAAGAAGAACTTGTGTTTCTCTGCGGACATTACGAAGGGATTGACGAGAGAGTGCTGGAAGAAATCGTGACAGACTATGTTTCGATTGGAGACTATGTTTTAACGGGAGGAGAACTTCCGGCGATGGTTATGATTGACGCCGTATCCCGTCTTGTTCCCGGAGTGCTTCATAACAACGTATCGGCGGAATTTGAGACATTTCAGGATAATTTGTTGGAGTATCCGCAGTATACAAGACCGGAGGAATGGCGCGGGAAAAAGGTGCCGGAGATTTTGCTTTCCGGACATCATGCGAATATTGAGAAGTGGAGAAGAGAACAGTCCATTATCAGAACCGCGAAGGCAAGGCCGGATTTGTTGGAAAAAGCAGAATTAACAGAAAAAGAAAAGAAAGCGCTTGCAAATTGTAAGGATTTATGGTAAGCTATTGACGTTGTGAAAGTAGGGGATGGTCCTCTAATACAAAAATGAGTATTAAGAACGTCTAAATTTTAAGGAGGTCACACAAGATGAACGAAATTATTAAGAAAATTGAAGCTGAACAGTTAAAAGCTGAAGTACCTGCATTTAACGTAGGTGATACTGTAAAAGTTTACGGTAAAATTAAAGAAGGAAATCGTGAAAGAATCCAGGTTTTCGAAGGAATCGTAATCAAGAAACAGGGTGGAAGCACAAGAGCTACATTTACAGTAAGAAAGAGCTCTAACGGAATCGGTGTTGAGAAGACATGGCCATTACACTCACCAAACGTGGAGAGAGTAGAGGTTATCAGAAGAGGTAAAGTAAGAAGAGCAAAACTTTACTACTTAAGAGACCGCGTAGGTAAGAGAGCAAAAGTAAAAGAATTAGTAAAATAGTAAATGTGAGAGAGGGACAAATACATAATGTATCTTGTCCCTTTTTTATAACATGGAGATTTCAAAGAGAGTCCATGTTATAAGACATACTTAAAGGATGGATATGAAACGGGAATTAAAATTCAAAAACGAAAAGAAAAGAGAGCGTTCCAAGATATGGAGACAGGTTGGTTCATGGGCGGTTAAGATTGCGCTTGTGTGCTTTCTCGCCTTTGTGCTTGTGCTGTTTTTCGGGAAAAGAGTCAGCAATGTCGGAGACTCTATGAATCCGGAGATGGCAAACGGAGATATTGTACTTGTCAACACGTTGATATATAATGCGAAGAATCCGAAAAGAGGAGATGTGATTGTCTTTAAACCGCAAGGAGATGAAACGATGCATTCTTATATGAAGAGAGTCATCGCTCTTCCGGGAGAGACGGTAGAGATTCGCGGAGGTATCATATATATCAACGGAAAAGAGCTGGAGGAGGACTATGAAACGTCGGCGGTGAAAGACCCAGGTCTTGCCTCTGAGAAGATAAAACTGAAGAATCAGGAATATTTTGTATTGGGCGATAATAGATTGAGCAGTACGGACAGCCGTTCGATAGAAGTCGGGAACGTAAAGAAGACGGAAATAGAAGGGAAGGCATGGTTTGTTGCCTCCCCATTCAGACATTTTGGGTTTGTGAAGTAAGGAGAGAAGAATATGCATTTTCAGTGGTATCCGGGACATATGACGAAAGCAAAGCGTATGATGCAGGAGAATATTAAGGTGATTGACCTCATCATTGAGCTTTTGGATGCGAGAGTCCCATTAAGCAGCAGAAATCCGGACATTGATGAGCTGGGAAAAAACAAGGCAAGATTAATTTTGTTAAATAAAGCAGATTTGGCGGAAGAAAAACAGAATGATGCCTGGATGGAGTATTTTAAGGAGAAAGGCTTCGCGGTCGTGAAGGTCAATTCCAAGAAAGGCGGAGGAATCAAATCGATTCAAGGTGTGATTCAGGAAGCATGTAAAGAGAAGATTGAACGGGACAGAAAACGAGGAATCCTGAACCGTCCTGTGCGAGCGATGGTCGTCGGGATTCCGAATGTAGGAAAGTCCACATTTATCAACTCTCTGGCAGGAAAAGCTTGTGCAAAGACAGGAAATAAGCCTGGTGTGACAAAAGGAAAGCAATGGATTCGTCTGAATAAGAATGTGGAGCTTCTGGATACCCCTGGAATCCTCTGGCCGAAGTTTGAAGACCAGACGGTAGGACTTCATCTTGCGTTTATCGGTTCGATTAAAGATGAGATTCTGAATACAGAGGAATTGGCGGCAGAGCTTATCGGACTTCTGCTGAAATATTATCCTGGGATTCTGGAAGAAAAGTATAGTATAGAGGAAGTGGAGGATACCTATCAATGTCTTGCGAAGATTGCCGAGAGCAGACATTGTCTGTCCAAAGGAAACGAACTGGATACGGAGAAAGCGGCAATCCTTCTGATGGATGATTTTAGAAATGGAAGATTGGGGAGACTGACACTTGAAAGAGCAGAATAAAAACGAAGAAAACAGTGAAAAACAAAACAATGAGAAGCAAAAAAGTATCTGGAAGGAACTGATGGAATGGGTGTGGCTATTCGTCATTGTGGCGGCGATTTCCTTTTTCATCGTGACTTTTGTAGGAATCCGAACGAAGGTGGATGGACAGTCTATGATGCCAACATTAGAAAACGGAGATAATCTTCTGGTAGATAAGCTGACGTATCGTTTCCGAGACCCTGAGCGATATGAGATAGTCGTATTTCCATATAAATATGAAGAGAATGTCTACTATATTAAGCGAATCATCGGACTGCCGGGGGAGACGGTTCAGATTCTGGACGGATATGTCTATATTGATGGAGAGAAGCTTGAGAAAGACTATGGCGCAGAGGTGATGGAGGATGCAGGAATTGCGGCAGAACCGATTGAACTCGGGGAAGACGAGTATTTTGTCCTTGGAGATAATCGAAATCACAGCTCTGACAGCAGAGTGCCGAATGTAGGGATTCTGAAGAGAGAAGACCTGGTAGGAAGAGCCTGGGTTCGTATCTGGCCGTTCGATGAGATGGGAGTGGTTGCACATGGAGAAAAGAATTAGCGAGATAAAAGAAGAGTTTGCAAACGCTTCGCCGGAAGAACTTCACTCGTTGTATGCGCGTTATGCAGACGATACGAGAACCGGCGTTGTAAATCTCATCACAAAATACCGGAAACAGGAAGCGAAGCTTCAGGAGGAAATTGCGAGAACGGAAGCAATGAGCCGTTTTGAGCGGGAATACGAAAGCTATGGATACATTTGTGGAATCGACGAAGTCGGGAGAGGTCCCCTTGCAGGGCCTGTTGTAGCAGGAGCGGTGATTTTGCCGAAAGACGAGCAGATTCTTTATCTGAATGATTCGAAAAAATTATCGGAAAAAAAACGGGAAGAGCTCTATGACGTCATTATGGAAAAAGCCATTGCCACCGGAATCGGGATTGTAAGTCCGGCAAGAATTGATGAAATCAACATTTTGCAGGCAACTTACGAAGCGATGCGAATCGCAATCTCGAATCTTCCGGTGAAGCCGGATGTTCTTTTGAATGATGCGGTAACCATCCCGGAAGTTGCGATTCCACAGGTTCCGATTATCAAGGGAGATGCGAAAAGTGTCTCAATTGCAGCGGCAAGTATCATTGCAAAAGTAACAAGAGACCGTTTGATGGTGGAATATGACAAGGTTCTTCCGGGGTACGGCTTTGCAGGGAATAAAGGATATGGCTCCGCAGCTCACATCGCGGCGCTCAGAGAACTTGGCCCAACTCCGATTCATAGAAGAAGCTTTATCAAAAATTTCATATAAAATCCGCTGTTTTGCAATGGATTCGAGGTTGTGCACATGCGGCGGTATGGATACCGATAGGGGAGGGAATATGGATAATCGAAAAACAGGAAGTTCTTATGAGAAGATTGCAGGGGAGTATTTGGCATTGCATGGATATGAAATCCTGGAATACAATTTCCGATGCAGGAGCGGCGAAATAGATATCATCGCAAAGGATGGAGAGTATCTTGTGTTTTGCGAGGTGAAATATCGGAAAAATGCACAGAAAGGAACTCCGTTAGACGCGATTACGATAGAAAAGCAAAAGAAAATTTCCAAGACTGCGTTATATTATATTACAACAAGACACAAAAGCGGAGTTTCTTGCCGATTTGATGTCATCGGAATCCTTGGCGATGAGATACAGCTCATCAAACATGCATTTGAGTATATAGAATCGTAGATTTTTGAGCAGATTAAATAAGGAAAAGAGAATGAATTTACAATATAAAAATGAAGAAAAAATTTTAGAACAGAAGTGTGCAGACGGGGTGGAATATCTTACCTATCCTTTGCTTGAGAAGACGGGGATGGTAACGCATGGATTTTCTACCCGGCTTGGCGGGGTGAGTGAAGGAATTTACAGTAGTATGAATCTAAGCTTTGCAAGAGGAGACAAGGAGGAAGCGGTCCGCGAAAATTTCCGAAGAATGGCAAAGGCTTTGGATGTAAAGGCAGAGGACTTTGTATTCTCCAGACAGACACATACGACGAATGTGCGTGTTGTGACAGAAGAAGACCGGGGCAAAGGAATCGTGAAACCGTTGGATTACGATGCGGTAGATGGTCTTGTGACAAATGTTCCGGGAATCTGTCTTGCCACGTTCTATGCGGATTGTGTTCCGTTATTTTTCGTAGACCCTGTACATAAAGCCATCGGTTTGAGTCATTCCGGCTGGAGAGGCACAGTGGGGAAGATTGGAAAAGTAACGGTAGAATGCATGAGAAAAGAATACGGTACGAATCCCGAAGACGTATTTGCGGCGGTTGGACCGTCGATTTGCCAGGATTGCTATGAGGTGAGTGAAGACGTGATAGAGGAGTTTCGGGAGCATTTTGAAGAAACATACTGGAAGAAACTGTTCTATCAGAAAGAGAATGGAAAGTATCAGTTAAATCTCTGGAAGGCGAATGAGATTGTGCTTTTAGAAGCCGGAATTTTGAGAGACCATATTGCGGTGACGAACGTCTGCACATGCTGTAATCCGGACATACTGTTTTCACATCGTGCGTCCAAAGGAAAAAGAGGAAATTTAGGAGCCTTCATGGCGATAAGATAAAGGAGGGAATCAAGATGTTGTTAACCGGGACGAATGCCGACGAGACGGCAGAAAAGGTGGTAGGGGAAGTGTCTAAAGTGACTGACCAGGCAGCACAGGAAGTGAATCAGCTTCTTCAGTATTTGAATGATAATATTCCCAGAATGATTTCCTTCGGCGTGAAGGTTTTATTGGCGCTTCTCGTTTTTTTCATCGGAAGTAAAGTGATAAAATTCATCCGAAAAACGGTAAGACGCTCTCTGGAACGTTCTACAGTGGATAAAGGAGTAGAGCAGTTTGCAGACTCTGTCATTAAAGTGGTTCTCTATGCGCTTCTTGTGCTTTCGATTGCGGTGAAATTCGGAGTGGATACCGCATCGGTAGCTGCGCTTTTCGCATCCGGTGGTGTTGCCATTGGTCTGGCGCTTCAAGGAACGCTGTCGAACTTTGCAGGAGGCGTTCTTATCCTGCTTTTGAAACCGTTTGTAGTGGGAGATTATATTATCGAAGACAGTCAGAAGAATGAAGGAACCGTACAGGAGATTCAATTTTTCTATACAAAATTGTCTACGATTGATAATAAAATCATTGTGATTCCGAATGGAACGCTCTCCAATACGAGTCTGACGAACGTGACGGCAAGTAATATGAGACGTCTGGACTTGAGTGTGGGAATTTCCTATGATTCTGATTTGAAAAAAGCAAAAGAGATTATTGCGAACCTTATCGAAAATGATGAAAGCGTGTTAAAAGACCAGGAGAGACTCGTTGTCGTGGACCAGCTTGCGGACAGCGCGGTGATTCTAAGCGCGCGTTCCTGGGTGAAGACGGATGAGTATTGGCCGGCGAGATGGAGACTTCTGGAACAAATTAAGCTTTCGATGGATGAAAACGGAATTGAAATACCATATCAGCATATGACGGTGCAGATGAAGCCGCTGGAAGGGAATCAGTCGTAGAATTAAAGGCTGCTTGTGCTCTTGCAGGGGCTACAATTCAGTACTCGTGTACACCGAAATAAAATAGAGATTGAATCGCATAGAAAAGCATGATATGATAAGAGATAGAACAATCGTGTTACAGGGTGGCTGACCTCTATTCTACATAGGATGGGGGTGGTGCTGATGGACGATAATAAAAATCAATTTGATTTCAAAGACCTTATGGCCTTTGGTACGTTCATTTTGGCATTGCTGACATTCGTATTTACGTTTATCAGATAATGTTTTGGGCATAGAAAAACCACCCTCTAAACTTTGACCGAGTGCCGAGGGTGGCGATTCTAAGATTTGTCACTAATGTTATGAGGTCAACCCCTTGTGGGCGGTTGTTCCTTTTAATTGTATTATAGAGCAGTTGGAAATATATTTCAACATAAATTTTGAAGAGACTGAGATACAAGAGGAATTTTCTTATGAAAAATCTTTAAAAAAACAGTGTCAAGCATTTTTGAAAATGTCCCAAAATAAGTAAAACATTTGCCCCGGATTT
>CAJJYZ010000042.1 GCA_905197485.1 uncultured Lachnospiraceae bacterium | reverse complement strand
GTTTTTCAGTGCCCTCGATTGAGGGGAAGGGGAGTTGAATAGGCGAAGCCTATTTCTTATGATATAGGAAACTTCGTTTCTATATCATAAAAAGTCTCCGGCAGGATTCTTTGTTCTGTGTGAAAAAAATGAAAATTGAAGGATATCATTTTAGAAAAATTTAATTGTATGCAATGTGTAATTGTGTTATAATCATTATCACGAATCTAGATTTCTAATATTCATTATTCTAAAGTGTCTGTGATATTCGTCGCAATGAAAATCAGATTTGTAATCTTATAAAGAAAGCCGGTGGTGCCTATGTGAGTAGTAGAGAAGACCATGTTTATTTGTGTTGCCTGAAAACAGAAGTTTTGCTAGAATAAAGGAGAAATAAGTCATGTATTATAAATTGAATACGAAGTATAAAGACCGTTTATTCCGCTTGATTTTTCGTGAAAAGAAAGAGTTACTGGAACTTTACAACGCGGTAAATGAAAGTAATTACACGAATCCGGATGAGTTAGAAATTACAACGATGGAAGACGTGGTGTATATGGGAATGAAGAATGATTTATCATTTATTATTGGGGATGAAATGAGCCTGTACGAACATCAAAGTAGTTTCTGTCCGAATCTGCCACTACGAGGATTATTCTATTTTTCATCTGTGTATAAGAGTTATATCGAACCGGTAAAAAGGAGATTATACTCTACTTCTCGATTAGAGATTCCATTTCCACAATACATTGTGTTCTATAATGGAACAGAAGAAAGACCGGAAAGAGAAGAGTTGAAGCTGAGTAAGCTTTTTATCGGAAATGGGAAAGGAAAGAAACCATCCTTGGAATGTACGGCATTGGTGCTGAACGTAAATTATGGACACAATAAGGAATTGATGGAACGGTGTAAGACTTTGAAACAATATGCACAGTTCATTGCGGAAATCCGGAAGAATTTAGCGTATAGCATGGCGCTCTATGAAGCAGTAGAACAGGCGGTGGATGCTTGCATTCGAAATGATATTCTTGCAGATATACTTCGTAAGAACAGGAGTGAAATTATGGATAGCATTTTGACAGAATGGGATGAAGATGAATATCGTGATTATCTGAAAGAAGAAGGAATTAAAATTGGGGAGGAACGTGGTGAACTTAAGGGAGAAATCAAAAGAACGATTAAAATGTGTCAGGAATTTAAAGTTTCAAAAGAAAAAACATTAGATAGAATTCAAAAGGAATTCTATTTAAAAGAAGAGGATGCTCGAGAATACATGGAGAAATATTGGAGATGTGACTAGGTCACAGAAGAGATATCCGGGATATGTTATTGTGAAGAAAAGATATGAAAACGGAGGAAATCAATATGGAGAATCAAAAGAATCCTTTTGCAGGAAGTAAAACAGAAAAGAACTTGTGGGAAGCGTTTGCAGGTGAGTCACAGGCACGCAATAAGTATACGTACTTTGCTTCCGTAGCGAAAAAAGCCGGTTATGAGCAGATTGCGGCATTGTTTCTAAAGACTGCGGAGAATGAGAAGGAACACGCAAAACTCTGGTTTAAGGCATTGGGAGAACTTGGAGATACAGCAGAGAATCTTCTTCGTGCGGCAGAAGGTGAGAATTTTGAGTGGACAGATATGTATGACCGTATGGCTCGTGAGGCGGATGAAGAGGGATTTCATGAACTTGCGGCACAGTTCCGAGGAGTAGCTGCTATCGAAAAATCACACGAAGAGCGTTACCGTAAGCTTCTTCACAACGTAGAAGCAAAAGAAGTATTTGAAAAGAGCGGAGTGACTTTATGGGAATGCCGAAACTGCGGACATCTTGTGATGGGAACAAACGCGCCGGAAGTATGTCCGGTTTGTAATCATCCGAAGGCTTACTTCGAAGTACGTAGTGAGAATTACTAAGATTCCGCGCGTGAGCGGTTCACGAAGTGATAAATTCATCTCCTCGAGCTGCGCATCTTTGCACGAAGTGCATTTTTTGAATGATAGGATTCCGAGGGAATTTCCTATCATTCAAAGAATAAACAATTTATTTCTGCCGGTGGGATATCCTGCCGGCAGTTTTTATGCTAATATGAGTATATATAACATGGATTTATTTGAAAGAAAGGAGAAATTGTATGAGTGAGAAGAGAAAAAGAACGATTATGATATTGTTTGTTATAGGAATTGTATTAATTATCGGGGCTCCGTTTATGCCGAGTATTTTGTTTACAATAATTAGAGAATTTTATGATTTTCATTATGTAGATATTAGATTTGTTCAGCTAATACCTTCGGTTCGAGCTTGTGGAATTATTCTTTCTGTATGGGGAATGGTATTACTTGGTACAGCGAAACGTGATTAGGACAAGGAAGAATCGGGATGATATACTATGAGAAAAAAGCACGCTTCCAAGATTCTGTTAAGTATTTCGTTATATCTCCTTGGCAGAGACATATTGCAATTCTTGGATTCAATAGTAGAATTTCCGCTAGGTGGAGTAAACGTTATCGTTTTTATACTTTCATTTATTACGGTTTATTTTTATTATAAGAAGCGTAGAAATAAAACCGTACAGCACATATTTTTTGCAATATTGGTAATCAGTATATGGAATCTATTATCAAAAATACTGATATTTGTTCCGTATAATGCTCAATCTTCTTTGGGAATTTTCCTTGGAATAGTAGGAGTGTTTGTAATTGGCCTTCCGGCTGTCGTTTTTATTACTGATAGGATTGATAAGTTTTTAAGCAGGAACCTGGTTTGACAACCGGGTTCTTTTTCTAGAATCTTATTCCATAAAACATATTTTGCATAAAAGAAAGTGTTCAACTTGAAAACCTGCACAAAAATTAAAGAATAAAACTGTGTGTTTGTGCTGAAATGTAGAATTATTTTATAAAAAAGGACATAAGTCCTTTTCGGACAAATGTCCTGATGTTATAATTTATTTTAGAAACCGGTTCTGAAAACAGCATAGAAAATCAAAGGGATTCTGAAAGGAATATTGTCCGAAGAGAGTCCTAAGAGCAGACAGAAAGAGATGAAATGCATGGGGAATCAATATCTGTATGATGTGCTTCCGTTTCTGAAAAGTGTGGACAGAGAGAGGCAGATACAATTTGAGAATTATTTTAGAACTGCACCTCGCTGGCTGATGGAATCATTTCAGATAGAAGAAGTAGACAAAGGTGTAGCCTTTATCCGGGAAAATGAACCAGCAGATACCATATATTTCATCGGAAAAGGCGTAATCGATGCCACAGATTATCGTATTTACGGTTCGGTATATGACTACATGAGATTTAAGAAAGTGTATGCTTTTGGAGGCATGGAGTTTATCATGGATTTGGATGTGTATAAGACGACACTCCGAACCGCAACGAAATGTACGCTCGTGAAGTTATCGAGAACGAAGTTTGAGAAATGGATGTATTCTGACATCAGAGCATTAAAGTACGAAGCAAAATGTATCGGGGAATATCTCCTGGAACAGGAGAGAAACAGCAGGATTACACTCTTTTTACAGGGAGCGGATAGACTCGCACTTCTTTTGACAGAACGATATGTGCAATACAACCGGGAAGGAGTATTGCAGATAGACGAAGGTCGTCAGAGCCTTGCGGATGCCACAGGGCTTTGTGTGAAAAGCGTGAATCGGGCGGTCAGACAATTTGTGGAGGAAGACCTTGTTACGAAGAAGGGAAATAAAATTCTGATTAACAGGGAACAGTATGAAGGATTGAGGAAAAAAATCTCGTCCAAGATTGCTCTGGAGTAGTTGGAAGATTTAGAATATTCATTGTATTTCAAGAAAGAATATGATAAGATGTGTTCGAATGTAAATTATTAATCAAGCTCATAGGAGGTAAATTATGAAGAAGAGAATTATTGCAGCATTGCTTGCAGGCGTAATGGCATTCTCATTGACAGCATGTGGCGGCTCAGGCGAAGAGAAGAAGAAAGAAGAAGGTGGTAAAGAGGAGACAATGAAAGTAGCCATGGTTACAGACTCCGGAGATATCACAGACCAGAGCTTCAACCAGACAACGTATGAGACATGTAAAGCATGGTCAGAAGAGAACAAAGTAGAATTCAACTATTTCAAACCAGAGAGCGATTCTGACGAAGCAAGAAGCGCAAGTATCGACCAGGCAGTTGCAGATGGAGCAAATGTAGTCGTACTTCCAGGATACTTATTTGCAAAATCTGTTGTAGACCAGTCTAAGACATATCCGGATGTAAAATTTGTTGCGCTTGATATGGGCGAAGGTGAATTAGACGGTGTAGAGAAAGGTTACAGAGCAGATAACGTATATTGCGCTACTTATCAGGAAGAACTTTCCGGATATATGGCAGGTGTTGCAGCAGTAAAATTAGGTTACAAACACCTTGGATTCCTTGGCGGTATGTCAGTTCCAGCAGTAAACCGTTTCGGTTACGGATTCGTACAGGGAGCTGATGCGGCGGCAAAAGAGCTTGGTATCGAGAACGAAGTTCAGGTTGAATACGTATGCGGCGGACAGTTCTACGGTGATGCCGATATCACAGCTTACATGGATACATGGTACAGCTCAAAAGGTGTAGAAGCAGTATTCGCATGTGGCGGCGGTATCTACACATCAGCAGTAGAAGCAGCGAAGAAGACAGGCGGCAAAGTAATCGGCGTTGACTCTGACCAGTCAGGAATCATCGGAGCAGAGATGACAATTACTTCAGCTATGAAAGGTCTTGCAACAACAGTAGAGAACGTGTTAACAGACATCAAAGCCGGAAAATGGGATGACCATGCAGGTAAGATTGATAACCTTGGTATCGTTTCAGAGAATCCGGAAGAGAACTACGTACAGCTTCCAATGGAGACAACACAGTGGGGCGACGGATTTACACAGGATGATTACAAAGCGCTTGTAAAATCCATGGCTGACGGCGAAGTGGAAGTTTCTAGCGACACAGAAGCTATGCCAAAGACAACAATTAAAGTTACAGATTACGGCAGCATTAAATAAATCATGATTCTGGCAACGAAGGAGCAGGCAACTTATCCTGCTCCTTTTCTAAATCATAAGAAGAAATTTGGATTTGGAAAACTCAGTCACAAGAATATGACAAAGTGCATTCTTGGTTCTGAAAAGCCGGGAATTTTATGAGAGGAGGTACGTAAAGGATGGATAATAAGTATGCAATAGAGATGTTAAATATTACAAAGAGATTTCCGGGAATTATTGCAAACGATAATATCACTTTACAGTTGAAAAAAGGTGAGATTCACGCATTGCTTGGAGAAAACGGTGCGGGAAAATCCACATTAATGAGTGTACTTTTCGGACTGTATCAGGCAGAAGAAGGAGAAATCCGAAAAGATGGTAAAAAAGTAGAAATCAACAATCCGAATGATGCCAATGACCTTGGAATCGGAATGGTACATCAGCACTTCAAACTGGTAGAATGCTTTAGCGTATTGGATAACATTATCCTAGGTGTAGAGACGACAAAGGGTGGATTTTTAAAGAAGGACGAAGCGAGAAAGAAAGTGGTTGCGCTTTCGGAGAAGTATGGACTTTTTGTAGACCCGGATGCGATTGTAGAAGATATTACAGTCGGAATGCAGCAGAGAACAGAGATTCTGAAGATGCTCTATCGTGACAACGAGATTTTGATTTTTGATGAGCCGACTGCGGTGCTTACACCACAGGAGATTCAGGAATTGATGGATATTATGAAGAGCCTTGCTGCGGAAGGAAAGAGTATCCTCTTTATCACCCATAAGCTTGCTGAGATTATGCAGGTAGCAGATAGATGCAGCGTTCTCAGAAAAGGAAAATATATCGGAACAGTGGATATCAAGGACACGACGCCGGAGAAGCTTTCAGCTATGATGGTAGGGCGTGATGTAAACTTTATCGTAGAGAAGAAACCTTGCAATCCGGGAGAAGTTGTTCTCGATGTGAAGAATATGACCGTAGCTTCCAAGCATCATAAGAAGAATGCGGTCAACAATGTTTCGCTTCAAGTAAGAAGAGGCGAGATTGTCTGTATTGCAGGAATTGATGGAAACGGACAGACGGAGTTTGTGTATGGTTTGTCTGGTCTGGAGCATTTGAAATCCGGAACGATTACGATGAATGGGAAGGATATTACACATGCTTCTATCAGAAACCGTCTGACATCGGGCATGAGCCATATCCCGGAAGACAGACACAAACATGGCCTTGTACTGGATTACTCCTTAGAAGACAATATCGTGTTACAGCGTTATTTTGAACCGGAATTTACGAACAAATTGGGATTCCTGAAGAGAAGAGCAATTCGGGAATATGCGAATCGTCTGATTGAACAGTATGATGTGCGTTCCGGACAGGGGGCAGTGACAAAGGCGCGTTCCATGTCAGGTGGGAACCAGCAGAAAGCGATTATCGCAAGAGAAATTGATAAGAACCCGGAGCTTTTGATTGCGGTACAGCCAACCCGCGGATTGGATGTAGGCGCGATTGAATATATCCATAAGCAGCTTGTAGCACAGAGAGATGCGGGAAAGGGTGTCCTTCTTGTGAGTCTGGAGCTGGATGAGGTTATGAATGTGTCCGACCGGATTCTCGTCATGTTTGAAGGAGAAATCGTAGGAGAATTCGACCCGAAGAAGGTAACGGTAGAAGAACTTGGACTTTACATGGCAGGTTCCAAGAGAAAGGAGGCAGAAACACATGAATAAGAAAAAGAAAAGTCTTTTAAGAAATGATGGGTTCCAGACAGTCATTGCATCCTTGCTTTGTATTTTACTTGGAATTGTCGTAGGTTATGTTGTTCTTCTTCTTATCAATCCGAAAGGAGCGGGAGAGGCGATTGTTGCGATTCTGAAGAACTATCTCTATTATCCAAGCTCGGTTGCGGTTATGAAATATTTGGGTACAACGCTTGTAAAAGCTTCCGCGTTATTGATGTGTGGTCTGTCTGTATTATTTGCCAATAAGGTTGGTCTTTTCAATATCGGAGCGGCAGGACAATATGTTGTCGGAGCAGGTGCGTGTATTTTCTTCGCGGCAGAGCTTAAGATGCCTTGGTATGTCTGCCTTATCGCAGCAATCGTAGTTGCAGCTCTTGTAGGAGGAATCTCCGGTTTATTGAAGGCATACTTCAATGTAAATGAAGTTATCTCCTGCATTATGTTAAACTGGATTGGACTTTACAGTGTGAACATGCTTCTTACAAGAGTCAAAGAACCATCCACACCGTATACAGAGAAACTTGTCAATGTGAATCCGGATGCGTTGCTTCCGAGTATGGGATTGAACCAGTTATTCTCAAACAATGAATTTGTAACAATCGGTATTTTGCTTTCCGTTTTGATGGCGGTTCTTGTCTGGATTTTCATGGAAAAGACAAAATTCGGTTTTGAACTGAAGACAACGGGTATGAATAAAAATGCCGCAAAATATTGTGGTATGAAAGAGAAGAAGAATATCATCGTAACGATGATGATTGCCGGAGGTCTTGCGGGTATGGGTGCAGGCATCTTCTACTTAAGCGGAATCGAGCAGTGGATGGTGCAGATGACGAGCGTTCCGGCTATGGGCTTCAATGGAATTGCGGCGGCATTCCTCGGAGGATTAAATCCAATCGGAACGATTTTCTCATCATATTTTATCCAGCACATTACGAGTGGCGGAAGCTATGTGGATAAATCCATGTACTGTACACAGATTTCAGACTTGATGATTGCGTTTATCATCTATCTGTGTGGATTCGTACTCTTCTTCAAACTGTGGTTGAACCGTTATCTTGATAGAAGAGATGAAAAATTAGCAGCGAAAACAGAGAAAGGAGGAGAAGCATAATGTCATTATTGATTCAATATACATTAATATTCGCGTCTGTTCTTGTGCTTGTAGCGCTTGGCGGATGCTTCTCAGAACATAGTGGTGTTATCAATATCGGATTGGAAGGCATTATGGTTACCGGAGCGCTGGGCGGCGCATTGACGATGAAATTCCTTCCGGAGACAATGGCAGCTCCGCTTGTTATTTTACTGGTTGTATTGGCAAGCGTCCTTGTGGGAATGATATGTTCTCTCCTTCTTGGGGTTGCGGCGATTCATTTTAAAGCAGACCAGACATTAGTTGGAACTGCAATCAACCTGTTAGGACCTGCGGCAGCAGTTGTAATCGTAAGAGCAATCAACACAGCGGAAAGCGTAGACAACGTATCGTCTACGGTTGCGTATGGACATGCGAAGAAAGCATTTGTCATGGATATCGGAGGATTTGAATTCAACTGGTTTATGCTCATTGCATTTTTGATTCTGATTGCGTCTTATATCATACTTTATAAGACAAAATTCGGATTGAGATTATGTGCTTGCGGAGAGCATCCACAGGCAGCAGATTCCGTTGGTATCAATGTTTATAAGATGCGTTACGCAGGTGTGTTAATCTCAGGAGCTCTTGGAGGTCTCGGAGGACTTGTATATATTACCGCAGGTGTAAGCGAATGGAAATTTGAGAACGGTGTGGCAGGCTTCGGTTTCCTTGCCCTTGCCGTTATGATTTTCGGACAGTGGAAACCAATCAATATCGGACTTGCAGCGCTGTTGTTCGGATTGTTCCGCGCACTTTCGAATGTATATACCGGATTCGATGCGTTGGTGGCATTGAATCTTCCAAGTACACTTTATAATATGCTTCCGTATATTATTTCGCTTATTGTTCTCGTTTTCGTTTCTAAGAAATCAAGAGCGCCGAAAGCGGAAGGTATACCATATGACAAAGGACAGCGTTAGTGTTGCGCGGTCTTTGGAACGTATAGTTTGTGGAGAATGTGCCCCGCGCATTCTCCTTTCTTAAAAGGAGGGATACGATGAAGAATTATTCAGAAGACGCAAGCAGACAGTATCATATTCAAGTAGCCAAAGGAGAAGTCGGAAGGTATGTGATTATGCCGGGTGACCCGAAACGATGTGCAAAGATTGCAAAATATTTTGAGAATCCGGTATTGATTGCCGACAATCGGGAATACGTGACCTATACGGGAACTCTGGATGGGGTGAAGGTCAGTGTGACTTCCACCGGAATCGGTGGGCCTTCGGCTTCGATTGCGATGGAAGAGCTGTATCGATGCGGCGCCGATACTTTTATTAGGATTGGAACATGCGGCGGCATGCAGACGAATGTAAAAAGCGGTGATGTGGTTGTCGCAACCGGTGCGATTCGTATGGAAGGAACGAGTAAAGAATATGCGCCGATTGAATTTCCGTCGGTAGCGGACCTGAATGTGACGAACGCGCTTGTGGCTGCATCCAAGAAGATGGGATGTCCGTTCCATACGGGAGTCGTGCAGTGCAAAGACGCATTCTATGGACAGCATGAGCCGGAGACAAAGCCGGTTTCCTATGAACTGATGAACAAATGGGAAGCATGGAAGAGGCTTGGATGTCTTGCTTCGGAGATGGAATCTGCGGCCATGTTCATTGTGGCAAGTTATCTGAAAGTAAGAGCAGGTTCCTGCTTCCTTGTAGTTGCCAATCAGGAAAGAGAAAAGTTAGGATTGGAAAATCCGGTAGTACACGATACGGATATGGCAATTCGCGTTGCGGTAGAAGCGATTCGTAACTTAATCAAAGAAGATACAAAGTAAATGGAGGATGAGGAAATGAACGCAAAAGAAGTGTTAAAGCATGTAGACAATACATTGTTGTCACAGGGAGCAACATGGGAGGAAATCAAACAGATTTGTGATGATGCAGTGGAATTTCAGACGGCATCCGTATGTATTCCTCCGAGTTATGTAAAACAGGCAAGCGAGTATCTTGGAGACAGAATCCCGGTATGTACGGTGATTGGATTCCCGAACGGATATATGACGACAGCGGTCAAGGAATTTGAGACGAAGGATGCGATTGCAAACGGGGCAAAAGAAATCGATATGGTAATCAATATCGGTTGGTTAAAAGATAAGAAGTATGATTTGCTGGAAGAGGAAATACGTACATTGAAGGCGGCTTGCGGGGAACGCATTTTAAAGGTTATCATCGAGACTTGTCTTCTGACAGAGGAAGAAAAGAAAAAGATGTGTGAGATTGTAACGAAGGCGGGAGCGGATTATATTAAGACATCCACCGGATTTTCAAAAGCAGGAGCTACTTTTGAAGATATTGAACTTTTTGCAAAACATATCGGTCCAAATGTGAAAATGAAGGCGGCAGGAGGAATCTCTTCCATGGACGATGCAGAGAAGTTTTTAGAACTTGGAACAGACCGTCTCGGAACGAGTAGAATGATTAAGATTGTAAAAAGTGAGGAAGCATCCGGATATTAAGAGAGGAAGAGGAGAGATGGATAGAAATCTGGTAGAAACTCTAATAGAGCAGGCAATGGAACAATTACAGTTTTCCTATGCTCCTTATTCCGGATTCAAAGTAGGGGCGGCGCTTCTTGCAAAGGACGGGACGGTCTATGGAGGGTGCAACATTGAAAACGCATCCTATACACCGACAAACTGTGCGGAGCGTACTGCGTTTTTCAAGGCGGTCAGTGAAGGAGTCCGGGAATTTGACGCCATTTGTATTGTGGGTGGAAAAGAAGGAATTCTGACAGAATATGCGTCGCCTTGCGGGGTATGCCGCCAGGTCATGATGGAGTTCTGCAATCCGGATACATTTCAGATTATTCTTGCCACGAGTAAAGAACAGTATGAGATTTTTACATTGAGAGAACTTCTGCCCCTTGGATTCGGACCGAAAAATCTGGCATAAAAGGAAAGTGAGGAGTAGCATGACGACAGAAGAACTAAGAAAGTTACCGAAAATAGAATTGCATTGTCATTTGGATGGTTCGCTCAGTCGGGAGTTCATTGAGGAGAGACTTGGACGTAAGGTAAGTGAAGAAGAATTGAGCGTATCGGAAGATTGCAGAAGCCTTTCGGAATATCTGGAGAAATTTGCTCTTCCGGGAGAGTGCCTGAAAGATGCAAAAGGGCTGGAAGGCGCAGGGTATGATGTACTTCGCACGATGAGCCGAGAGAATGTGGTATATGCGGAGATTCGATTTGCTCCGCTTCTGCATGTGGATCGGAATTTTGAAGTCCGCCAGGTCATAGAAGCTTTGCTTCGTGGTCTAGAGAGAGGAAAGCAGGAGTTCGGGGTAGACTATAACGTGATTACATGTGCGATGAGAAATCATAGTCAGGAAGAGAATGAATATATGTTGCGGGAAGCGTATCCATTTCTTGGGAAAGGTGTCTGCGCTGCTGACCTTGCGGGTGCAGAAGGAATTTATCCGATGTCCGGCTTCATGGAACTGTTTGAAAAAGCAAGAGATATGGGGATTCCGTTTACCTTACATGCAGGAGAATGCGGAGAAGTGAAAAATGTTCTGGATTCGGTGGAAGCAGGAGCCGTCAGAATCGGACATGGAATCGCCATGCGTGGAGAAGAAGACGCAAAGAAGCTCGTGAAGGAACGGGGAATCGGTGTGGAGATGTGTCCAATCAGCAACTTGCAGACGAAGGCAGTGGCAGATTCTGCGGAATATCCGCTTCGGGAATTCCTGGAGGAAGGACTTCTTGTGACGATTAATACAGATAACCGGACGGTGAGCAATACGTCCATGACAAAGGAATTGGAGTTTATTCAGAAGACATACGGAATTAGCGATGAAGAGATTTTGCTTCTTATGAGGAACGCAGCGAAGACAGCTTTTGTAGAGAAGGAAAAGAAAGAAAGGATGCTGAAATTATATGAAGAATTATAAGAGAGTATTTGTCATCGTTCTGGATTCCCTCGGAATCGGAGCAATGCCGGATTCTCCGAAGTTTGGAGATGAAGGCGTGGATACGTTTGGTCATATTTTGGAGAAGATGGGAAAGCTTGACATCCCGAATCTTCAGAAACTTGGAATGTTGAACCTGCATACGGCGGGAGAGATGAAGGGAGTGGAGCATCCCCTTGGAAGATATCTTCGCCTTGGAGAGGTAAGCAACGGGAAAGATACGATGACCGGCCATTGGGAAATGATGGGGATTCAGACGGAAAAACCGTTCAAGACCTTTACGGACACCGGATTTCCACCGGAATTGATTGCGGAGCTGGAGAAACAGTGCGGCAAGAAAGTCATTGGAAATAAGAGCGCAAGCGGAACGGCCATTATCGAGGAATTGGGAGAAGAAGAGATTGAGACAGGAGCCATGATTGTCTACACATCCGCGGATTCTGTACTTCAGATTTGCGGAAATGAAGAGACATTTGACCTTCAGAACTTATATCGTTGTTGTGAAATCGCAAGAGAGATTACGATGAAAGATGAGTGGAGAGTTGGACGTGTCATCGCAAGGCCGTATGTGGGTAAGAAAAAAGGTGAATTTAAACGTACTAGCAACCGGCATGACTATGCGTTGAAGCCGACAGGAGTTACGGTGTTGAATGCTTTGAAAGACAATGGATATGATGTGATTGGCGTTGGAAAAATCAATGACATTTTCTGCGGAGAAGGAATTACTGAGACGCATCATTCCGACAGCTCCGTACATGGCATGGAGCAGACGATTGATATCTGCAAGAAAGACTTTGAAGGACTCTGCTTTGTGAATCTTGTAGATTTTGATGCCCAATGGGGACACAGAAGAGATGTAGAAGGATACGGACACGAGATTGAAAAATTTGACAAGAATCTCGGCGTATTGTTGGAAGAACTTCGGGAAGATGATTTGCTGATTCTGACGGCAGACCATGGAAATGACCCGTCTTATACGGGAACAGACCATACGAGAGAATATGTGCCGTTCGTGGCATACTCTAAGAAGATGCATCAAGGTGGAGCGCTTGAAAATGAAGATACGTTTGCAGTAATTGGCGCATCGGTGGCAGAAAACTTCGGAATCGATATGCCGGAGGGAACCATTGGCCATTCTATTTTAGAAGAGTTGATTTAGAAACGAAATACAGTATAACTTAGGAAGGTGAACAGATGAATCCAGTATATGAAAAATTAGTGAAATGTGCAGAAATTGTGAAAGAGAAAGCAAACTTTACACCGGAAGTCGCGTTGATTTTAGGCTCGGGACTTGGCGAGTATGCCAAGAATATGGATGTGAAAGCGGAAATTCCATATTCTGAGATTGAAGGGTTTCCGGTGTCCACAGTAGCCGGACATGATGGAAGATTCTTATTCGGTTATGTGAATGGAGTTCCTACGGTTCTTATGAAAGGCCGCGTACATTTCTATGAAGGATATGATATGGCAGATGTTGTCATGCCAACGAGAATCATGGGGCTTTTGGGTGCAAAGAAATTGATTCTTACCAATGCGGCAGGCGGTGTGAATACGGACTTCAAACCGGGAGATTTGATGATGATTACCGACCATATTTCCATGTTTGTAAAGAGCCCGCTCATCGGACCGAATTTGGAAGAACTGGGCGCAAGATTCCCGGATATGAGTCATGTGTATGACCCGGAACTTTGCGAAAAGATTCGTGCGGCATCAGAAAAACTGGGAACAGGTATCCGGGAAGGCGTCTATGTACAGTGTACAGGACCAAACTATGAGACACCGGCAGAAATCCGTATGATGCGGACACTTGGCGCTGATGCAGTTGGCATGAGTACGGTATGTGAGGCGATGACAGCGGCACACATGGGAATGAAAGTGTGCGGAATCTCCTGCATTACGAATATGGCTGCCGGTATTTTAGACCAGCCATTAGACCACAAGGAAGTACAGGAAGTTGCAGACAGAGTCAAAGATAAGTTTGAAAAACTTGTGACAGAAATTATCTCAACAATCTAATCGGACAGAGAAAGATATTCTTTTTTCAAAGATAGAAACAGGTTTGGAGTCATTCTAAAGATTCTAAACCTGTTTTTTTGAAATAGGAAATTTCTATGGAATCTTTTTACAGAAACAAGAAATAAAATAAAACAATTGACAGATAGTTATTTTTCTGCTAAAGTAAGTGTCATAGAAAAATAAAAACGATAGAAACCGTAGAATAAGAAGAGTAGTTTTCGGAAGCTGCTGACAGAGAGTCTTCGTTTGGTGGGAGAAGATAGCAGACCGTTGATGAATGGACTTATGAGGCCGGGAAGAAAGGATGAGAATCTGAGTAATGTCCGGCGGGATGTTCACCCGTTATCAAGGAACCATGTATGATTGTACATGACAGAGTGGATGAAGAGATTCATCAAGAAGGGTGGTACCGCAGAAGTTATAAACTTTTGTCCCTGTAGAGATACAGAGGTAAAAGTTTGTATCTACTACAGTACCACTTTTTTTATGATATAGGAAACTTCGTTTTGGAGTCTATACGGTTTAAGGGAAAGGGGATATTTAAGATGGAGAAGAAACAAGTGCCACACAGAATTTATTTGACAGAGGAGCAGCTGCCGAAGCAATGGTATAACTTGCGGGCAGATATGAAAGAGATGCCGCCTCTTCTGAACCCAAAGACAAGAGAGCCGTTGAAGGAGGAAGAACTCTATCCGATTTTTTCCAAGGAGCTTGCTCATCAGGAGATGGACAATGAGACGAGATATGTGGAGATTCCGGAAGAAGTACAGGAATTTTACAAGATGTACCGTCCATCCCCGCTGATTCGGGCATATCAACTGGAAAAATATCTGGATACGCCGGCAAAGATTTATTATAAATTCGAAGGAAACAACACATCAGGAAGCCACAAGCTGAATTCTGCGGCGGCGCAAGCCTATTATGCGAAGAAAGAAGGACTAAAAGGCTTGACGACGGAAACCGGAGCGGGACAGTGGGGAACCGCATTGGCGGAGGCATGTTCCTTCTATGGGATTCCTCTTACCGTATACATGGTGAAATGTTCTTATGAGCAGAAGCCGTTCCGCAAGGCGGTCATTGAGACGTTTGACGCCAATGTGATTCCGAGTCCGAGTGAAACGACAGAAGTGGGACGTAAAATTCTGGCAGAACATCCGGGCACAAGCGGAAGTCTTGGATGTGCGATTTCAGAAGCGGTGGAGAAGGCGACTACGACGGAAGGATTCCGTTATGTACTTGGTTCTGTGTTGAATCAGGTGGCGCTTCATCAGTCTATCATCGGTTTGGAAAGCAAGGCGGCAATGGAATTGTATGATGAATATCCGGATGTAATTGTCGGATGTGCAGGAGGAGGTTCGAATCTGGCGGGACTGATTGCGCCGTTTATGCAGGATAAACTGTCAGGAAAGAAAAATCCGAGAATCGTGGCAGTGGAACCGGCGTCCTGTCCGTCCCTTACACGAGGAAGATATGCCTATGATTATTGTGATACCGGCCATGTGACACCACTTGCTAAGATGTATACGCTTGGATGTGATTTCATTCCATCGGCGAACCATGCGGGAGGACTTAGGTACCACGGAATGTCCCCAATCTTATCAAAACTGTATGATGACGGATATATGGAAGCGATTTCGGTAGAGCAGACAAAAGTATTTGAAGCAGCCACATTATTTGCAAAGCAGGAAACGATTCTGCCGGCTCCGGAATCCGCCCATGCGATTTACGGAGCGATTCAAGAGGCGTTAAAATGTAAAGAAACAGGAGAAGAGAAGACGATTCTCTTCGGATTGACGGGAACCGGATATTTTGACATGATGGCATATCAGAGATATAAGGAAGGAAACATGAAGGATTATATCCCGACGGATGAAGAGCTTCTGGCATCCTTTGAAAAACTGCCGAAAGGAGAATAAGCATGACGGATTTCAGGCCATTTTGTGGAATCAGACCAAAAGAAGAGCTGGCACATAAAATCGCCGCCGTCCCACATGAGAGGGTGTATCGGAAACCAGACGAAAAGCTGGAAAAAATGCTGCAAGATGGCGGGATGATACAGGAGGAAACTCCTTGCTATTATCTTTATGAGCTGGAAAGAATGGGGCATATCCAGACCGGATTGATAGGCTGCGTTTCCATCGATGACTACCTGAATGGACGGATTCGAAAGCATGAAAATACAAAGACGGAAAAAGAGAAAGCTTTGACAAGCTATATGGAGAAATGCAGGATACAAACCGGTCCCATTTTTCTTGCCCACCGGGAAAATCCAGCGCTTTCTGATATCTATGTCAGGATAAAGAAAGAGAAACCGTTGTATTCTTTTTCGACGAAAGACGGAGTCAGACATCGCATATGGAACGTACAGAAGGCGGCATATATTTCCGAGATTCGGAATCTCTTTCAGAAAGTGCCGGAACTCTATATTGCAGATGGTCATCATCGGGCGGCTTCCGCAGTCAAAATTGGATTGAAACGCAGGGAAGAGGACGGAAATTATACAGGAGAAGAGGCGTATAACTATATGCTTTCTGTATTGTTTTCGTCACAAGACCTGAAAATATGGGACTATAATCGATATGTGCATGATTTGAATGGAAATACGGTGGAACAGTTTCTGAATAAGGTGAGGGAGCAATGTGAACTTACTATCGGAAGAGGCTTAAAACCGAAGGAAAAAGGAACGATTGAAATGTATGTGAATCATACATGGTATACCTTGACTATGAAAAATCAAGAGTCGAAAGAAAAAGCGGTGGATAGTCTGGATGTGGTGAAATTACAGAACAGAATCCTGGCGCCGATATTAGGGATTACACAGCCCAAAACCGATGAGCGGCTGGAATTCATCGGCGGGATGCAAGGGTGTTCCGAATTAAAACGTCTTGTGGATGAAAAGGGAGGCGTTGCCTTTGCCATGTATCCGACGGAGATGGAAGAATTGCTTGCGGTAGCGGATGCGGGACTTCTCATGCCGCCGAAATCGACATGGTTTGAGCCGAAACTGAAAAACGGACTCTTTATTCATCGGTTTTAAAGCGGATTTATAAGGTTGTCTCCCTGGAAATGAGAGTAATCGGGAAGGTGTGGCTTCTCTTTGTTTCTTTACCGTTGATACAATCTAAAAGAGAGCGGACAGCCTGTTGCCCCATGGCGGCGATGGGCTGTGCGATAGTTGTAAGTTCCGGGGTGACCATTTGGCTTATCCGGACGTTGTCAAAACCGATAAGCTGGACGTCCTCTGGAATACGCTTTCCATGCTTGTGAAATATTTTATAGACGGCAAGCGCTGCCGTATCGTTTGGAGCGATGATTCCATCTGCCTGTGGAAAGGTGCGAAGAATCTGTTCCGCAGCAGAAAGACCGTCTTCATAATCATAGCTGCAATCCACATAATATGGAGGAAGATGGTGCGTCTGGCAGGCGCTTAAATATCCCTCGAAACGTTTCCGGCCGCTGGAAAGATTCTGCGGGGCGCGTATATGAACAATCTGCCGGCATCCTTTTTGAAATAACAATTCTGTGCTGAGCCGTCCACCCTCAAAATGGTCTGCTTCTATATAGATAAAATCATGAAAATTCGTAACTTCCCGGTCCATTACAACAACCGGAATCTGAAATTCTTTGACGGTTTGGAAAATGCGTTCTTCGCTGGTAAGAAGAATGATACCGTCGGCATTCATCCGTTTTAATAATTCAATATTGTGTAATTCTTTCTCCGCATTATCGCTGGAATTACAAATAGTCAGCCGGTAATCGTTCCGATATGCCTCTTCTTCAATGGCTTTTGTCATTTCCGTAAAGAACGGATTGTCCATATTGGGAACAATCACGCCGAGAATACGCGCAGACTTGCGATAAAGCGCGCGGGCGGATTCGTTTGGTTTGAATCCGGTTTCTTCAATGACCTTCAAGACGCGGGCGCATTTCTCGGGATTCACATTAGCGGTTCCGTTCATCACTCTTGAAACGGTTGCGGGAGAGACCCCCGCCATTTTTGCAACTTCTCGAATACGAATCAATCTTTTCATTTCCTCCTCATCCTTATATTGTAAGTAATATGATATCGTGATACAAAAGAAAAGTCAATGAAAGAGTTGACGGCGATTCCTCTTTTGACTTATAATAAAAGAAATTTGAAACGGGTTTCAAAAAAGAAGAAAGAAGGAGAAAAGAAATGAAAAAAATCGGGGTAGTCGGAAGCATCAATATGGATATGACAGTCAAGGCAGAACGGATTCCGCTGAAAGGAGAGACGTTAAAGGGAGATGACTTACAATATATTCCGGGAGGAAAGGGCGCGAATCAGGCGGTTGCGATGGCGAAGCTGGGAGCACATGTAGAAATGTTCGGATGTGTCGGAGCGGATGACGCTGGGAAAAAGCTGGTGGACAATTTAGAGAAGATGGGCGTGGAGACGGGAAGCGTGAAGACGGTTCCGGGTGTTCCGACAGGGCTTGCTATCATCACAGTCGGGGAGAATGACAATACAATTATCGTAGTGGCAGGGGCAAACGCGTGTGTAGATATTGCATATGTCAACGAGATAAAAGAAAAATTGTTGGAATGCGAAATCGTGTTGCTGCAGCATGAGATTCCACAGGAAACGATAGAGTATGTGATTGCTCTTTGCACGGAACATGGTGTGAAAGTTGTCTTGAATCCGGGACCGGCAAGACCGGTAAAACCGGAAGTATTAGAGAAGGTAACGTATTTGACGCCGAATGAGCATGAAGCCGTAATTTTATTCGGTACAGATTCCACATTTGAGGAATTAATGAAACGTTATCCGGAGAAGCTTGTGATTACACAAGGCTCGAAGGGAGTCAGCACATGCTTAAAGTCCGGGGAAATCGTGACGGTACCCGCAAGAACGTCGAAGGTTGTTGATACAACGGGAGCAGGTGACACATTGAACGGCGCCTTCACTGTTGCGGTGACAGAAGGAAGGAAGATGAAAGATGCACTCCGGTTCGCAAATATTGCGGCAGGGCTTTCGACAGAGAAATTCGGAGCACAGGGTGGTATGCCGTCTTATGAAGAAGTAATGAACGAGTATGAAAAATAATCAAAGAATATAAAAAGAGGTCTGTCAAGCATTTTTGAAAATGTCCCAAAATAAGTAAAACATTTGCCCCGGATT
>CAJJYZ010000041.1 GCA_905197485.1 uncultured Lachnospiraceae bacterium | reverse complement strand
AACAAAAGCAAAAAGAGGGATGTGAAAAAACTCAATCGAGTTTTTTCACATCCCCCAAAACATAAGAACAAATAAGAAATCGTACTATTTTTATTTTCTCCAAACATTCAAATAACAACTCACTTCTTCTAAAATGATTTTTAATATTATTTCATATTGATTTTTCAAAATATTTTTCAGCATTATATTCTTCATAAAAAATAGACAGAAAATCTCTGTTTACCAGAAGATTTTCTGCCTTATCTTTATTTCACTATTATTTTATCCTGTAATTCCCTTTCCCTTCACATATTATCGCTGCGCTATAAAATTCTTTTGCGGCTTCAATCATGTAATACGTATCTTTTACACCACATGTCTCATAGGATGAGTGCATGGAAAGCTGCGGGATTCCAATATCTACTGTATTTAATGCAACCTGTGTATTGGAAATGTTTCCAAGTGTGGAACCGCCTCTCATATCGGAACGGTTTACGAACGTCTGATACGGAACTTTTGCTTTCTCACACAGACTCTTGAAAATCGCCGCGGATACACCATCCGTTGTATATAACTGGTTTCCATTATATTTAATCACAACTCCCTGATTCAAATATGGGCGGTTCGTCGGGTCTGTCTTATCTGCATAGTTCGGATGTACTGCATGTGCATTATCTGCGGAGAGCATAAAACTTGAAGCAAGGGCTCTCAGATAGTCTTCTTCCGTTCTTCCCATGGCACGATTCACTCTCATCAATACATCCTTCAAAAATGTAGAAGCCGCTCCCTGCTTTGTGCCGCTTCCAACTTCTTCATTATCGGATACAAAATGTACCGGCACAGCATGTGGATTCTCGCTTGCCAGGAATGCTTTCAGCGATGCAAATGCACACTGCGTATCGTCTAATTTCGGAGAGGATACAAATTCTCCTTCTGCACCCCAGATAGTTCCAGGCATACGATTATACAAATACAAATCGTTTCCGAGAATATCTTCTTCTTTTACTCCTGCGCTTTCCGCGATGATTTGCATCAATTTTCCCTTCGCATCTTCACCACCGAAAAGCGGAAGCATGTCCACCTGTGCGTTGTATTTGTAGCCATCATTCGCCTCGCGGTTCATATGGATTGCAAGATTTGGAATCATCACCAAGTCCCTATCCACATGTACAAGCTTTGTCACGATTTTCCCATCTTCTTTCACAAGTAGTCTTCCCGCAACAGAAAGCGGCCGGTCAAACCAAGGAGCACACAGCATTCCGCCATATTTTTCTACATTCAGCTTGATATACTGATTCTCCACACACATTTCCGCATTTTCTTTCAGTTTGAATGTCGGGAAATCACTGTGACTTGCCATAATCTGGAATCCCGTAAATCCCTTTTTCGGAATGCGAAACGCAATCAAAGAAGATTCGTTTCTTGCTACATAATATTTCCCGCCCTCTTCCAAGTTCCATTTCTGCTCTTCAAAGAGTTCTGTAAATCCATTCGCATCCAATTCCTCTTTCATATTCCGAATCACATGAAATGTGCTATAACTTTTTCCGATAAAATCTAACAATTCTCTTGATACTTCTTGAAACATAACTGTCCTCCCAGAATTTATTCTTATTTCTCCTATTATAACAGTAATTTTAAATTTTTTCTACAAGTCATCAACTAATGCGCTGCTTTTCGCATAAGCTGTACTTTTCGCCTCAAAAAAATCGGTCTTGATTGCGTTCGCGTTAGAATATTGTCCTACCCATTTCATACTGTCCGGTTCTTCCTCGTGTCCTTCATAAATCGGCGCAAACCCAAGATTTCTGCAGCGCAGGTTCCCAAGATACTGAATATAATCTGTAATCATATTCCGGGTTAGTCCTTGCACATCGTCCCCAATCACATAATGTCCCCATGCGATTTCCTGCTCGCATCCTTCTCTTATCATCATCCGATACCGATTCACATGTTCTTCCGTAAATAATTCCGGTTCTTCTTTCTTTAGTTCTAATAAAATGCTGCGAAACAGCCACAGATGCGTATTCTCATCCCGATTGATGTATCGAATTTCCTGTACAGACCCCGGCATCCGCTGATTTCTTCCCAGATTATAGAAAAACATAAATCCGCTGTAGAAATAAATTCCCTCCAGAATATAGTTGGCAACAACCGTATTTACAAGAGTTTCTTTACTCTTTTTTTCTTGAAATTCATTATAAAGATTCCCGATAAATTCATTTCGTTTTAACAGATGCTCATCCTTTTTCCACTGATACAGGACTTCATTTCTCTCCTGCGGTTCGCAAATCGTATCCAACATGTAGCTGTAGCTCTGGCTGTGAACGGCTTCCTGAAACGCCTGAATAGAAAGACAGAGATTGACTTCATTTGCCGTAATATATTCGCTGATATTCGGAAGGTTCGCCGTCTGAATGCTATCCAAGAAGATGAGAAATGACAGAATCTTATCGTATGCCCGTCTCTCCGGAAACGGAAGGTTCTTGTAATCTTTCACATCCACCCCCAGATTAATCTCTTCCGGCACCCAAAAATTATTCATAGCCTGGCGATACCACTCACTCACCCATCCATATTTCATATGGTTGAAATCATTCAGGTTCGTCGTATTGCCTCCAATGATTTTTCTCTTCTGTACTTCTACATCCCCTTCCGGATTAAAAAGCGGTTTCTTTTTTAATTGTTCCATTTCTTTCTTCCTTTCCCATCTCATATTCTAGGAAGAACATGATTCGCATTCTTCCACTTCCAGACTCTTCGACCGGATATAATAGATTGTTTTCACGCCTTCTTCCCACGCAAGAAGATAAAGGTCCAGCACTTTTCGGAACGTATACTCGTTTGTAATATATAGATTCATGCTCTGTGCCTGGTCGATATGACGTTGTCTTACTCCACATGCCCTGACAGACCAACGCTGGTCGATATAATGCGCATTTTTGTAAAACCAATACGTCTCAAACGAAAGGTCTGGCGCCACACGCGGCATCAGGCCATTTTTCTTTTCCTCCAGAAAATATCGGTTCATAATCGGGTCCAGCCCCGCCGTTGTCCCCGAAATAATACTTGTACTGCTTGTCGGCGCTGCCGCCAGAAGATATCCGTTCCGAAGTCCCTGTTCTTTCACCTGTTCCCGAAGCTTCTCCCATTTTCCGTCAACTAATCCACGTTTTTCGAAATATACCCCCGTCTGCCAGTCGCTTCCTTCAAAATACGCATAACTTCCTTTTTCCTTCGCCAGACGGCTGCTTGCAGCAATCGCCGCATAATGGATTCTTGCAAAGACCTGTTCCGCAAATTCCAAATGTTTCTCACTCTCCCACGCAATACCATGCTTGGCGAGCATATGATGATAGCCGCTCACTCCAAGACCTATCGGCCGGTACGCTTCATTATTTACTTTCGCATATGGAACCGGAAAGAAATTCAAATCAATCACGTTATCAAGGGCACGCACGACACGATTCGTAATCTCCGTAATCTCCGCTTCATCTTCCACATTCAAGTGTCCAAGGGAAAGGCTCGCAAGGTTGCACACCACGAATTCACCCGGCTTTGTCACTGTCACGACAACCGTCTCTCCGTTTACCGTCTCAATCCGCTCTTCTACTTCCTCGATTCCCCGCATATTCTGCGCAATTTCTGTGCAAAGATTGCTGCAGTAAATGATTCCTTTGTGGCCGTTTGGATTGGCGCGATTCACATGGTCCCGGTTGAAGGTAAACGGAGTTCCTGTTTCCACCGCGCTCTTAATAATCAGACGAATGATGTCTTTGATTGGAATTACCCGTTTCCGGATTCTCTCATCCTGCACACAATCCAGATATTTCTCTCTCCATTCTTCTCCAAAACAATCCTCCAGCGCGTATCCTTTAACTGTCAGAATCTCATGCGGACACATCAGATACCAGTCTCCTTCGATATTGTCCCTCGCCTGTTCCCAGAAATAATCCGGATAACACACCGCAGGAAATACGTCATGTGCTTTCATCCTGTCATCTCCATTGTTTGTCCGAAGGTTCAAAAACTCCGGCAAATCCCGGTGCCACACATCCAGATATACCGCGACCGCTCCCTGTCTTACTCCGAGCTGGTCCACTGCAACCGCCGTATCATTTGCCAGACGAATCCAGCGAATCACTCCTCCCGCAGCGCCTTCAAAACCACAGATAGAACTTCCACTCGCTCGAACCTTTCCGAAATACATTCCCATACCTCCACCAAATTTGCTCACTTTGGCGAAATTATCAATGCTTCGGTAAATCCCATTCAAACTGTCCGGAACGGTATCTATAAAACAAGAAGAGAGCTGATGGCGAGGTTTTCTTGCGTTTGCGAGTGTCGGCGTCGCCATTGTCACCTTCAACGAGCTTAACATATCATAGAATTTCCAGACCCATCTCTTCCTGTCTTCCGTCTCCTTCATAGCCAGATGCATCGCTATGCCAAGAAACATTTCCTGTGGACTTTCCGTCGGAACTCCCTTTCCAGTCCGAATAATATAACGACTCAAAAGCAGTTCCAAACCGGAATAGGTAAACAAATAGTTCCTCTCACTATCCAAGAACCCTTCAAATTCATCCAATTCTTCCTTCGTATAATGTTCCAAAATATAGGCTCCGTAAAGTCCCTGCTCTGTCAGAAACACGACTTTCTCATAAAAAGACGTAATCTCACACGCCTTCATCGTCTTCTCTAACTCTTTTGAAAAAGACAACATACGGAGCCGCGCCGCAATCATTTCCCACTTCGGAGCTTCCTGCGTCGTAAGTTCCACTGCAGCCTTTATCAAAAAATGAAAACTTTCCTCTTCCTGCATCCGTTCCTTTTGAAAGGAAGAAAACTTCTCCGCTAAATGTTCCAACGCATACTCTTCCCCTGAAAACTGTCTTTCTATCTCATGTAACAGCATCTCCAGCTCTTGAAGTTGTGGAAATGCCTGCATAATATCTTGTACTTCTCTCTGACTCATCGTTTCACTCCGTTACTATTTATTGTGTTTTCCAAAACATAATAGCACAATATGTAGAACGTTTCAACCGAAAAAGATTGTGCAAAAGCACAATCTTCCACGCGAACGGCGATTAAAAGACAAACTTCATTACCGCAAGCTGCGTGTTTCTCATATGAAGTATGTTTCTCACAATAGCCACCTTATTGATTCTTTTATTTACTTAATAACTTGGTTTTGTAGCCTCAACCCCGTCTGTAATTCTTTCAAACAATTCATACGGAATCCCCACAGCCATATCATTTTCGCTCCATTTACATAGCATACGCGTACTTGGACACATTACGCTGACATTCATTTCTCCCGTCATATATGGCGATACCGTAAGCTCTGAGCACATAGCCTGCATCGCTCCCATATCAATTGATGGTTTTCTGCCTGTCTCATATTCACAGCCCTGTATCAATCGCATTGTCTGAAGCGGATTTGTTACCATGATAATGACATCCGGTGTTCTCACACAATCTTTTAACGGAACAATCGCCACTCCGTATACAGAAAATCCTTCTCTATGGAGACTCTTAATCCCCGACCTCATTCTTCTTGCCACCGAAACCGAAGAATACAGGTGATAAGAAAAATATTCTCTTCCGCTTTCGATTTTCTCCGTACTTTCTTCCAAAGCCAAGGCTGTCGTTGCACCATCACATTTGTGATGTTCTAACCGGCTTTTTAATCCTCTTTTATTTATCGCTGCCTGCTTTATCATCAAACAGTATGTCATAGCATTCTTTGTCTCCTCAATCGGATACGCATTATACTCTTCCTCTGTAAATAGAAATGTAATTGCAACAGGTTCTGTTTTTAACCCAATGGTTTCTTTTAATATCTCTAATTGCTCACAAACTCTATCTTTTGGATAAATCTCATGCGGCAATCCATATTGTATTTTACTATGTTTATACGGCATATTATTTTTTCCCTCCTTAACGTATTGCTGCAAAACTAAAACGATACAAATCCAACTTGATAAGTATTCCGACAAGAATTGCTAATCCCACAAGCATAGCTGTAAAAAATACCCAATCTGCTTTTCCTACTTGAGTCTTTTTATAAAAAGTTCTTCCATTTTCCCGTCCAAGTCCACGACTTTCCATCGCACAGGCGACACGTTCTCCTCTCCTTGCCGCAACGCAAAATAATGGCAGCATGACTCGGAACGGAGAAGTAAATCTCGAAATAATTCCCTTGTTCCAAGGAATTCCTCTGATTTCCTGTGCAAGATGAATCATATCGACCTGTGATTGTAATTCCGGCAAAAATCGGTAAGTTGCCATGGCAGCATATCCATGAACTGCCGAAGCTTTACACTGCAAAATAATACTCAGCACCAAATCTCTTGGCCTTGTCGTAAGGACAAAGCTCATCGATAAAGTAACAAATGCCAGAATTCGAAATCCAAGAGAAATCGCATGCACAATATCTTTTTCTGTCCATTGAAGAAACCAAAAACGTAATATAACCCCTGGCTCCTCTCCAATTCCTCTTAAAAAAAGCATGGAAATCATAAATATAATACTAACTGTCATAAAGACCAGTAATCTTTTGAATAGATTTCCAATCGGAATCTTTCCCCCTATCCACGTCCCGAAGAATGCAATGAGAAAAATAAGAATCGGAAGAACAGGGAAATACGACATGCTGACTACAAAAGTCCAAACAAGTATAATTGCAAATTTTATTATCGGATTTCTCCTGTGAAGAAAAGAATCCTTTTCTATGTATGCAAACATGCTTTAAATCTCCCCTTCCTTCTTTCTTTCAAAATAAGACTTTGTCGGTAAATCAGAAAGTACTTTCCCTTTTCCAATTTCTACCACTCTTGTTGCATACTGCCTAACAAGAGACAGGTCATGGGTAATCATTACAATCGTAATACCTTCATGAACCAGTTCCCACATATCCCTCATAAGTTCATGCCTATTTTCAAAGTCCTGTCCATAAGTCGGTTCATCCAAAAATAAAATCTTCTGATTTGTCAGCAACATACTTGCGACACTCAATCTTCTCTTCTGCCCCTGACTCAATGTAAACGGACTCTTCTCCTTTTCCTTTTCCAAATGAAATTTTAGAAGCATGTTCTTTACACGATTTTCCTTTTCCTCTTCACTCATTTTCATTCGTCTTAAACTAAATAACATTTCATCTTTCACTGTATTCGTAACAAACTGATTTTCCGGATTTTGAAACACAAGGCCAATCTGATGATATAATTCTTTTATTTTATAATCTTCAATCTTTTTCCCAAAAAGTTCAATCGTTCCACTGTCTGGCTTTAAAATCCGAAACAAAAGATGCATCAATGTTGTTTTCCCAACTCCGTTTTCTCCGACAATCGCTAAAAACTCCTGCTTTTTTATCTCAAGATTCAAACCCTCTATCACCTTTAAATTTTCATTTTTTTCTCCCGGATATGAAAATGTAAGATTTTCTATTTTTAAAATACATTCTTCTCTCGAAATATCTTCTGGTAAATATAAAAATTTTTTCTCATATAAAGCTTTGTTTTTAAAAAATAATTGTTCTACTTCTTCCCCACTTCCGGAAGCAACGATTCTTCCCGCTTCATCCAACATCAAAATAGAATCTACGTATTCGAGCATTTCTTCCAAATTATGTTCAACAATTACTATCGTCATTTGCTTTTCATTCGCAAGACGTGCAATCAAAGAAAAAATCTCATTTCTACTTATCGGGTCCAGATTGGCTGTTGGTTCATCCAAAAGTAAAATCTCAGGTTCCATAACTAAAATAGATGCGATTGCTATTTTCTGCTTCTGTCCACCAGACAATTTCGCTAACTCAACGTGTTCATACTCTGACATTCCGACATAATCCAAAACCTGTTTGATACGAATTTTCATTTTTTCTACAGAAAGCCCCAAGTTCTCCATTCCAAACGCCAATTCTTCCTCTACCGTAAAGGTGCAGAATTGACTTTCCGGGTTCTGCATTACAAATCCCAAATATTCACAACGATATCTTGGTAACTGTTCCGTAATATCTTCACCTTTAAAATAAAGTTTTCCTCTTAACTCTCCTTCATACATATGCGGAATCAGTCCATCTAGAAAATAGAGAATCGAGCTTTTCCCACACCCACTCGGGCCACTAATCGCATGAATTTTCCCTTTTTCAAAGGAATAGGAGAGATTCTCCCAAACCGGATATGTCTCTCCCTCATAAATGTATGATACGTCTTTTATCTCTAATATCGGAGATACAATTTCACTTATTTTACACATGCAAATCCTTTTAATACCCCCGTTTTCTTCAATGCTGCTGTAATCACTTTTACTAAAAGAATAGCCACTACTGTTGCGCTCAGCAGACGAACCACAAGAATCCCTGCTACTACCGCAGGTCCATTTCCAAGTGTTCCAAAGAATATGGCATCTCTTCCAAAAACAAACAAACCACCAAGACCCCCACCAACAATCATATTGATAAGATTTCCTTCATATTTTCCGCCAATCAAATATCCGATTTCTATTCCGAGCGCTTCAAGAACCCCTGCAAGAATTAATTGTATTCCATATGGACTTCCAAGAAGAAGATTTACCCCTGCTGCAACCAAGGCTCCAAAAACAGCAACTCCCGGCTTTCTAACCAAATACATCGGAAGAGCAGGCGATAACATATAGATACCAAATGTTATTTCCATAAAAATTTGTCCAAGCATCGCTGACAACGGCATATATGCATAATCAAGAAGTGTAAAAATCACTCCGATTACCGCCGCAACCATAGCCACTACTACAATTTCTTTTGTTTTCATCTTTCTGTTCACGACTTCATTCTCCTTTGATAATGTATTATTAAACCTAATTATACATTATACGTTCTTTCTGAACGAAGTCCAATCAATAATATCTATATGTATTACTTATCTATAAGAATCTTCTATATCTATTTTTCCCCTCTTATAGAACAGTTTTAATCACAAAAAAACTATATACCATTTGCTAATCCGCACTCTCTGATATATAGTCCTTTTTATGAATATTTGATTCTTTTATCTTCTTCTCATCAATGCTGCAATTACTACCCCCGCACCGCAAATGATAACCAGAAGTTCAGACAGAGGCGCTTCATCTCCTGTCTTCACTGGTCCGTTTCCTCCGGGTTTTTCAGACGGTTTTTCCTCTTTATCTTGTTCGTTTGCCGGTGGCTTCTCCGGTTGCTCGGATGGTTTCCACTCGCTTTTCGGCTTCACCACTCGATGATACGCCCCGGTTGCTTCCTCCGGAATATCAATCAAAAACGGAGCCGAGACAAAAGTCCCTTTTCCTTCATAAGAAACCGGCTGCTCCTGCGCCAGTAAATACAGTCCTTCTTCCAATTCCCCAAACAATGTATCACCGTTCACATCTGTTTTCTGTTTCCTACCGGATATTTGATATTTTTTTGCGTAATCATACAATTGTTTCGCCTGTTCTCTTCGCCCAGATGCCGTTTTATCTGCCAAAGAAATTCCGGAATCCTGAAATTCTCCTGTCAGTTCCCATCCGCCTTCTCTTTTCTCTCCTGCTCGATAGAGAAGGAATGACGCTCCTTCAAGCGGAATCATCTCATTTTCTTCTGTTCTTCCATGATATTCAATCGCAATACTTCCCATATCTTCCTGTGCCTGTACCTGTACTGCCGGCACGAAAAAAAACAATAGCGTCAAGCACAATGCCGCCCACTTTTTCATCCTTCTCACCTCTTCCTTCTTCCTCTTTTCCCTCTTCTTCTCTTTTTCTTTTGTTTTCCTTCATAAACGCGTACGCCGATAAAAACGGCAAGAATCATAAGAATCGCAGCAATCAACACCTTGATTTCAAATGGAATTTTACGTCTTTCCACTTTATCCGGCTCTTTCTCAACCGCTTCTTCGTAAGGAATCCGATGTCCCCGCACGAGCAGTCTATGCGTATTTACCGCATATGGGGTACAAGTTACCAATGTCGCGTAATCCTTTCCCGGTACAATAGATAACGCCTCCGTATCTTCCGGAAGCACCGTAAGAATCTGGTCGATTTCATACGCTAGAGTTTCTCCTGCAACTTTGATATAGAAGACGTCCCCTTCTTTCAACTCATCCATATCTGTGAACAGTTTCTTAGACGGAAGTCCTCGATGTCCCGTCAAAACCGTATGCGTACTTTCTCCGCCTACCGGAAAAGAAGTCCCTTCAAAATGCCCCACTCCAACTTGCAGCACTTCTTCGCTCGTCCCATGATAAATCGGCAAATCCACATGAATCGAAGGAATCCGGACATGTCCCATCATTCCGGAACCGTTCATATCCAGAATACGTTCATAACGTTCGTTGACTTCTCGTTTTCCCGTTGAAAAAGGGTCTAAAAGCTCTACATTTCCAAGCATCTCCTCATTGTATGCCCTGGCTTCGGCAATCATCTGTTCCCGCTCTTCCCCGCTCATCTGCACAGCCTTCTCATCGTAGACAGAGATAACTTTTCCACTATTTTTCTCATACAGGTAATTGCTGACTGCCGGGTATAACAATACGGAGAATGCAATCAAAAGAACCACAATACGTATGATATCAAAAATTATTCGGTTGTTTTTCTGTTGTCGTTTCATTTCATTCTCCCTGTTGTTATGGCAGAAAGAGCGCTGTCCGAAGCGGACAGCCACTCTTCTTGGCCTTATTTACTTATCGTTTTCTTCTGCTCACTACGAAGCTAATCATTACTCCTACAATTAACACAACTGCGATGCCTGTGAACAGAATCGTACCCATTCCACCTGTCTCTGGGAGAAGGGAACCAGTGCTATTTTTGACATCTAAAATTTTGTCTTTTATCACACCTTCTGTTCCTTCCAATGTCCAATCATTGACATCGTCTGTTTCACTTTTATTAATTTTAATCATCACAGGGTCTGCAATCTTGTTATATCCTTCCGGCGCCTTTGTCTCCACCAGGTAATAAGTGCCGGCCGCAAGACCGTTTAACTGTAAGTTGTAGTTCTGTCCGTCAAGCTGTGTTTTTACAGAAATCATATCCATATTTGCTCCGCCTGTCTGGTCGGCATCTACTGTATACTTTCCATCCTGACCTTTAACTTTCATCGCTTTATCATTTACAGCGAGCGCATCCTGCTCGTTCTGATACAGGCGGAAAACCGCTCCTTCCAGCATAGTTGTCTTCATGTCTGTTTTGTTGATATTCAAAGCATACGTCGGAGTTTTCGCCTCTGATGGTTTTGTAGTCGTTGTTTCTCCCGGTTTATTTCCGTATTCCAATGAAGCAATGTTTTTCTCTGTGACTACCGCATCCTCGTTTACTTTTGCATAATATGTAACTGTAAATTCTTTTCCGGCATCATTCTTATGATTTCTTACCCAGGAAGACAAATCAATACTCATCTGTCTATTTCCATCTCCTGATAACGTCGCTTCGACTGTTTCCGCAGCTCCATCTCCGATTTTTACAGAAACATTGTAATTTGTACCTTGATTTACAGTTCCGGTCTTATCTGAAAAATCAAGACCTTTTGACAACGTATCGTGAATCTTATACACATATTCGGCATGTCCTGTTGAATCCGGAATCATACCTGTTACCGTATATTCGACAACCTGATTGATGGAAACTGTTTCCTGATTCGCTCTCTTCTCAATAGAAGGAGTCGTACCTTTCAAATCAATCTCGCTGGATGTTCCATATACAGAAACTAAAGAAGATTGGAGTTTTGTTGTTCCAGTCTGGTGTACAAGATAGTATCCATAGTCTAAGTCATTAAATGTATAAGACTGAACTTCTCCCTCGATTTTACCAGATGTCGTAGTTGCTGCTTTTCCTTCTGCTAAAATTTCTTTTGAAAGGTCTTCTGCAAATTTCTTAATTACTTCTGCATCCTTTTTCTCGGAAACTTTCTGATAATATTCATCATCTGCAGCATTTTCTCCAAGTCCTAAAACCTTTTTTAATGCGTCTTTGTACTCCGGACTTACTGTATATCCGAATTTTGCACTATCCCCTTCTCCACTTACTGTAAGGTCAAACAACTTATACAAGTCCAATCTCTGCCCTTGTAATGTGTTCTCTGCGTTCACATTCACCGTCAAGCTTCCTTTTTTCGCGGCAGCCGCTTCTGCTGCCAACGTTGTCATTCCAAGCGCCATTGTCATGACAAGGGCTAACGCGACTGCTGCCCATTTTTTCATTTTCTTCATGTTCTTTCTCTCCTTTATCTTTTTATAGTGACTCTGCTTTTCGTTTTTTTCGTCTCAACACCTCAGTCATTCCTAATAACGCTAAAAGCAAAATTCCTATCGCATAATACGGGGTTGTTCCCATCCCCCCTGTCTCCGGAAGAGGATTCGCTTCCCATTCCTTCGAGTTTGTAATCGTAACTCCATACTGATATTTCCCTTTGTAGGAAATTTCTGTGTGGTAGCCTGAAAGCACATCTTCACTCACATGATATGTGTAGTAATATTTTTGACCGTTTTCTCCTTCTTTGTAAGCAGCAAACTTTCCAAAAACCTTTTCCCATGTATCTTTCGACTGATAGTCCGATTCTGTCAAAACAATCTGATTCTTACCGTTAAATTCGGTATCTTCTATGGTTTCTCCATCAACTTCATACGTTCTCGTCACATGTAGGACTATTTCTTTTGGACGCGTCTCTTCTTCGTCCTCTTTCCATATCTTCTTCACGCGAAGTTCAATCGTATCTTTACAAGGGTCCTGAATATCCGGAGCCTCTTCTCCACCACCAGGCGGTGTCGGTTTTGTCGGCGTATTGTTCATCAGGACTGCCATCGCGCCTTCTTCCTCATACGCCTGCAACGGTTTCGTATTTGTGCCATCACTCAATACCGCGCCTTTTAAGTCCTCAAACGTTTCAACTTTTCCTTTTCCCAAATGTTTGATGGTATAAATATTCCATGGCGGATTTTGAGACGTTTCAAATTGATTCTGTAATATCTGTCCATTTTTTCCGAGAATGTTTTCGTACTCGGGATGAAGTTCGCGATAAATATGATACGTATTATTCTCGCCTTCGATTTTTTCCAGTTTATTAAATTCCCATTCTGACTTCAACGCGCTCTTTCCCGTAAACGGCCCTGTCATACCTTTTGTTCCCCGGATAACATCTGCAAATTCCATAGAGTTTTCCTTCAGAAGCCCCTCGTTGTTGAATCCGACAAATCCTCCCGCACAGCCTTTTTCTCCGGAACCATTGGATTGATTTCCCGCTCCACCTCCATATACATCATAACCTACCGGGATGCCGGATATCTTACAATTCGCAATTCTTGTCCGGTTCGCTTTTATAAGAGAAATATTCAGTTCATTTTTCAAGTCCTCTGCATTATTTTGAATCGTTCCATCGTCCGAACAATTAAGTTCTATCTTACTGTCTCCAATATAAATCGTTGCCAGTTGTTCTCCCTTTGCCAGACGAATCCGAATCGGAAGCCCTAACAAATCTACATGAACGAGGTCTCCTTTATACAACGCGTCTACTGTAATGATGCCAAGATTGATATGGATTACTTTTCCTTCCTGCAAATCTTCCACCCAAAGCGCTTTCAGAAGCTTATTCAGCAATCCTACCAGTTGGTTTACAAGCCATGAATCCGCCTGAATCTTCGCGAGGTAAGCAAAGCTTGTCTTTCCTGCAAATCCTCCGGCTATTTCTTCGCTTGCCACTTGTTTTAGCTTCATAACTTCATTGCGGTCCAGTTTTGCCAAGTCTGCATATCCGGTAAATCCTCCGGCTATCTCTTCTTTTTCTCGTGCATTTATCGTGTTCTCACTCTTGACTGTAAATCCATCTTCCATGCCTTCTACGCGGGAATTCTCGACATGGGAACCGAATACATCCATTACCCCGGCGCCGACTCCGATAACATCTTTAAAGACACCCAAGCTGTCCAAATCTACCACGCCGCTTTTTCCAAGATGTCCGATAAAGCCTCCTGTATAGTTCTGCCCTTCTACTATCCGCAAGTTCGTCACCGCACTTCTTTTTACCGAACTATTCAGCAGCGTTCCTCCGAATCCTCCGGCATTTCCTGTATAAATCGAATCATTGACATATTCTTGCTTCTTACCGTCACGAGCCAGAACTTCCAGCCCTGCTTCCTTCGTACCTGCAACGCTGGAATCATAAATATAAGTGCGAAATGCATCCAACACATCTGACGAGCCAAGCGTTAATAAACTTTGCAGGATACTTGTCTTTCCGTCTCCTGTGATTTCTGCAACTGCCGACACATCTGCCAGGCCAAAGAAGCCTCCCGCATGCTCTCCACCGGTCACACTTCGAAGATTCTCCACATGGACTCCTTGTTCCTTCACATCTTTATCACCGATAACGGCGCCTCTGATTTCTCCTGCGAATCCTCCGGCTGCCTTTGCATACTTCGTATTGGCGCTTCCGTCGCTATAGACTCCATTTACCAAGATTCCCCAATCGTCCCATGCCTTCACATCCGATGCAGTCACCGTAGAAAGTGTTGCATTCAATAAAGAAAGTAAATCGCCCGGCGTTCCGATTAATTTCTGCAATAAACCGCCCATCAATCCTTCGCTGGATGATGTATTAAGCGCAGCCGCGCTGCCCGGCTCGATTTTCCCTGCAAATCCTCCGACCGCATTGCTTCCGTCCACTCTTCTCAAATTTGCCACAAAGCAACGGTTATTTGATGGGTCCGGTTTTGCATCGGTCTGAATCTTTTCTTTTCCACTCCAATTTCCCCAGATTTGTCCGCCTATCATACTGCCTACAAATCCTCCGGCATATCCGCATTTTTCTATTTTTTCACTCGCGTTTTTCTTCGGAATTCCGGTGGTCTTCACCTGCATTCCCGACTGATATCCTGTGATATCCGAATTCCGTATTACAGGAACGAAAGTCTGTACCGCGTTGAGCGAGCCAAGAATATCCAGCTTCAACAAAGATACGCTTCCAATCTCCGCCACGCCTCCGGTCACCATCTCTCCTGCGAATCCTCCGGCGCTTCGATAGGCTAGAATATCTTTTGCATCCCACGCATGGGCTTCCGTTATCACTCCGCCTTCCATTCTTCCGACATAGCCTCCGGCAATTCCTGCCTGCATTTTACCCGTTCCGGTATGCTCTCTTCCCGCCTTCACACGATATCCATAAGCATACTCCCGGATGAGATTCTGAAGTTCTTCTTCCGACTGCACCGATTCTGTTGGAAAGTCTTTTCCATAGACTCCTTCTTCGCCGACTCCTTTTACCCAGGCATTCCACGTATTCATGTCCACATTTCTAAGTGGACCATATACCGCTGTATTCGTTTCCGTCGGATATACTGCATTTAAGAGACTCAATACATTGCCAAGCTCTACGAGCCCGAACAACAGACTGATATTTCCTGTCCCTGCCAAATCCGCATTTTCCAGAAGCCCTGTAAATCCTCCTGCAAATTCTCCTCCATAGACAGAGCGAAGTCTGTGCACTGCACATTCCATATTCTTTCCATCGATTCTTCCACCATGGTTATAGCCGACATAGCCTCCGGCAATTCCTCGCGCTGCCTGTGCCTCCGATAATCCCTCTGCACGAACCGCACCTCCACAAGGCACCGCGCTTGTGGAACTATCTTCAATGATAGGGATGAATGTGTTTACCAAGCTTGCCACACTATCCCGTATATTCACGATTCCATCCAGAATACTTCCATCTTCCAGTATTGCCGCCACATTCCCCGGCTCTATCTCTCCGGCAAAACCACCGGACATCTCCTGTCCGATGATGTATGCAAAGTTTCTGACATTGCATTTCTGAATCTGGGAACCCGAAACTCTTCCGGCAAACCCTCCGGCTTTTCCAATCGCTCCTGCTTTGTCTGTTCCATTTGCCAAAACGGAAAAACCACCGGAGCATCCTTCTACATCCGAATCTGAAATCTTGGATGCAACCGCATCTAACGCGGACAATACATTCTCTAAATTCAACAAATCTCCCAATAGCCCGAGTCCTCCTCCGACGGCTGCCGCTGAGTCAATATCGACGCATCCGATATATCCTCCGGCATACTTTCCGCCTTTTACCGCATATTGAGAGTTCTCGCCAAAATAACTGCTTCCATCTGTAGATTCCAGACTATCTGTCGGTGGTGCCACTACCGTATGTGCCAAAGAAGTAACATCCGATTGCTTAATCTGTACACCGCTTCCATATCCAATATAGCCGCCAGCAGCGCTCTCTTTTTCTGTCGCTTCTACTGTGAATCCTTGTTCTGCAGATTTTACACCTGCAGACTGAATGCTTGGAATATAGACATTTAACACGTCAATCAAATTGTCAAGACTTAAATTTAGAATTCCGCCTAATAATTCCAGTCCATCCGAGGACGCAACCGCTCCGGCATCCACTTTTCCCGAGAATCCTCCGGCATAATCTTCTCCCTGAATCATTTCCAAGCCAAACACAACATAAGGCTCGATTCCTGTTGTCTCCACCAAGCCGCTTTGCATTGCTCCGACAAACCCTCCCGCATAAGTACCTTGTACTTGCGGATTCTTTTCATTTGTCACAAAGGTTACTACCGCGTTGCTGTACTTTGGCAGCAAATACGGAACAAGCGTAAGCAAAGAATCTACATTCGCAATTCCCGGAAGTTTCAAGCTTCCATCCTCTTCTTCCCTTGCCACTCCTGCAAGACCGCCGGTATGAGAGCGGCCGATAAATCCTCCGGCGAAACTTTCTTTTCCCTCTGTGTGTTCTGCCGAAACTTGCTTCAAATTCCGCACATTAGAATCGTTTACCTGAACGCCTTCTGCCTCAGAAATAAAACCGCCTGCAAGAATCGATTCTCCGTCTGTCATCTCGACTTTCCCTGATGCTCGAATCACCATTCCGCTTGCAATACCACTGACTGTCGTATTCGCTATTTCTACCTGTACGCCCTCCGCAAGCGAGAGAAGATTGTCTACCTTAACGAGTCCGAGACCAAGCACGTCCAAACCGCCTTCCTTTGCCAAGGCTCCCGTACCGCTTCGCCCTGCCAAACCTCCGGCATAATTGCCTGCCGTAACAGAAGCCAGTTCCCGGATATCCACATGGTCTATCCTTCCTCCAAGGACAAGCCCGAATCCTCCGGAAGCATATTTCTTCTTCGCTTCGATTGCCAGATTCTGTCCCGTCACTGTGATGTTCTCCGCCGTCGATGCAAGATAACTTCCTACACCCAACGTCTTATTCAACACACCGATTGGGTTCGCTGTCACAATGCTTCCCGCTATGCCGCCTGCGTAATTTTCCGCGGTAACAGAAGTGAGGTTCGTGAGATGATTTCCATTTCCGTTCGCGGAAAGCTTGACTCCATCTCCCTGACCGATAAATCCTCCGGCATAATTGCCTGTTGCCGACACACTCCAACCTTCTCCGGCTATCGTACAGTCATAAAGTTCGGATGGGGTGAGACCCGCAAGGGACAATAAAGTCGGATTTAATTCAACCCCGGTTTCACCGGAAGTCACAAGTTTTTCCAAAAGTATCGTTATTGATTTCAACAATGTGTGATTTTTCTCACCGTCATCACCAAGCACTGTTCCATATCCTATCGTTGCCCGTCCGGTAAAACCTCCGGCATAGTTCTCAGCCGAAACCTGTTTTAAGTGATTGACGGAAGAAGACCTTGAAGAACTATTTGCCATCACTCCGTTAAATCCACCCGCATAATTTGCCGCAATCACCTGGATATCCGAACCATCAACCCTACATTCATTCTGCTTTGAGTCAATATTGAATTTTGCAAGTTGGATTCCTAAATCATTTAACGCCCCTTGCAAGATGACATCTCTTTCGATTCCCGCGAATCCTCCGGCTCCATTTTTCGCCTGCACTATTTTCAGGTTCTCAACAGAACAATTTCTTATCTCTGTGGCTGTCTGAGCCCCGACAAATCCGCCATTATAATCCTGTTCCTGATTACCAATTTGTCCGTCAGAAAGCACAACGCTGCAGTTTTTAATTATCGGATTGTAATATCCCGTCGGTATCAACTTATCGAGCGCTATATCATTCTCCAACAAAATCGTAATCAAATCTCCAAGACCGACTCCCGGGATAATATTCAGTAAACCGGAAAGTATATCTACAACTGCTCCAAGAATCTTCGAAAGCCCATCATATTTTGCAGCTCCTTCCGTATATCCTACAAATCCTCCTGACATACCTTTTACACTTTGTACGGAAGTGTTTGTCACTTTACAGTTTTCTACCGTTACATCACCAACGATACGTCCTGCAAAACTTCCCGTTGCGAATAAATCCGGGCTGCTTTTTTTCAACTCCAATAGATTTTTTATCGTATCTCCCAGACTTAGTCCCGGAATAATCTGGAGAAGTGTATCAAGCAATCCTCCGAGCAAACCACCCAAAGCTCCAAGAATCCCCTCAATCAAAGAGTCCGGCGTTTTGTCTACCGTTGAAGCACTGTTCGTTATCTGTACATGGTCTAAGTGAATATTTTGAACTTTGATTCTGCCTGAAGATTTAAAACCGCCGCCACCTTCACCTTTTTCAAAAATTGTATGACTGCTGATACTTCCGAAAAAACCAATCCCACTGTCTTTTTGTAAGTCTAACGGTGCGGTCTGTTTCACATGAACATTCGAGATAGTAACCGGAGCGCCTGATTCCATGTTCCTCCAGCCTTCCATGTTTCCTGCCAGTTGAAGAGGTTTCCAGTCATCATCTTCCCCATTGGAATACTCTCCCTGCGATAAATCTATATCCCGGAAAATAATATAATTGGCATTCGATGAATATTTTAGTTTTTTACTATAAATGAGCAAGTTCGTGATTTTGCATAAAAGAAAGACACTTCGATTCCAGATGTTGTATAATGAAAGTGCTCAAACAAACATTTGCAACATTTACGAAAGAAGGTGCCTCTCGCAAATACTATACATCATTCTGCA
>CAJJYZ010000040.1 GCA_905197485.1 uncultured Lachnospiraceae bacterium | reverse complement strand
CCTGCCAATTTAGGGTTCCCTGGTTTGGATACCCGTGTTGTTATTCATCGCTTACAATAATTCAGCATTTACTGCGTTTAAAAGGCGGCTTATTAAAGATCATTAGGAGTATTTCTCGGAATTTTTAACATAGTGTTTCCTCGACCACTAGGGAAAATGCATGAAGATTGAAGTAGACAATTGAAAAAAGTCAATATGCTGATAGAGAAGGTGGCAGAATATTCTGGTTTGCCGTTACAAGAAATTTGACACAATTTTTCATTGATTTTCTAAGTATGGCATGCTAGTATAAAAAGCAGGAATTTGGAAAAAGATAAAGAAATGGGAGATGAAATATGCTGGAGAAACAAAATGATGAAAGCATGGAAATTGATTTATTGGAAATTATAGGGGTGCTTTGGAAGAAAGTATGGATTATAATACTTTGTTTTTGTATTGGAGCAGCGGGAATGGCTGTCTATACAAAGTTTATGATAACTCCGATGTATCAGGCAACGGCTACCATATATATATTAAGTGGAGACACGATTTCTGTTGGGGAATTACAATTGGGTGCACAAGTATCTCCGGATTATGTTGAAATTGCGAAGAGTAGAACAACGCTGAAGAATACGATTGCAAGAGCCGGATTAGAAGAGAAAGTGAGTATAGGAGAGCTTGCAGAGGGAGTTTCGGTTGAGACACAGGAGAGTACGCATTTCCTGAAAATTAATGTGAGAAATGCGAATGCGAAGTATGCACAACTCTTGGCGAATACATTGGCGGAAGAGATGTCGGATCGCGTTGTAACCGTTATGAATATGGAGAAGCCTTCGATTGTGGAGAAGGCATTAGAGCCCGTAGCGCCGATTAGTCCGAATCTGATGAAGAATGTGGCAGTCGGCGGACTTGCAGGATTTGCTATTGCAGCAGCAGTCATTATTTTGCTTTATTTTATGGATGATACAATTAAGAATGAAGAAGATGTGAGAAAGTATTTGGGAATCAATGTTCTTGCAGCTCTTCCGGATACAAAGGAAAGCAGACAGAGAAGGCGGATTAATCAGGGAGCTGAAGGATAATTTATGAAAGATACAGTGAGGAAGATTCTTCGAATCTTATGCGTGATTACATTTGTGTGTGCGGCTGGATTCCTTGTGTTTTATTTTATACAGGAGAAAAAGGACGGAGAACTCTATAAGAATCTTCAGACGAATGCAGAGAAAGTAGAAGATGAGAAGCCGAAAGATGTCCCGGTGAAAGAGGTGGAGATACCGGTAGATTTTCAGAAGCTTCAGGAGATGAATCCGGATATCTATGCGTGGATTCAGATTCCGGGAACGAAGATTGATTATCCGGTTTTACAGCATGGATTCGATGATGGTTTTTATTTGAATCATACGGCAGATGGAGAGCCGGGGTCCATCGGTTCCATCTATACGGAACTTCAGACGGCGAAGGATTTTTCTGATTTCAATACGGTAATGTATGGGCATAATGTACCGAATGGAACAATGTTTCGCGGATTGCATGAATATGAAGATATGGAATATCTGAAGGAACATCCGGAGATTATCGTATATACGCCGGATGCCAAGAGAGTGTATACTATTTTTGCGGCAGTCGTATATGAAGACAGGCATATATTGAATACATTTGATTTCACGAAGGAATCCCATCGGCAGGAATTCCTGGATTCGGTTTTCCAGTCAAGAAATATGGGAAATAGTATACGGGAAGACATTCCGGTGACGACAGAAGACCGGATTCTTACGCTTAGTACTTGTATTAAGACAGAGAGAGATAAGAGATTTATAGTAGGAGCAGTGCTTACAGATGAAGAAAAAAAAGAGAGTAGTAATCATTAGTGCGATTGCTCTTGTAGTTTGTGGAATTGCGATTTTTGTGCTATGTAATCATAGAAGCCGGGAGGCTTTGACAGAAGAAGCACAGATGAACGAAGAGGCTGGCTTTGAGACCATCACGTACAAGGGAGAGCGCTATCGATACAATACGGATTTGAAGACCATTCTTTTCATGGGTGTGGATAACACGGAGGAAGTGGAAGTCAAAGAGTATGCAGGGCGTGGTGGACAGTCAGACGTTTTGATGTTGTTTATCTTAGATACATCTAGGAAGACGATACAGACACTTCAGATATCGAGAGATTCGATGGTGGACGTGGATGTCTATGATATGGATGGAGAACGGATTGCGAAGGAAGAAGCACAGATTGCGATACAATATGCGTATGGAGACGGTGAGAAGAAGAGCTGTCTTTTGACAAAAGAGAAAGTATCGGAACTCTTATATGGTATTCCGATACAATCGTTTGTATCATTGAATATTGATGGTATCGCAGCGGTGAGTGATGCGATTGGAGGAATCGAAGTTACGGTTCCGGAAGATTACACGATGATTGACCCATCATTTGAAAAAGGAGCAACAGTTCTTCTAAAAGGGGAATTGGCGGAGAAGTATGTCAGATATCGTGATACTACTGTGACTGGAAGCAATAACGACCGTATGGAACGACAGCGCCAAGTCATAGAGGCGGCAGCGGTACAGATACCGGAGCGCCTAAAGGAGGACAAGAATCTGTATAACAAGTTACTTTCCGATGCGAAGCCGTATATGGTGACAGATTTGTCGACGGGCGAGGTAGATAAGCTGGCAACCTATGACAGCGCACCGAATATTGAACGCGTGCCGGGGGAAGTCGTTGCAGGAGAGAAGCATGACGAGTTTCATGTAGATGATGAGAAATTATATGATTTGTTGGTGAAACTGTTTTACAAAAAAGTGTAAATATGATAGAATATGCATGTATTTAAGTGAAATGATAGGAGGAGATATGAGATGAAGAAACTTACAAGTTTAGTATTGGTAACAGTGCTTTCGTGTATGATGGGGATAACAGCTTTTGCAGCCGGAGAATCACCGGAGATTAACGGAGTTGTGACAGAGATAACAAATGCGGTTGATAAAAATGGAAACGCTGTAAAGGCAACACTCAGAGAAGTAGAGGATAAGAGTCTTATCGAGAACATTCGCAAGACATTTAAGGATGTTTTAAGAGCAGCAGGAATTGAAGTGACAGAAGGTATGGAAGTTGTCGATGTGAAAGACGTAACTGTACCGGAAGGAACAGAGTTCCCGGTAACAATTACATTCAAAGCGGCTGGTGTAACATCTGAGACAAGAGTGGAAGTTCTTCATTATACAGGAAGTGAATGGGAAGTTGTGAAGAGCAAAGCTGGAGAAGGAACAATTACAGCGACATTTACAAGCCTTTCACCGGTAGCATTTGTCATTGATAAAGATACGATGTCACCGACTGGTTCTACAAGTACAGAAGCGCCGAGAACAGGTATGGGTATGGTTGTTCCGGCAGCGATTGCAATCGGAGCAGTTGCATTTATCGGATTTGTAGCTCTTGGTAAGAAAAAAGCTAGATAATGACTGGGAAATATCTTCTTGACGGTGCGTGTCAGGAAGATATTTTTTCGAATGATGCAAAGTGGCGGAGGAGAAACGATATGCATGGGATAGTGGATATGCATTGTCACATTCTTCCCGGAGTAGATGATGGTGCAAGGACAGAGAAGATGGCTGTCGAGATGATACGGGCGGAGAAAAGTCAAGGCGTGAATCATATCATCCTGACGCCCCATTACCGCGTGGGTTTATTCGAGACAGAGCAGAGTGTGATTCGACAGAAGTTTGAACGGCTTTTGGAAGTGAATGAGAAGATGAAAACGGGCGTCTCTTTGCATTTGGGATGTGAGATGTACAGAGATTCCAATATGGCAGAGCTTTTGATGCGCGGAGTGAAACCGACGATGGCAGGTTCCGGATATGTGCTTGTAGAGTTTTCACATCGGGATGATTATGCGAGAATTCGAAAGACGGTTTATGATTTGTCCGTAAAAGGATTCAGACCGATTATCGCTCATGGAGAACGCTATCCTGCCCTGGCAGAAGACCTGGATTGCGTGGAGGAAGTGCTGAGACTTGGCGCGAAGCTTCAGGTGACAAGCGGGGCAGTCTACGGGCAGCATGGGTTCCGATATAAGAGAATATGCAAGAAGCTGCTGGCGGAAGATATGGTTGATTTTATAGCGACAGATGCACACGATATGAAGAAACGGGCGCCTGATTTTGACAGGTGCAGACAATACATTGAGAAAAAGAAAGGGCCGGCATTTGCCCGGAGGATTTTCGTACATAATCCGGGAATGATTCTGGCGGAAAGGATTTAGAAAGTATGAATAGAATTAATCTTGTAATGGAAGAGTATTCTTATGCCATGAATGAAGAAATTAATACGCTTCGAACCAATATCCAGTTTTCTGGAAGCGATAAGAAGGTTCTGTTAGTCACAAGCTGTGTGCAGGGAGAGGGAAAATCCGGCGTATCGATGAAGCTGGCACGTTCCCTCGCGGAATTGAAGAAGAAGGTGCTTCTGATTGATGCGGATTTGAGAAAGAGTGTCGTTATCGAGAAGATAGAAGGCATGAAACCAGAGAAGGGGCTTTCTCATCTCTTATCCGGACAGGCAGGACTTTCCGATGTGCTTTATGCGACAAACATTCGTGGATTTCATATGATTGTGGCAGGACCGATTCCGCCGAATCCGACAGAACTTTTGTCGGAAGGAGCCTTTGACAAGATGCTAGAAGCTCTTCGCAACGTATACGATTACATCATCATCGATTCTGCGCCGCTGGGACTTGTTGTAGACGCGGCGATTCTGGCGAAAAAAGCAGATGCCGCAATTCTTGTTTTAGAATCAGAGAGTATCAAATATCGTTTTGCACAGGATGTGAAGCAAAAACTGGAGAACACAGGCTGTCCGGTCATTGGAGCTGTTTTGACGAAAGTAAAACGGACAACACGTGGAAGACATTACGGGAAATACTACGGGAAGTATTACGGAAAATACGAAAAAGAAGAAAAAAGAGAGAGCAAAGAATAATAAAATACCTGGTTTCAGATACATGGTGTCCGAAATCAGGTATTTTATTTCTTGAAGAAATGGAATTATGATTCAAACTGTACGTTACCGAGGGAAGCTTCGGATTCTGGTTTTGTTTTTCTTGCTTTTTCTTCTAACTTCTTAAATACAATGCTTCCTACAAATCCTGCAAGGCATCCTCCTGCTACAGCGAATGCGAGGGCGCCGACTACATTGAGCGGATTGTTGAATGCAAACGGTGCAAGAAGTCCAGGAATTGGGGAGGCAGTGCCAGGGGCATTGTTGACGATACCGAAAGCTGCCGCCGCGATACCGGAAAGTCCGCCGCCAAAGAAGTTGGAACCGTAAATCGGAATCGGATGCTTCGTAATGATGTTTGCCTGTGTCAATGGCTCCAGCATAACGGCGATAACGTTGCCTTTATCTCCGTATCCCATACGGTGGAAGATGATTCCGTTTGTAAAGGAACCGCCGACGCATGCGATGGCTGCGATTCCCATTGCAAGCCCGTTGAGTCCTAACATGGCTGTGAGCGCCATAGAGCTAAGCGGTGAAGTACAAATCATTTTCATGATACCGCCGAGAAGGAATCCCATCACAAGAGGGGACTGGTCAGCCGCCGCGGAGATAGTACCGCTGATTTTTACAAGCGTTGCATTGACGGCAGGGTCTACTAAGATTGTGATAATTCTTGCGAGCGGTGCAATCATAAGGGCTCCGGCAATGACGTCCAGACCGGTTGGAAGTTTCCGCTCGATAACCGGGGCGATTAATCCGACCGCATATCCGGCGATGAATCCCGGGAGGATTCCGTATCCGCCGACAGCTACACCGGCTACGACGGCGAGTACCGGATTGACACCCATTGCGAGTGGAACGGAGATTGCGGCGGCCACACCGCCTAAGCTTCCGCTTGTAGCGCCGAGTGTCTGGAAGAATTCGAGATTCAGCAAATCACCGGTAATGTATTTGTGAACCGCTTCGATTAAAAAGGTTGCAATGGCTGCGTTCGCCATACCGGACATCGCTTCAGAGCCTTTTGGTGCTTTTGTGCTGAATAATGAAAATCCGGCGAGTGTCAATAGTAGTAATCCTACTCCTGAAATAATTGTCATCATAAAAATAGTCTCCTCATCTTTTATTTGTACCCGCGCTAGGTAAGTGTTCCTGATGAAGAGACTATATATGTGAAGTTTCAAAAAGTTTCAAATCGTGTCAAATTTGAAACAAACTTTTTTGTTTTTTGGTAAAAGTGACGAAACTATTTGTAACAATATGAGACGAGGGCGTTTAAAAAGTTTCGGATTTTTACGTTTCCACCTTTGTCTACTTTGCCGCGAATGTAGTCCATCTCTCTTCGCACCTGTTCGAAGTTGAACAGAGTATTGGAATATTCGATAAACGTATCGTTAGAGTAATCTTCGATTCCGAGATTCGCCAGATTCACCATGGCGCTGTTTGCCGTCCGGCGGATTCGTTGTTCCATGGATTTTGGGTTATCGCTGAAGTGGCTGCATAGTTCGGTGAGTGTGGCGTCGGCAACCGTATCACGATGGGTAATCATGTAATCCACGATGCTGATGATATCTTTGCTTCCGATTTCTCCGATGATACCGAGTTTTTGCAGGATATCCTGTGTTTTCTCGATGTGGGAACTTTTGGTATCTTCAGCAGCTTCTTTCTTTGGATTTAGCTGTTGCATCTGGTTCATGAACAGATTCTGCATTTCTCCGATGGCTCGTTGCATCGTGACCTTCTGAGAGACGTTCCGGATGACGTTTTCTACTTCAATGCTGTTAATCGGTTTCTGGATAAAGAATTCGATTCCGCTTTCATAAGCGGAGGAAATCATATCTTTTGCCGCCACCTGAGAGAGCATGATGAATGCCACATCCGGATAGAGAGGCGCAGCTTTCTTTACGAAACTGATACCATCCATGATTGGCATGAGTAAGTCAACGATGATGATATCCGGGTGGATATATTGCAAGTCTTCGAAAGCGTCGGAAGGATTCAGGCTTGTGCCGCATATTTCTCCCAACGCTCTGTTTTTGATAATGAGTTTTAAGATGTTTAAAACATTCTGGTCGTCATCAATTAGATAGAATTTCATTCAGACACCTCCAGTTCTGATTTTGGAATACGGATAGAAAATGTAGTGCTGCCGGGCGTGGATTCTACGGAAATATTTCCATGGAATTGATTCTCAATCATATCTTTCACGAGATTCAAACCGAGTCCCCGATTCACCTCACCGGTATTGAAATTAATCTTTGTGGAGAATCCGGGCGAAAAGATAAACGGCAGATTTTCCGGTGGAATGCCTGGACCGTTATCTTGAATGAGAAACAGATAATCATCCGCCTCTTCTTTTTGCATAAAATGAAGTTCAACATTGCCGTCTTCATTCGCCTCCAACGCGTTGGTAAACAGGTTGCGGAAGATGGAGAGAAGGAAGTAATGCTTGTCGGTAAACAGGTTTCCGGTACATTCCTTGGTAAATGTCAAAGTTTTTCCCTGTCCTTGAGCGGTGGAGGCAAGTGTGTTCTCCAAAAGAAAGAGAAGGTCGTTCAGATGCATCCCTCCGTCTTGCAGGTTCAAGTCCAATGCTTCTGAGATACCGCGAAGAATCAGGAGATATTCTTTCTTGATTTCGTGGATATCCTTGGCGACTGTAAGCGCATCCTGGGAAAGAGCCGGTTCCACTTCTTTTTCCTGCATTGCCGAGAACAACTGGTAGGAGCGGGCCATCGTTTCCTCGATGAGAGCGGTGTTTTTCTTCATCCAGATAACCTCGCTGTTCAATTTGGAAATGAGCAGGATGAGTCGTTCATATCGGTTGGCATGTTCCTGGCTGAGCAACGTGAATTTGTAATGTCCGAGTCCGCGGATGACAAGCCAGAGAATCAAGGTTCGGATGGCGGCTACAATGATGATGTTAAGCTGCATCTTCAAAGTTAAGGCTCCAAGTCCGAGACGAAGAAATAGTTCTATGAAGTTTGCCCCGTAATCCATCAGGAGGAAGAACAAAGGCCAGTTCCTTCCCTGAAGTTTGTAATCGCTTCTTTTAAAATAGAGATATGAAGCGGTTCCGTAACTCAGGTAGAAGACGAACTCTGGGAAAAAGTCCATCAGATGTTCTGTGTGGAATCCAGATTGGAGTCCGTAGATGAGAAAACGGGACAGGAAGACGCCGGTTCCGGAGAAGAGTGTGATTGGTATCAGCGGAATCTCCTGAAAAAGGTACACGAATACGGGAAATAGCAAAATACCAATCGACACAAGGAAGTTGTTGGTGAAAACATCCAGGTTCACCTGGGCGGCCAGCACAATCAAAAGGCTGAAAAGGGCGGTTTGCTTTCGACGTGATTGGTGCTGTAACGTTTCTTTTTGAGTAGCTTCCATCAGAATATCTCCTTTCAAAGTAAAAATCTGTAAAGTGAGAAAAAGAGATGTGAATACTCACATCTCTTCCTATCTGTAGTTCTTAATCCTCATCGTCAAATTCTTCTGCTCCGATTAATGCTCCGGTAGAAGAAGAAACAACTGCTGCGACGATGGCAGCGATAATGCTAATTCCTATTACACATACTAAAAATCCCATAGAAAATGCCTCCATTTCGATTTCCGATTTCAAACTATTATCATTATAGCATAGAAGTGGCGAATTGTACAATTATTTCTTCACAGTCCAACGATTGGCAATCAGGACTGACGCTTGAATGGGTTTGGCGTATGAACAGTCAGGAAACGAACGACGCTGTTCGTCTCGTTTTTCCAATTGTGCTGAACGTTGGAATGAATGTGTGCCGAATCGCCCGGATAGAGAAGAAATTGTTCGTCCTCAATCTGAAGCGTCAGGATTCCTTCTAATATATAGATGAATTCTTCGCCGCCATGTGTGTAGAGTTCCAGCAGACTTTCGTCCTGGTGTGCCGGCGTGACGGTGACGAGCCGCGGCAGAAGGTCGAAATCTGCCACATTATTTGTGAGTGAATATTGCACAATCTCTGGATTGACAACATTTGGTTTGTGCTCGTAGCGGCGCATGATGTGGCAATCTTTTGTCTTACTTTCCATATTGAAAAAAGAGGAGAGTTCCACATCCAGGACTTTGGAAATCTTCGCCAGGGAATCGATGGCGACGCTTGTCATGCCGCGTTCCAACTGGGAGAGAAATCCGATAGACAGTCCGGTATTCTCGCTGACGTATTTTAACGTATATTTTTTTTCGTTTCTTAAATTTTTGATTCGTAATCCAATGATTGCGTTTGTATCCATGATTGGTCACCTCTTTAATGAATGTCAAGTTCCGGCGGTACGTCGATTTCATCCGAAACATATTTTCCGTTCTTTTTTCGTTGTCTGACACACTCTGTCAGAAGATATTCAATCTGCCCGTTAATCGAACGAAAATCATCTTCTGCCCATGCGGCGATGGCATTGTATAGTTTCGGCGAGAGACGGAGGGGAACCTGTTTCTTCTTTCCCTCTGCCATTAGTACAGACTTCCTGTATTTACGATTGGCTGTGTGTCGTGGTTGCCGCAAAGCACGACGAGCAGGTTGGAAACCATGGCAGCTTTCCGTTCTTCGTCAAGTTCTACAACACCTTTTTCGTTTAATTGTTCCAAAGCCATCTCTACCATGCCGACAGCGCCGTCTACAATCATCTTTCTTGCATCGATGATGGCAGAGGCCTGCTGTCTCTGTAACATGACGGCTGCAATTTCAGATGCGTAAGCCAGGTAAGTGATGCGCGCTTCGATGATTTCCAGACCGGCATCCGTAACCTTCTGCTGAATCTCATCTTTGATTCGGGCTGCGACGGTTTCGCTGGAACCACGTAAACTTCCTTCGTCTGCGATACCGTCTCCGGTTGTATCTACATTCGGAGCGACATCGTACGGGTAGATACGGACAATATCGCGAAGCGCGCTGTCGCACTGGAGAGATAAGTATTCCTTGTAGTTGTCTACGTTGAACGCTGCTTTTGCGGTATCGACAACTCTCCACATGACTGCGATGCCGATTTCTACCGGATTGCCGAGACAGTCGTTAATCTTCTGACGGCTGTTATTCAGAGTCATTACTTTTAATGAGATACGGTTTCCTTTGCCGTCTGCAGCGGCCGCGTTCGCCGCGGCGGAGAGAGTGTTTGTCTTCACATCACCGCTTTGGCTTAATCTCGTCTTGGCTGCCGGGTTCACGCTGGAACAAAATGGGTTGACATAATAAAATCCGTCGCCTTTTAATGTCCCCACATATTTACCAAAGAGCGTAAGAACAAGCGCTTCCTGTGGTTTTAAAATCTTCAGGCCACAGAAGGGAATCCATCCGATGACGCACCAGATAATGCCGATAGTAAGAAGCAGAGCGGACAAGAATGTTACATGTCCGAAAACTTGCAGGTCTTTATCGACTTCGATTGCAGAGAATACGGTAAGGAGAACCGCTCCGGCATAAAGTCCCAGGAACAGGAGTAACATAGGAAAACCTGTCTTTTTCCCTTTTAAAATTTTTTCTTCCATAAGAACACCTCCAAATATTTGAAGTAATATTTATTTGATATCATTATAATATCACTAAGAGTTTCGTTTTGTCAAGAAAAATGGAAAGAAAATAAGACAGAAAAGAGGAAAAAAGGCATGACAAAATAATATCAATGTGATATAATGAAAAAACAAGAGAAAAATTTCATGTAGATGAAAATGGAGGTCATCATGAGAATACCGAATGTGATAAATATCCAGAGATTTTCCGTCCATGACGGAGATGGAATCCGTACAACGGTTTTTTTCAAAGGATGTTATCTGAATTGTTGGTGGTGCCACAATCCGGAGAGTCAGAGTTTTGCTCCGGAGCCGATGATTAATCCGGAAAAATGTACCGGATGTACAGCGTGTGAGCATGCGTGCCCGCACCATGCGATTCATATGGAAGATTGTAAGCAGTGTACCGACCGCAGCAAATGCGAAGCGTGCGGGAAATGCGTGGATTTCTGTGTGAATAACGCGAGAGAAGTGGTAGGAAAGCAGTATACAGTGCAGGAACTGGTGAAGGAAGTTGAAAAAGACTATATGTTCTATGAGGAATCTTACGGCGGGGTAACGTTATCCGGCGGTGAAGCCATGGCACAAGACATGGAGTATATGGTAGAGCTTCTGAAAAAGCTGCAGAGAAAAGGATTCAATATTACGATTGATACATGCGGATACGCGCCGCAGAAGAATTTTGAAGCGGTACTTCCGTATGTGGATACATTTTTATATGATATCAAGCTGATGGACGATGAGAAACATCAGAAATATATGGGACAGAGCAATCAGCTGATTCTTGACAACCTGAAATATATCAGTGATAACGGGGCGAGAATCTACATTCGAATCCCGGTCATCGGCGGTGTGAATGACAACGATGAGGAGATGGAAGCAATCCTTTCTTATTTAAAGGAGAATCAAATCGCGGTTGCCCAGGTAAACTTATTGCCATATCATGACATTGCAAGCAGTAAGTATGAGAGATTAGATGAAAAATATAAAGGCGAGGAGTTCTATGTTCCGAGCAATGATTATATGGAAGCCTTGAAAGAAACATTCCAGAAACATGGATTCCAGAATACAAAAATAGGAGGTTAATAAAATGGAAAGAGGAATGAACGAAAGAATCAGGAAGCTCAGAAAACAGAGCCTTGAAACAGAACCGCACATTTACATGGAACGTGCGAACCTTGAGACAGATGCTTATATGATGTATGAAGGAAGCGTGTCCGTACCGGAGCTTCGCGCGCTTTCTTTTAAACATTTTATGGAAAACAAGACGCTTTGTATCAACGACGGGGAACTGATTGTTGGTGAGAAGGGAGACGGACCACAGGCGGCGCCGTCTTTTCCGGAGCTTTGCTGTCATACGGTAGAAGACATGAAGATTATGAATGCGAGAGATTTGATTTATTTCCGCGTAACAGATGAGGATTTGAAATTACAGGAAGAGAAGATTATCCCATTCTGGGAAAAACGTTCGATTCGTCACAAAATCCTTGAGAACATGACAGAAGAGTGGAAGAATGCATATGCGGCAGGTATTTTTACAGAGTTCATGGAGCAGAGAGGACCGGGGCATACGGTTGGTTCTGAGAAGATTTACAAAAAAGGTTTCTTAGATTACAAGAACGATATCATTGAAGCAAGAAATAATCTTGATTTCTTAAATGATAAAGAAGCGTTTGATAAGAAATCCCAGTTAAATGCCATGGAAATCTGCTGTGATGCGATTATGATTCTTGGTGAAAGATATGCGGCTTATGCAAGAGAGTTAGCAGAGAAAGAGACAGATGAGACAAGAAAAGCTGAGTTATTACAGATTGCGGCGAACTGTGATGTTGTACCGGCTCACGCACCGCAGACATTCTGGCAGGCAATTCAGATGTACTGGTTCGTGCACCTTGGAGTTACAACAGAGCTGAACCCATGGGACGCATACAGTCCGGGACGTTTTGACCAGCACTTGAATCCATTCTACTTAAAAGATACAGAAGAAGGAATTTTAGATGATGAAAAAGCATTGGAATTATTAGAGTGCTTATGGGTAAAATTCAACAACCAGCCGGCTCCGCCAAAGGTAGGTGTTACATTAAAAGAAAGTGGAACATACACAGACTTCGCGAACTTCAACACAGGCGGTATCACACCGGAAGGCGAGAACGGTGTCAACGATGTCAGCTACTTAATCTTAGACTGTATGGACGAGATGAAGTTATTGCAGCCAAGCTCCAACGTACAGATTAGTAAGAAAACACCGCAGAAATTCTTGAAACGTGCGTGTGAAATCTCCAGAAAAGGATGGGGACAGCCTGCTTTCTATAACACAGAAGCGATTATCCAGGAGCTTTTGAACGCGGGAAAGACAATCGAGGACGCGAGACGTGGCGGTACAAGCGGATGTGTAGAGACAGGTGCGTTCGGTAACGAGGCATATATCTTAACAGGATACTTCAACTTACCGAAAATCTTAGAACTTACCTTATACAATGGTTACGATATCGTAAGTAAGAAACAGATTGGTCTCCCGCTTGGTTACGCGAAAGACTTCAAATCCTACGAGGAATTATTCGACGCATACAAGAAACAGATAGAATATCTCGTAGATATCAAGATTGAAGGAAGTAACGTAATCGAGAAGATTTACGCAGAGTATATGCCGGCGCCATTCCTTTCTGTTATTACAAACGATTGTATTTCCAAAGGAAAGGATTACAATGCAGGCGGCGCTAGATATAACACAAACTATTTACAGGGTGTTGGTATCGGAACAATCACAGACTCCCTTGCAGCGATTAAATACAACGTATTTGATGAGAAGAAGTTCACGATGGAAGAACTGATGGAAGCGATGGAGCACAACTTCGAAGGCTACGATATGATTGCAAACTTAGTCCGCAATAAGACTCCGAAGTATGGAAACGATGATGATTACGCAGATGACATCATGAAAGACGTATTTAACTTCTACCAGAAGACAGTAACAGGAAGACCGAACATGAAGGGTGGTACATACCGTATCAACATGCTTCCGACAACATGTCACGTATACTTCGGGGAAGTGATGAACGCAAGCCCGAACGGACGTCTCGCACAGAAACCGGTATCCGAAGGTATCTCTCCGGAAAAAGGAGCCGATACACATGGACCGACAGCGGTAATCAAATCATGCTCGAAGATGGACCACTTAAGAACAGGCGGAACGCTCCTGAATCAGAAGTTCACACCAAGCGTTGTAAAGGGTGAAGAAGGTCTCGATAACATGGCGAACTTAGTTCGTTCTTACTTCAACATGGATGGACACCATATTCAGTTCAACGTTATCGACAGGGAGACACTTATCCAGGCGCAGAAACATCCGGATGAGTACAAAGACTTAATTGTGCGTGTGGCAGGATACAGCGACCACTTCCGCAACTTAAGCAAAGCATTACAGGATGAGATTATTGAAAGAACGGAACAGTCATTTAACTAAATGAAAAGAGAATGAGGGTAAAGGGATATATAGTTTAATGAAAACAAACACTTTGTTTAATGTTAGAGAACAAAGTGTTTGTTTTTTGTTGTAAACTATTGATTTTTTTGACATTTTATGTATAATAAAAACGTTCGATAAATTTTAACAAAAAGTATAGTATTAGAAAACTTATAAGAGAAGGAGGGACGGGTGTGGATATCGGAAAGAAGCTTAAGGAATTGCGTCTGAAAAATGACCTGACCTTAGGCGACCTGGCATCGCGAAGCGAACTGACGAAGGGATTTTTATCCCAGGTAGAGAGGAACCTGACGACGCCGAGTATTGCGACTTTGGAGGATATACTGGAAGTGTTGGGAAGTAACCTGTCGGAGTTCTTCCATGAAGAACCGGAGAGGAAAGTGGTGTTCTCTACCCAGGATTTTTTCGAAGATGTGCAGGATGATTATACGATTGAATGGGTGATACCGAACGCCCAGAAAAATCAGATGGAGCCGATACTTTTGACGATTCATCCGCATAAGAAGAGCCATGTGATGTCTTCCTATCAGGGAGAAGAATTCGGCTATGTGCTGAAAGGCAGTATTACGATTGTGCGGGGGAACGAGAAGTATAAGGTGAAAGCAAAAGAGACTTTTTATCTGGATGGACAGAAGAGTCATTACTTATACAATCATGGAAATACGGAGGCGAAAGTGTTGTGGATTACAACCCCTCCAATGTTCTGATGATGGAGAGGAGATGTGAGATGGAAGAAAAGAAGTTGATTGAATTTCGCGATATCGTGAAAAGTTTTGACGGACAGGTTGTGTTAAAAGGAGTAAACCTGGATATTTATGAGAATGAATTTGTGACATTGTTGGGACCGAGTGGCTGCGGTAAGACAACGTTACTTCGAATCCTTGGGGGATTTTTGCAGGCAGATGAAGGAAAAGTGATTTTTGACGGTGAGGAAATCAGTGAGAAGCCGCCATATGAGCGTGAGCTTAATACCGTTTTCCAGAAATATGCGCTGTTCCCGCATCTGAGCGTGTATGAGAACATTGCGTTTGGTCTGAAGATTAAGAAGGTCAGCAAAGACGTCATCGAGCAGAAAGTCATGAAGATGTTGAAGCTGATTGGTCTGGAGGGCTATGAGGACAAGAATACGACGTTGTTATCCGGTGGACAGCAGCAGCGTGTCGCGATTGCAAGAGCGCTTGTAAATGAACCGAAGGTTCTGCTTCTGGACGAGCCGCTGGCGGCGCTTGACCTGAAACTTCGCAAGGAGATGCAGTACGAGTTGAAACGAATCCAGCAGGAGGTTGGAATTACGTTCATCTTCGTAACGCATGACCAGGAAGAAGCGCTTACGATGTCGGATAAAATCGTCGTTATGCAGAATGGAGAGATTCAGCAGATTGGAACGCCGCAGGACATTTACAATGAACCGTCCAACCGTTTTGTTGCAAACTTCATCGGGGAGAGCAACATCTTGCCGGGTGTGATGGTAGACGATTATAAAGTGAAATTTGATGATGTTACATTTGACTGTGTCGATTACGGATTCAAAGAAAACGAAAAGGTAGATGTGGTTATCCGTCCGGAAGATATCGACATCGTAGATGTAAAAGACGGAAAACTGACGGGAGAGGTATTGAGCGTTCTCTTCAAAGGGGTACACTATGAGATTATGGTGGAGACGGTTCCGGGAACGAGTGTGAGCGTAAACATGCGTGTCATTCGTAACCACGATGTGACGAGTGATGACGGAACAGAGAAAATCAGCGCCAACGATTTCTATGTGGATATCGATGATGTGAAAGAATTGGATGACAAAGAGATTATCGCATTATCTAACGCCCAGGCATGGGAAGTGGCAAGTGATGAATTCATTTCGATTGCGAAAGTGGAATACGAACTTTCCGAAGAAGAGGGACAGTATCCGGTCGTATTTACAACGGCGAAAGGAACGAGCATCGAGCGTACGATTTTCGTCGTAGACCAGCCGGTTGTGAAGAATGAGAAGGCGAATGAGGCGGTCATGGCGTTCAACTTCTTCAAGACGGTGGATGAGCTTCAGGAGTCCCAGGCGCTTGACACAGATATCAAAACTTGGGCGAACGCGCAGGCTTGGAAGTTAAGCGATGAGGAACAGAGCGTAGATTTGAGCGTAGACTATGACTTTGATGCGGAAGATATCAAGGAAGGCATCTACAAGGTAACGTTCTGGACAACCGGACGTGAGTTCAAGATTCATACGACAGACTATTCGGAAGAGGGTCAGGAGGTCGGACTGACATTCTTCCCGGAAGACATCCATGTCATGTCGAAGGCGGGATACTAAGATGAAGAAATTTTCACAGCTTGCAATCCCGTATATCGTATGGGCGTTATTGATGCTTGTTCTTCCGATGGGGCTTATCGCGGTGTATTCTGTGATGAAACATGGGAACAGCATTATGACATTTTCCTTTACGCTGGAGCATTACATCAAGTTCTTTACCGACCCGGACTTTTTGCTGATTCTTTGGCGTTCACTCTTGATTGCAGTGAAAACGACGATTATCTGTCTGTTTCTCGGATATCCGGTGGCATACTTTATTGCCAGAAGCAAAGAGAAAGTGCAGAACATCTTAGTGTTATGCATCACGATTCCGATGTGGATTAACATGCTTGTAAGAACGTATGCATGGATTGGGCTTTTAAGCGAGGACGGATTTATCCAACAGATTCTTCGGATTTTCGGATTGGGGAATCAGGAGCTTCTCTATACAGAGGGAGCGGTACTTCTCGGTATGGTGTACAACTTCCTTCCGTTTATGATTCTGCAGATTCAGACGTCCCTTAGTAAGATGGATAATTCCCTTCTGGAGGCGAGCGCAGACCTTGGAGCCAATCCGGTTCAGACGTTCCGAAGAGTAACGCTTCCGCTATCTCTTCCGGGCGTTATCAACGGAATTACGCTTGTGTTCCTTCCGGCAGTCAGTTCCTTCTTCATCCCGAAACTTCTCGGAGGCGGACAGTATTTCTTAATCGGAAATATGATTGAGAATCAGTTTATCACCGTAGGAGAGTGGAACTTCGGAAGTGCGATTTCCATGATTATGGCAATCATTATGATGCTTCTTATGATGGCAGTAAGAAAAGTAGAGATTCATAATCAGGGTGGAAAGGAGGCATAATCATCATGAAAAAGAACAACAGAATTTTTGGGAAGATTTTGATGATTTTGATGATTATATTCTTCTATCTTCCGATTTTATACATGATTATTTTCTCGTTTAATGACGGGAAATCTTTGACGAAGTTTACAGGATTTTCTCTTCGATGGTATCAGCATATGCTGGAATCCCAGGATATGATGGAGGCGCTTTATACGACGTTTAGTGTTGCGATTCTGGCGACGGTCATTTCCACAGTCGTGGGAACGGTTGCCGCTATCGGACTGAGTAAATCCAAGAAGATTGTGCGGAACCTGATGGAGCAGGTGAACAATCTTCCGATGATGAATCCGGAGATTGTAACGGCCATCGGCTTCATGCTCCTTTTCATTACTTTTAAGATTGAAAAAGGATATGCGACCATGCTGCTTGCCCATATCGCCTTCTGTATTCCGTATGTGATGCTTTCGGTGATGCCGAAAATCAAGCAGTTGGACCCGAATCTTGCGGATGCGGCGATGGACCTTGGATGTACTCCTTGGCAGGCGCTAATTAAAGTCATTGTACCGCAGATTACGCCGGGAATCATCTCGGGTGCGTTGATTGCGTTTACGATGTCAGTGGATGATTTTATCATTTCCTACTTTGTAACCGGCGGTGGTGTGAAGAATTTAAGTATCATTGTGTATACGATGAGCAAACGTGTGAATCCAAGTATCAATGCGATTTCCACGCTGGTAGTTGTCATCATTACGTTGGTACTTCTCGTCATCAATCTTGCGCCGATTCTTGCGGCAAAACGGAAAAAGAAGGAAGTGATTGCCAAGAGAAATCGTATGGTTCCGGCAGTGGCAGGAGCGTTGGCAGTAGTTCTCGTTGTATGCTTTGTACAGTTTGGCGGCGGCAAAAAAGACCGTCCGTTTGAAGGACAGACGCTTCATATTTATAACTGGGGCGAGTATACAGGTGAAAACATCATTGGGGACTTTGAAGAGGAGACCGGAGCGAAGGTTGTCATGGAGAACTTTGATTCTAATGAGCAGATGTATATCAAGGTGGCAAACGGAGAACCGTATGATATCCTCGTTCCGAGTGATTATATGATTCAGAGATTGATTGAGGAAGATATGCTTCAGAAGCTGGACCACTCCAAACTGGATTGTCTGGATAAATTGGCGGATGATGTGAAGAATCTTCCGTATGACCCGGGAAATCAGTATTCGGTTCCGTATTTCTGGGGAACGGTAGGAATCGTATATGATAAGAATAAGGTAGATATCAAAGACTTGGAGGAAGAAGGATTCGGCATCTTCTTAGATGAAAAATATAAAGGGGATGTGTACCTCTATGATTCCGAGAGAGACTCTTTCATGATGGCGTTAAAGGACCTTGGATATTCCATGAACACGACGAATGAGCAGGAAATCCAGGAAGCCTATGAGTGGCTTGTAAAATGTGTCGAGACGATGGATACGGAAATCGTAACGGATGAGATTATCGACAACATGGCGCAGGGAAGAAAGGCGCTTGGCCTTATCTATTCCGGAGATGCAACGTATGTCATGGATGAGAATGAGGACATGGGATACTATATGCCGGAATACGGAACGAACCTCTGGTCCGACGGTATGGTTATTCCGAAAAATGCGAAAAATCCGGATTTGGCGCATGCATTTATCAATTTTGCAAGCGATTATGCCGGAGCGTATGACAACTCCAGTTATGTAGGATATACTTCTTCGAATCAGGAAGTTATGGACGATATCTACGGAGAGGGCGGCGATTACGAAGGAATCGACGCGTATATTCCGAGAACGGATAATCCGAATGATGAAGTGTTCGAGTATAACGAGGAGACGAAGAAAATCATGGGCGACTTGTGGAGCAGGGTGAAGATTGCAGCAAGTAACGCAGGATAGTATATGTGATTCGTAATAGAAGGGGATGTGAAAAAACTCGATTGAGTTTTTTCACATCCCTCTTTTTGCTTTTG
>CAJJYZ010000039.1 GCA_905197485.1 uncultured Lachnospiraceae bacterium | reverse complement strand
GGTTAAGATGAGGAAAACCTCATTTTAACTTGTACTAAATCTTGACATAGGACCACTCTACGGCAGCGCTTCGGGATTGAGAGCAACTCTTGAATATGACTTTTCGCAAGAAAAAGATTTTAGCTATAAAGGCCTTTCGGTGGATGAGATTATCCATCATCTTGCTGTTTTTATTTCAAGGTTATGGCAAATCCATATCTTTGGCGAAGGTAATACAAGGGCAACAGCGGTATTTTTCATCAAATATTTGAGGACACTTGGTTTCTCTGTAACCAATGATATTTTTGCAGAAAATGCGTGGTATTTCAGAAATGCGCTTGTTCGTGCGAATTATACGAACTTGCAAAAAGGTATCCACGAAACAACAGAATATCTTGAAGCGTTTCTCGAGAATCTGCTTTTGAATGAGAACCATGAGCTTCGCAATCGAAATCTTCATATAAGCGGACTCTGTAGTGAAGAAAAAGTAGACATTGGAGAGGCGAAAGTGGACATTGAAAATGCGAAAGTGGACATTCAGAACAGAAAAGTGGACATTGAAAGTATACTTTCTGAAAAAGGCAATGATTTCGCTATAAAAACTACGATTCACATCCATAGACTTTTTGAAAAGTTTGGTTTTGACGGAGTGTTCGGAAGAAGCGCTGTTATGGAACTCCTGGAATTAAAAGCTTCTGGCGCTTCCAAGCTCCTTTCTAATTTGGTAGAGGCAGATGTGATTGAAGCGATATCCGGTTACGGAAAAGGAAAGTATAAATTTAAGAAATAGGGATAAAGAAATATAAAACGAGAGGAATTTATTAAAATGAATACAACTGAGAAAAAGAAAATCCGGTTATTGGCGTTAGATTTAGACGGTACGTTATTCAATGAAAAAGGAAATATTACGAGAGCTTCTGTAGAGGCTCTTTGCAGAATTCAGAAACAGGGCGTACAGATTGTAGTATCATCCGGAAGAGATTATGATGGAATATCCTGGGAACAGTTAGAGGAGATTCCGATAGATTATGTAGTTACGGGAAACGGAAGCGCTGTTTATGCCACAAAAGACAGAAAACAGTTGTTTGAGGAATGTATGGACCAGGAAAAATTGATTCCGGTTTTAGAGTATATACTACAAAAAGAAGTTTATATGACAATCTTTGTGGATGGAGCCCATTATATGCCGCTGGAATGCGAATCGTATGTGGATAATCTGGAGCTTCCGGAATATATAAAGGATTGGCTTCGAGGATACCAAAAGGGTCTGGACAATTTTATGATGCATATGAAAGAAGATATTACAAAGATTCAGAAAGTAACATTGAATTTCCAGAGTGCTCCGGAAGGAGGTTATTTTAATCGTAAGCCGGTGAAGGAATACTTGCAGAGCAATCCGGATATCCATGTGGTAGAAGGAGGATTCGGAAATCTTGAATTTACGAGAGCAGGAACGAATAAGGCGTCAGGGCTTACTTTTCTAGCCGATTATCTGCATATTCCGATGGAACAGGTGATGGCGATTGGTGATAGTGAGAATGATATTGAAATGATTGAGGCGGCCGAAGTTGGAATTGCGATGGGAAATGCTTTGGAGAATGTGAAGGCGGCAGCGATGGATGTTACGGCTACAAACGAAGAAGAAGGCGTTGCGAAAGCGATTCAAAAATATATTGAGAATTAAGAAAGAAATGGGAGTAGGGATATCAAGAGATGGTATCGTACTCCCATTTTTATAGGATAGGAAACTCCTTCGGAAGCTTATTATTTTTGAATTAAAATCCGGTATACTCTGCTTGGACGCCCCTTGGAGTGGCTCTTCTTTTTTGAAATAATTTCGGCGCATCCGCCGGCAACCATGGCATTCATGAAACGATTGGCATTCGCAACGGTTACCTGAAGCGAAGAAGCTAAGTCCTGTGTTGTGAGTTCATTTGTTCCCATCAATTCTTCCACTGATAAAATACGTTGGATTGTTGAGATGGCGAGGCCGGATTTTTCGGCGGCGTCTATGACAGAAGAACTCGCGGAATTAGAAACATTCAGTACGTTCTTGGCGTTTAGAGGGCCAATCAGACTTCCGTCAGCCATAATCAGATAACTTTCTTTCTGATTTTTGGCAATGGAACATGCTTCTAATGCGTGGTAACGGGCGCGCATCACATCCTGACCGATTCCATAACCGATTTGAGTCTGCATATTGAAATGGCTCAAGATGTAGTTGCTGAGGCTGCAGTTTGTAAAATGGTCAGTAATGTTTTGAACGACTTGTTTTGTTGTATAAATTTCGTATCCGTTGATAGACTGTTTTAATACAAACCCGGTCATATATTCTCTGTCAAATTCCAAAATTGCTTTTTGTAAATTAAAATCATTTGTGTTTAATCCGCTTAAGATATCTTTTTGCAATTCTTCTGAAGTAATATAGATGACAGCAGGTAACCCCTTTTCAATCTGTTTTAATGAAATTCTGTTTGTTAAAATTTCGATAGCGTCTACAATTGTATCGCTGGCAGGGTAAACAAAGGAACAGGGAATACCCGCTTCGCACAATAACGGGTATGCAGAGGCGAGACGACATACGACATGGTCTATTGCTCCGGATTCCCATAGTTTTTTTGCGTTTTCCAATACAAGATTTTCAGAATTTAAAATCTGTTCTGTAGTCATATGATTTTTCATGTCTTTACGGATGTCAACTAAACGTCTATCTGTAATGATAAATTCATCGATTGTTTTCGGTGCAGAATCACCGCCCCACAAAAATGCATCGATTACGATGCGGCTTAAATCCAGGCTTCTGTTTTCGTTTAATAGCCGAAAAAATTCTTTGAAAAATTCAGTAGATTTTGCTGAAATACTCTGAACCGGTTTTTTCGGTTTGTGAGCGAGCGCTTTTAGCAATTGTACGGAAAACTCACCGGTTACGCAGAATCCATCCATTTCTTCATAGAGACTGTCGTAAAGCGGTGCCAGTTCATCTTGGTGATGATATTCATAAAAATATAATTCGCATTTCTTAGAGAAATCCAAATGATAAAATTGAAGCATGAATTGGATGTGGTCGCAAAAATGCTTCGGCGCCAGTATTGCTATTTTATGGTTCATATTATATATTCCTCACTGATTTCTAATCATTTAAAATCAAATTTCTAGTATTATTTATACCATAATTCCGGGAAAATGAACAGATAAAGCGATTCTTTTGGCTAAAACAACTAAAAAATAAGAGGTTATTTTGTTGTACATGACAAAATTGACAAAACAAATTGATATGAGAGAGAATAGGTACTATATTAATTTATATACTATTTAATAATTATTTAATAAATACGAGAAAGGGGATACAAAAATGAACGAAAACACATTTGTTTCGGAAGCAGAAGGGATGAAAGAAGAATTGACGGAAATTCGCCGTCAGATTCATAAACATCCGGAACTTGGACTTGAGACAGTGAAAACAGCGGATTTGGTTATGGAGAAATTGCAAGAAATCGGGTATATGCCGGAAAGAATCGGTTCTAATAGTGTGACTGCTACTGTTGGTACAGGTGAAGGAAAGGTGATTCTTCTGCGTGCAGATATGGACGCCCTTGCGATGAATGAGGAAAGCGGGCTGCCATTTGCATCTGAAGTTCCCGGAAGAGCACACTGCTGTGGTCATGATTTGCATACAACGATGCTTCTTGGGGCAGCAAAGTTATTAAAAAAGCATGAGGCAGAACTTCCGGGAACTGTAAAGCTTTTGTTTCAGGCCGGGGAAGAAAATTTGCAAGGGGCAAGAGATGTGATTGAAAAAGGGATTCTTGAAAACCCATCTGTAGATGCGGCAATGGCGATTCATGTCAATGCTGTTGTACCTTCCAAACGAATGATTGTTTTTAGTGGTCCGACTACGGCTTCTTCAGATTTATTTACAATCAAAATCAGAGGAAGAGGAGGACATGGTTCCCGTCCGGATGAGTGTATTGACCCGTTAAATGTTGCATCTCATATTCATATTGCTTTACAGGAGCTGCAGGCAAGAGAATTAAAATCAGGAGAAACGGGTGTTCTTACGATTGGATGCATAACAGGTGGCTCTACATTTAATGTAATCCCGGACGAAGCCATGATGATGGGAACAATTCGTACTTATTCAAATGAAGTCAGGGAGATGCTGATTTCCCGCATGAAAGTGATTGTAGAGTGTATAGCAACTGCGTTTCGTGCAGAAGTGGAAGTTGAATTTAGCGATAATTATACAATTCCTCTCGTTGCAGATTCAGGTATGGCGAAACAATGCCTGACCGCGCTTCGAGAAATTTATCCGGAAAATCAAGTGCTGCCAATGAGTAAATCATTTCCGGGGTCAGAGGACTTCGCGTTTGTTGCGGACAGGGTACCGACTTCTTTCATTATTCTCGGGGCGAATACAGTTCCTGGAACAAAATTCGGGCAGCATCATCCGAAAGTACAGTTTAATGAAGAGGTACTTCCAATTGGTGCAGCGGCATATGCACAGATAGTAAAAGAATGGCTGAAAAATAACTAAACACAAATGAGGAGGGTGTTGCTATGAGCGAAACAGTTAAGAAAAAACTTCATTATGCATGGTTTATACTGGGCGTTTGTATTCTGATTAATATTGTCGTACATGCGCCGGTTATGTCGGTTAGCAATTTATACATTGTGCCGATGTACAATGATTTACAAGTTCCACGTACCTTACTTTCATTGCAGAGTATTGCAATGATGATAACTTCGGTAATTTCCGCACCGATTTGGGGAAAACTCTATAAAACCAAGGGAGCAAGAAAAGTTTTACCACTTTGTATTGCAGGCACCGCGTTATGTACGATAGGAAGGTCTTTTATGCCGAACATCTGGGCTATTCTTGTGTTAGCATTTTTGAAAGGCTTCTTCTTTACAGGAAGTACGTTGCTTCCAATTTCTATCCTGCTTACAATCTGGTTTCAGAAGAGTCGTGGACTTGCAATCAGTATTGCGTCGATTGGTTCTTCTGTAGGAGGAGTTATCTTCAGCCCGTTGACAGAATCTTGGATTTCTAATTACGGATGGCGCGTATCTGACCGTATTTCCGGTGCGATTATGCTGATTGTTTGTGTGCCGGTTGTATATTTGATTGTGCGCAGCTTCCCAAAGGATATTGGACTTCGTCCATATGGAATGGCGGAAAACGCAAGTGCTGCTCAACAGAAAAAGACAGAAGATTCAAGTTTCGGTATGACCGTCAGTGAAGCAAAGAAAAGCCCGCAGCTTTATCTGTTGCTTGCTTCTATTTTCTTTATGACAATCGCAACAGGGGCTGCGCTTCAGATGCCAACATATCTTGCAGATATCGGATACAGTACGGCGGTAGCTGCCAAAGCGGTTTCCGGATATATGGCAATTGGTATTTTAGGTAAGATTTTAATCGGTACGATTTGTGATAAAAAAGGTGTGAAATTCGGTACGATTTATAGCTGTGGTGTGGGAATTGCGGCATTTGCATGTTTTATTCTTGCAGGTTCTAAACCAGGTTTCTTTGGAATGATTGTGTTCTATGGACTTGCCTGCGGTATTACAGCGGTAATGCCGGCTCTTTTGACAAGTCGTATTTTCGGAACAAGGGATTATGGCCCGATTTATGGATGGGTAGTATCGATTAATCGTTTCGGAGGAGGAATCGGAACGCTTCTTGTATCTTTACTATTTGATATTACAGGAAACTACAGTATTATCTGGCCGGTTTGTACGGCGGCGATGGTATTTTGTCTGATTGCGTTAGTAAGTGCGATTGCAATGTCAGATAAGAAATTAAAAGCTGAAAAATAGGGATACGAAAGAGAAGGGATGCTATGAAAAACAAAGCGGAAAAGAAGATACACTATGCATGGTATATTCTCATAGTCTGTTTTGTCTTGAATATGGTTGTGCAGGCGTTTGTGATGTCTGTTAGTAATCTTTATGTTGTTCCGATTTGGAAAGAATTACAGGTTCCTCGTTCTCTGATTACGATGCAAAGCATTTGTATTACGATAAGCGCTGTTACATCGGCACCGATATGGGGAAGACTATATCGAAGAAAAAGTGCCAGGATTCTTTTGCCGTTGGCATTGAGCGGAACTGCGATTTGTTGTTTTCTCCGAGCCATATGCCCGAATATTTGGTGGATGCTTGTATTGGCGTTTTTGAAAGGAATTTTTTTCACAGGAAGTACTCTTCTTCCGATTTCGATTTTATTGACAGCGTAGTTTTCAAAGAAACGTGGTTTTGCAATGAGTGTGGCTGCAATTGGGAGTAGTATCGGTGGAGTGATTTTCAGTCCTTGTGTAGAATATTTGATTTCAGAATTTGGATGGAGAAGTTCGGATAAGGTAATGGGAATATTTATTTTTGTGATTTGTGTCCCGGTTACAGCGATTATTATCCGTACACATCCGTCAGAAATCGGGGAATCCCCATATGGAAGTGTTATAGAAGAAAAGAAAACAAAAAAATCTGAAAAACGAATAGACGGTAAGCAGAGAAAACAGAGTATCTATGTGTTGTTTCTTATAGGAATTTTCTGTATGACTTTTGCGAATGGAGCAGCGCTTCAATTACCGACATATCTGATGGATTTGCATTATTCGCCAAGCCTGGCTGCAGGCGTAGTGTCTGCATATATGTTTGTCGGAGTTGCGGGAAAGCTGCTGCTTGGCTGGATGGTGGATTACTTTGGGGTGAAAGTTGCGGCTGTATATAATTGCGTTGTTGGGGCAATTGCATTTATATGTTTTATATTTGCAGGACACGAAAAAATGCTGTTGGGAATTATTATTTTCTTTGGATTGACATCAGGAATCACATCTATGCTTCCGACACTTTTGACAGGTACGCTTTTTGTACAGCATAATTACGCAGATGTATATGGAGTCGTAGTTTCTGTGAATCGCTTTGGTGGGGGAATCGGAACATTGTTGGTATCTATATTGTTTGACGTAACAGGAAATTATGATGTGATTTGGCCACTTTGTTTTTGCATGATGATTTGCACAATGCTATGTATTCTTCTCTGTTTTGTAGAACAAAGAAAAATACGGATAAGATAGGAGGGAGAAGTGGAAAGCTTCTCTCTTTTATTTTAAGCAGAGATATGTTATAGTATCTGCTATAGTGATAGAAAGACTATCAGATAAATATTTTAAAATTCTTAATTGTCTCAAATTCTTATGTAAGTAATTCTAACTTACATTCCGCCTATATCGGGCAGGTGTTTCGAGAACATAAACTATGGAACGGTTCACATGATTACAAAAGAAAATGGAGCGGAGCATCACTTGATATGCTATAATAGCAGTAATTACAGATGCTGATAGTCTCTTGTCCGCTTAGTCAGGAGGTAGGATGAAAGAAGAAGTGAAAGTAAGATGTTTGAAAGATGATTATGAACATCTTGAAGACTTGACAATGAAGACAGCGGCGCAGTTTTTTGGAGAAGAGTTGCTACAGTATGTAGGAGTATCGGAGAAGATAAAACGCGTTGCACCGACAGAGATTATACATTTGGAAGCGAGAAAAATGTATCAGGACTTTTTATATGAGATGGACAGTGGTTTGTGGTATCATTTTGAATTTGAAAGTGATAGTATCACAAAAGACGACCTGAGAAGATTTCGGGAATACGAGGCATCTACAAGCAGAGCATATGAAGTAGAAATAGTAACTTGCGTTTTGTGTTCGGCAAAGACAAAGATTTTACAAAGTGAATTGAAAGAAGGGATTAATGTTTATCGTGTTCGGGTTATACGTTTGAAAGATGAAAGTGCGGATGAAGTATTTGAGAATATTCAGAAGATGAATTTGGAAAATGTGGAAAGAAAAGATGTTATGCCAGTTCTTTTATCCCCTCTTTTATCTGGGAAAATGGAGCAAAAGGAGCGAATTATACAAGGACTTGAAATTGTAAAAAATTTACATACGAAATTTAATTTAGAAGAAATCAGAAAAATGGAAGCTATTTTGTATGCATTTGCGACAAAATTTTTAAATCATGAGGATTTGGAAAATGTAAAGGAGGTAATACGAATGACAGAACTAGGAAGAATGCTGTGGAATGATGGGAGAGAAGAAGGAAGAGAAGAAGGAGTACGCGCTTTGATTTTGGATAATTTAGAGGAGAAAAAAACGGAGGAGCAGATTGTGAGTAAGTTGATGCGCAGATTTTCTATGAGTATGGAAGAGGCAAAAAAGTACTTTTGTAAATATGCAATCCCGCAGAAGTAGGGAGCGAGTAAAAGGAGAATACTATGTTGACATCATTGGCGCTTATATTTTTGGTAGGACTTGCTATGGCAGCTATCTGTCAGCGGTTGAAACTTCCTCGGATTATCGGAATGTTAATAACCGGAATTGTTTTGGGACCATATGTATTGGACTTTTTGGACCCGTCTATTTTGGCTATTTCTGCAGACTTGCGGAAAATGGCGCTTATTATTATTTTGTTAAAAGCGGGGTTATCGCTTGATTTGGGAGACTTGAAGAAGGTTGGAAGGCCGGCGGTTTTGATGGCATGTGTGCCTGCAAGTTTTGAAATACTTGCATTTTTCATATTCGCGCCGATACTTCTCGGAGTAAACCATGTGGAAGCATTAGTTATGGGAGCCGTTTTAGGAGCGGTTTCTCCGGCAGTAGTCGTTCCAAGAATGGTACAGCTCATAGAAGGTAAATACGGAACAGAGAAGAGTATTCCACAGATGATACTGGCGGGAGCTTCCTGTGATGATATTTTTGTGATTGTGTTATTCACAACGTTTGTCAGTATGGCGCAAGGCGGGACTGCAGAAATCAGCGCTTTCTTAGACGTCCCTGTTTCGATTATTCTGGGAGTCTTTTTGGGGGCGGTGACAGGATGGTTTTTAAGTTTATTCTTTGAAAGGATGTATGAGCATCATTGCTATGTACGAAACAGTACAAAAGTCATTCTTGTACTGGGGATTTCTTTTATCCTTGTGGCAATCGAGACATGGCTGGAATGCAAGGTGGCGATATCCGGACTTTTGGCGGTTGTGGCGATGGCATGTATGCTGAAGATAAAGTGCGTGCCTTCTGTAACAAAACGGCTTTCTGAGAAATTCGGTAAGCTGTGGATTGCCGCGGAAGTGATATTGTTTGTTCTCGTCGGTGCTGCCGTCGATATCAGTTATACGGCAGAAGCAGGAATTGCAGCAGTTTTTATGATATTTCTTGCCTTATCAGTTCGTGCGCTTGGAGTTGTTCTATGTATGCTCGGAACTCAATTGAATTGGAAGGAACGGATGTTTTGCGTGATTGCATATTTGCCAAAAGCAACGGTGCAGGCAGCAATCGGTTCCGTTCCGCTGTCACTGGGACTTCCATGCGGGAAAATGGTGCTGTCGGTTGCGGTGCTTGCAATTTTGATTACAGCGCCTCTTGGCGCAATTGGTATGGATGCGGCATATAAGAAACTGATTACAAAGGAGGGCAAATAGAGACTGATACATAGATAAAATCTATAAATATTTCTTTCTTATTATAATTTTCAATTAGGAGCATTTTGGGGATTGTGATATGCTGATAAAAGAGACTTTGTCAGGATGAAGGAGGAGAAAGAAATGGAGATTATCAAAAATCTGCCGGAAGTATTTGAAGAGTTTGCAGAACAGCGCAAGAAATCATTTTTAGCAATTAAAGAGGTAAAAGATAAAGGGATTCCGGTGGTAGGTTCTTATTGCACCTATTTCCCGAAAGAGATTGCGATGGCAATGGGAGCGGCAACGGTGAGTCTTTGCTCGACATCAGATGAGACAATTCCGGAGGCAGAGAAAGAACTTCCGAAGAATCTATGTCCGCTGATTAAATCAAGTTATGGATTCGCAAAGACCGACAAGTGTCCGTTTTTCTATTTTTCTGATGTGGTAGTAGGAGAGACTACATGTGATGGAAAGAAGAAGATGTATGAATATATGTCTGAATTTAAAGATGTGTTTGTGATGGAGCTCCCGAACACACAGAGAGAAGAAGCGCTCCCGCTTTGGAGGGGAGAAATTATCCGTTTTAAAGAGTATTTGGAGAAGAAATTTGACGTAACCATCACAGAGGAAGCGATTCGTGAGGCGTGTAAGACAGAGAATGAGGCAAGGAAGTCTTTGAAGAAGTTATATGAACTCATGCATCACAATCCGGCTCCGATTATGGGATATGACTTATTCAAAGTCTTATATGGAAGTACATTTAAACATGACAGAACGTTGATTCCAGGTGAAGTAGAGGCGATTGTCGAGAAGATTGAGAAGGAATATGCGGAAGGAAAGAATGTTGGAAAAAAACCGCGTATTCTTATTACAGGATGTCCGATTGGAGGAGCTACAGAGAAAGTTATTCGTGCGGTGGAAGATAACGGCGGCGTTGTAGTTGCATACGAGAACTGCGGAGGTGCAAAATCTATTGACAAGATGGTAGATGAAAATGCAGAGGACATCTATGATGCGATTGCAAGACGTTACCTGAACATCGGATGTTCCGTTATGACGCCGGACAAGAACCGGTTTGAATTGATGGACAGGCTGCTGGAAGAATATCAGGTAGACGGCGTGGTGGAGATGACGCTTCAGGCATGTCATACATATAATGTGGAGTCTCTTGCAATCCGCAGACATGTCAACGGAAAAGGGATTCCGTATATTGCGGTGGAGACTGATTATTCACAGGCAGATATCGGACAGTTAAATACAAGAATTACCGCATTCCTCGAGATGCTGTAATATAAGACCTAATTCTAAAAAAGAACGAGTACTCCCGGCTTAGAGTATTCGTTCTTTTTGAAAAATCAGTTGGATGCGCTTTCATAGAATACCTCTCAACTCCCGGTTTCATAGAAAAATTTCCAAATGCATTATAACAACATAGAAAAGCGAAAGATTTAAAGAAAATGTATATACAAGACAGAAGATTTCATGTACAATAGGAGAAACTGATTTGCAGAAGAAAAGGGAGGATACTATGATAGTAAAAAGAAGCATACCGTTAGCGGTTATTTTTTCAATCATCACTTGTGGTATTTATAACATCTATTGGATGGTTAAGATAAATGACGAGGTGAATTATCTATCCGGAGATACGCAGGATACGTCCGGTGTGGTCGTAGTCTTATTAGGATTTGTGACCTGTGGTATTTATTATCTCTACTGGTGGTACAAGGTGGGAGAGAAATGCGACCGTATCAAAAACAAGATTGGAAGTTCCGGGATTTTATATCTGATTCTGAGCTTCTTAGGGCTTTCAATTGTAAATTACTGTCTGGCACAGGATACGATTAACAAGGCGATTTAGGAAGCATGAAGAACATACTGAAAGTATGGATTGGCGTCATATGTGTGGGGATTGCTTATTATGTGTGGTTAAGAGCAGGCGGAACGGCGATTCCCTGCATGTTTCACAAGATGACGGGATGGAGATGTCCGGGATGCGGGATTACGACGATGATGTGGAATCTTCTGGAACTTGATTTTTCACAGGCGTATCAAGCGAACCCGTTTTTGTTCCTGACAGGTTCGTTTTTCTTGTTAGAATTGGGATACCTATCCGTATTGTCTTATAAGGAGCGTAGAATCCCGAAGTGGAATGAAAGGGCGCTTATCGTTTATATATGTGCGCTTGTGATATTTGGAATTGTGAGAAATATTAGTGCTTGACGAATCTGATAGAAATATGATAAGATATATGGGCGAATGGAAGTAGGTCTTTTTTTTATGCCTAAAATTAGGTAGTCTCGCAAACTACCGGTAACTAAGAAACAAGTTTATAAGAAGCGAGGTGGAAGTTGTGCGCACAAAGATAACATTGGCATGTACAGAATGTAAACAGCGTAACTACAATACGACAAAGGAGAAGAAAAATCATCCGGACCGTATGGAAACAAAAAAATATTGTAAGTTCTGTAAAGCTCACACATTACACAAAGAAACGAAATAATCGTTTGAAGTGAAAGGACGTGACAGAATGGGCGAGAAATCCAGCAAAGAGAAAGCTCAGAAGAAGAGCTGGTTTAAAGGTCTTAAAGCAGAATTTAAGAAAATCATCTGGCCGGACAAGAAAACACTTGCAAAAGAAACATCAGCCGTTGTTGCAGCTTCAGTATTTTTAGCAGTTTTAATATCCGTAATTGATGTAGTCGTAAAATACGGCATTGATTTATTGGTAAAGTAACAACTGTTTAATGATTTATGAAAGGTGAGTTTTATGTCAGAGGCAAAATGGTATGTGGTTCATACTTATTCAGGGTATGAGAACAAAGTAAAAGCCAATATTGATAAGACAATTGAAAACAGACACTTAGAAGACCAGATTTTAGAGGTCAGAGTTCCGATGCAGGAAGTCGTGGAGCTTAAGAACGGAGTTCAGAAAGCGGTTGCAAAGAAAATGTTTCCGGGATACGTTCTTATTCACATGATTATGAATGATGATACCTGGTATGTCGTAAGAAATACGAGAGGTGTCACAGGATTTGTAGGACCTGGCTCCAAGCCGGTTCCGCTTACAGAAGAAGAGATGGCTCCGCTCGGTATTCAGAAGGAAGAGATTGTTGTTGACTTCGCAGAGGGTGATGCAGTTACTGTAACAGCCGGAGCGTGGGAAGGAACAGTCGGAGTAATTCAGAAGATGGATACTCAGAAACAGAGTCTGATAATCAATGTTGAGCTGTTTGGCCGCGAAACGCCAGTTGAAATTAGTTTCAAAGAAGTTAAGAAAATGTAACAAGAATAAGTGGGAGGGAAATCCCCGCAAATACCACAAGGAGGTACACAAAAATGGCAAAAAAAGTACAAGGTTATATTAAATTACAGATTCCTGCTGGAAAAGCAACTCCGGCACCACCAGTTGGACCGGCTCTTGGTCAGCATGGTGTAAACATCGTTGAATTTACAAAACAGTTCAACGCAAGAACAGCAGACCAGGGTGACTTAATCATTCCTGTTGTAATCACAGTTTACAGTGACAGAAGCTTCAGCTTCGTTACAAAGACACCACCAGCAGCAGTTCTTATTAAGAAAGCATGTAAGATTAAATCTGGTTCAGGTGTTCCAAACAAGAACAAAGTTGCTACAATTACAAAAGAACAGGTAAAAGAAATCGCAGAAATGAAGATGCCTGACTTAAACGCTGCAAGCATCGAAGCAGCTATGAGCATGATTGAAGGTACATGCAGAAGTATGGGTGTTAAAGTAGCAGAGTAGTCATTGGAAACATTTAACGTGGGAGGGCTCGCTCCCGATATTACCACTAGGAGGTTATTGAAATGAAAAGAGGAAAGAAATACGTAGAAGCTGCTAAATCAATCGACAGAGGAAATCTTTACGATAAAGCAGAAGCAATCGAATTAGTGAAAAAAACAGCAGTAGCAAAATTCGATGAAACAATCGAAGCTCATATCAGAACAGGTTGTGACGGACGTCACGCAGACCAGCAGATTCGTGGTGCTGTTGTATTACCACATGGAACAGGTAAAAAAGTTCGTATCTTAGTATTTGCAAAAGGTGCTAAAGCAGAAGAAGCTCAGGCAGCAGGAGCAGATTACGTTGGAGCAGAAGAATTAATTCCGAAGATTCAGAACGAAGGATGGTTTGAATTTGACGTTGTTGTTGCTACACCAGATATGATGGGTGTTGTTGGTCGTCTTGGACGTGTACTCGGACCAAAAGGATTAATGCCAAACCCGAAAGCTGGAACAGTTACTATGGACGTAACAAAAGCTATCGCTGATATCAAAGCTGGTAAGATTGAGTACAGATTAGATAAAACAAACATTATCCATGTGCCAATTGGAAAAGCTTCTTTCACAGAGGAGCAGTTAGCGGACAACTTCCAGACGCTTATTGATGCAATCAATAAAGCTAAACCGGCAGCTGTTAAAGGACAGTACTTAAGAAGCGTTACTTTAACATCTACAATGGGACCTGGCGTTAAGATTAACCCAGCTAAATTAGCTTAATTATTCGCATAACGTGATAAATAAAAAGACTGTACATAGCCTCAAAACTGTGTACAGTTTTTTCTTTCAATTACAGGATTCCTGTGTTCCTCGATTTTCCTGATAATATATAGGTATTATCTATAAGTATATTAAAAATATCTATTTGACTTTCGGTAAGGAGATACGTATTATAAAAATGATGTTCGGACATGGAGAGTCCGGACAAAGGTATTATCAGGAGGAAATAAGGAGGAAAACATGAAGAAGAAATTAGCAGTAATCATGGCTCTTGCTGTCTTCGCGACATCTGTCTTTGCAGGATGCGGAAGCGCAGAGAAAAAAGAAGAGCCGAAGAAAACAGAATCAAAAGAAGAGAAAAAAGATGAGTATCACATTGCAATCGTAACACCTACATTATCTGTAAGTGAAGACGAATACCGCGCAGGTGAGCAGCTTGTAGAACAGTATCCGGATATCGTAAAACATCTTGTATTGCCGGAGAAATTCGATACAGAAATCGAAGGATGTATCAGTACAATCGTATCAGCAGCAGACGACCCGCTTATGAAAGCTGTTGTTGTATCTTCCGGACAGTCAGGATTGATTCCTGCTTTCCAGCAGATTAAAGAGAAAAATCCGGATATCATCACTGTATCATCTGCAGTTTATGATGAGCCGGATATGATGTCAGAGTACATTGATATGAACCTTGACATGGATGCAATCAGAAGAGGTGAGACAATCCCTACAAAAGCACACGAGATGGGTGCGAAGACATTCATTCACTACTCTTTCCCGACACATCTTGCAAAACCGACAATCTCTGCAAGAAGAGACAAGATGAAAGAGACATGTGAGAAGTTAGGAATGGAATTTGTAGAAATCATTACACCGGACCCACAGACAGGAAACGGACCGGAGGCAATGCAGCAGTTCCTTCAGGAAGATATTCCGAGACAGATTGAAAAATATGGTGTGGATACAAACATTTTTGGAACAAACTGTCCGATGTACGATGTAATTATTGAGAAAGCTTTAGAGTTAAAATTCATGGTAGCAGAGCAGTGCTGTCCAACACCTACACAGGCTTACCCAACAGTCTTAGGACTTGAGATTGCAGAAGAAGACGCAGCAGACTTTGACTTAATCAACAAGATGATTGCAGAAAAAGTAGATGCACAGGGCATGAAAGGTAAGTTATCAGGATGGCCGATTTCCACAACAATGTTCTTACCAAAATATGGTGTAGAGATGGCGATGGAAATGATTAACAATCCGGATTTTGACCCGAAGAACGGCGAAGCGCTCGGAAAACTTGCGCAGGATAAATTCGGTTTGGAAGTAGACTTCCAGCAGTATGGAGACTACGAAAACTACTACATGTTTATTATGGAATCTATTTATTACTAAGATAGAAGCGGAGGATGTAACAATTCTCCGCTTTTTATGACGAAAGGAGGAGTGAAATGGGAGAGTACGTATTACAGGTGAAGAATCTTACAAAATATTTCGGACAAAATCGAGTGCTGAATCATGTAGATTTATCTGTAAAAAGAGGAGAAATCCATGGAATTGTGGGGGCGAACGGCTCCGGAAAAAGCACGCTGATGAATATTTTGTTCGGGAACTCTGTCATAGAAGAAACGGGCGGTTATGAGGGAGAAGTGCTGTTTGAAGGAAAACAGATGAAGATTCGTTCTCCGAAAGAAGCGGTCAAGATGGGAATCGGAATGATTCATCAGGAATTTATGCTGATTCCGGATATGTCGGTAACAGAGAACATCAAGTTGACAAGGGAACACACTTCCCCTGTAGCGGGAAAGATTCTTGGCTCTGAACTTTCTTATATCGAGAGAAAGAAAGATGAGGAAGATGCGAAGAGAACGTTAGCGCAGCTTGGATTTCAAATTGATAGTTCTTATCTTGTCAAAAATATTTCGGTGAATGCGAAGCAGTTTGTCGAGATTGCGCGAGAAGTGAACAAGCAAGATTTGAAGTTTTTGATTTTGGATGAGCCGACGGCAGTACTGAATGAAGAGGATGCGAATAAGCTTTTGAAGGTGATGAAAGAACTGGCAAAAGCAGGAACGTCGATACTTTTCTGTACACATCGACTTCATGAGATTTGCGAGGTGTGCGATAACGTGACGGTGATTCGGGACGGAGACGTGATTTCATCTTATGAAAAAGACGAGTTATCGATTCGAAAACTGGCTGCGGATATGATTGGATACGATGTGCAGACGGTGGAGAGAGTGCCGCGAAAATCAGAAGAAAAGGCGATTCTGGAGTTTTGCGATTTCTCGGTAGACATGCCGGGAGAAATGCTGTGCGGAATCAATCTGAGTGTGAAAAAAGGAGAAATTCTCGGGCTGACCAGTTTGTCCGGTCATGGAAAGTTAGCGGTCGGATATGGAGTCATGGGAATGTATCCGGTTTCAGGGAAAGTGATGTATAAAGAAGAGGAACTGGATGTTGGCAAGACGAGAGAAGTCATTCAGAAAGGAATCTTTCTCTTGCCGGATGACAGAAAGAATATGGGGCTTCTTCTGGAACATTCGATTAAAGAAAACATTATATTTTCCGGATTCTACGGGAAGAACAGATTCCAGAAGACATTATTCGGGAAATTAGCGGTACGGGATAATCAGGCGATGGATGCGTATGTGAAGGAGCAGATAGAGCGGTTAGAAATCAAGTGTGAGAATCCATCTCAATATACGAGAGAATTGAGCGGAGGAAACCAACAGAAGGTGTGTATCGCAAGAGCGATAGCGGCGGAACCGGATGTTTTATTTATCATGGAGCCGACACGAGGAGTTGACATCGGGGCGAAAGAGAAGATACTGGATACGCTTGTGAAGATGAACGAGGAACGTGGGACTACATTGGTGGTAGCGTCCAGCGAGTTAGAAGAATTGAAGCGTATCAGCGACCGGATTGTCGTGTTCTGTGAAGGAAAGATATCAGGAATCCTTTCTCCGCAGGCGAAGGAAGAAAAATTCGCTTTGGCATATACAGGCGAGGAGGTGCAGGATGAAGAATAGAATCAAACTTCCACAGGTGATTATTACCGCATTTTTGATTTTTCTGTTCATAACAGCAGGGGGACTGGGACTGAATATTCCGGATTTGATTAGTGATTCGCTTACCAAGTTCGTTATGAACGGTGTGCTTGTTTTAGCGATGATTCCGATGATTAATGCGGGAGTCGGCATGAACTTCGGACTTCCGGTTGGAATTGTTGCAGGACTTCTCGGTATGTGTATGGCGATTCAGATGCGGCTTACCGGATTGACGGGATTCCTCGCAGCGATTGCGATTTCTGTCATTCCTGCGGTGATTCTTGGAGCTATCTATGCATGGATTCTGAATAAGGTAAAAGGGAAAGAGGATATTGCGGCTATTTTCATCGGATATTCTTTTATCCCGATTATGAACTTTGTGTGGACGGTTATCCCGTTTACGAACAGGGAGATGCTGTATCCGGTCGGGGGAACCGGTCTTCGCCCGAAAATCAGCCTGGAGAAGTATTTTGGAAACGTATTGAATGAAATCGGAGTCATTGAAATCGGAGGCGTGACGATTCCGCTTGGACTTTTAGGCTTCTATGCTATCATCTGCCTTCTGATTTACGGATTTTTCAAAACGAAATACGGTACGGTAATGCTGGCTGTCGGAGAAAATGAGAAGTTTTGCCAGTTGTCCGGAATTAAGATTAATAAGATTCGTACGATTGCGATTATATTGTCTACTATCATTGGCGCGGCAGGAATCTGCGTCTATGCGCAGACGTATGGATTCGTGGAGCTTTATAATGCGCCGCTTTCCCATAGTTTTCCGGCGGTTTCCGCAATTCTAATCGGAGGCTGTATTGGAAAACGTGCGGGTATTTTCCACGCGGTACTTGGAACTTACTTATACCAGACAATTTATCTTCTGTCAGCGCCGATTGCAAACGCAATCCTGATTCCGCAGATGTCAGAGATTGTCCGTATGATTATTACAAACGGTATTATTCTGTATGCGTTCTTGAAACAGGGAAGGAGGAAAGAATCATGAAAAAATTAAAATGGAAAGAAGAGATGATTGTACCGTCTACTTTTATCATATTTAGTATCATCTGTTTCTTTTTATCAGGGATTAGCCTGATATTCCTTACGGAACAGGTTGCCCTTCGATTTATCCGAAACGTGATTCTTGTCCTTGCCTTGATTCTCCCGATTACAGCAGGGATGGGGTTAAACTTTGCGGTAGTATTAGGTACGATGCTGACGCAGGCGTCTTTCATCTTTGTCATGAACATGAATGTGACGGGTGGGAAAGGCGCGGCGCTTGTGCTGATAATTGCCTTGATTGTGGCTGCGCTTATCGGAGCTCTCGTAGGGAAACTCATGAATATCGTAAAGGGAAGAGAGATGGTGACTTCCATCGTAATCGGCTTCCTGGCAAACTATATTTATCAGTTGATTTTCGTGGCTGGATTCGGAACGGTGATTCCGGTGAAGAATGAGAAACTGGTGCTTGGAACCGGAATCGGAGTGAAGAATATGCTGGATTTGAAAACGTTCAAGGAAGTGTTTGATAATCTGGGAGTGTTTACGATTGGCAATGCGAAAATATCGGTGGTGCTGCTCGCGATTATCGGACTTACCGGCGCATTTATTTTCTATCTGATGAACACCCGGTTTGGACAGAAGGTGCGCGCGGTTGGAATGAGCAATGAAAAGGCGGCGAATATCGGGATTGATGTAGATAGGACGAGAATGACTGTCATTATCCTGTCTACGGTTATCGCGGCGCTTGGACAGTTCGTATATTTGCAGAATATTGGTTCGCTGAATGTGTATACAGAGCATCTGGATACGGAAAAGTTTGCCTGTGCGGCGCTTCTTGCGGGAGGTGCAAGCATTAAGAAGGCGAATGTAAGAAATGCGTTCTTCGGAGTGATTTTATTACATACGCTCTTCGTGCTTTCGCCGCTTGCGGGACAGAATGCATTCAATAACGTTTCTCTCGGCGAGTATTTCAGGACTTTCGTGGCGTATGGAACGATTGCTTTTGCGCTTGTCATGAATATTCACATCGAGAGAAAGAGGGAAAATAAATAAAAGCATGTTTCCGTATTGACTTTTGCTAAAACAATGATAAGATAACATCAGATAACAAAAGAGGATGAGGGGTGCGACATGGACTATACAAGAATTGTGCAGGGGATTCTCGATATCGGGGAATCAATGTTAAAAAGCGGTGCGGAGAACTTCAGACTGGAGGACAGCCTTTACAGAATGTGTAAGGCGTATGGATTTGTGAAATATGACGTTTTTGTCATACCGAGCAATATTCAGATTACAGTGGAGACGCCGGAAGGAGAGTTTATCACACAGATACGTCAGATAGAATCTTTTGATATGCACTTTGACCGTCTGGATTATTTGAATAATTTATGCAGATACGTGTGCCAGAACACACCGGATGAGAAGGAACTTAGAAGACGATATGAGGAAGTGCTGAGCAGACCGCCTCAGAGATGGTTTACGAAGTACATCGCTTCCATCATGGGAGGAACGGGATTCGCAGTCTTCTTTGGATGTAACTTTGAAGATGCGATTGTGGCGGTCATCGTATCGCTGATGATTGCGGTTGTAGGTGGATGGCTGAGTAAGCGGGAAGAGAACATGATGGCGTACAATCTGATTCTTTCTTTCCTGTCAGAAATTATTATTATCGGCGCGGTTCGTATCGGAATCGGAAGCCATCCGGAACGAATTATGATTGGAATCGTCATGCTGTTAATCAGTGGATTGAGTACAACCAACGGAATTCGTGAGATTTTGCAGAAGGACTATATTTCGGGAGCAATCAACATCATGAACTCGATTCTGGGAGCTGCCGGAATCGCGTGTGGAACGGCGCTCGCCATGTTCTTGATGGATGGAATTTCCGCAGAAGGATATGTGTTGAATAACAGCGTCCCGATACAGCTTATTTCCTGTACGATTGCTTGTGTTGGTTTTGCGTTCGTATTTAAAATCAGGGGAAGACAGGTTATGTATTCCGGAATCGGAGCTTTTATCACATGGGGGATTTATGTAGTCGTATTCGAGATTACACCAAGTAATTTCCTGGCTACATTGATTGCGGCGATTTTCGTAGCGTTCTACGCATTTGTTATGTCAAGGGTAAACAAGGCGCCGTCCACCATCTTTTTGACAGCCTCTGTATTCCCGCTGATTCCCGGACCGAATCTGTTCTATATGATGTATGGATTCGCAAGTAAGGACCCGGCAATGGCAATCAATGAGACGATTGTGCTTGTAGTGACATGTCTCGCAATTGCTTTTGGATTCAATATCGTAGATATTTTGACGAGAAGCATTGCAAATGTAATGAAGATGGATTATCGAATCGGAAGAAAACGATAAAAAGTATGTCAAGCATTTTTGAAAATGTCCCAAAATAAGTAAAACATTTGCCCCGGAT
>CAJJYZ010000038.1 GCA_905197485.1 uncultured Lachnospiraceae bacterium | reverse complement strand
GTGGAGTATCGCCTTGCCAAGGCGAGGGTCGCGGGTTCGAATCCCGTCTCGTGCTTTTTTGTTATATAAAAACATGAATATGTCGTCATGTATCAGGATATGTGTGGATATTTGCATATCTGAAAGGAGATTACATATGGGAAAAAAGCTTGGAAAAGAGATTGGGATTCCGAAATATCAGCAGATTGCAGCAGATATTGCTTATAAAATCGTAGATGGAACGTATGAAGAGGGAGAAAAGGTATATGCGCGTTCTTCGATTGGAAGCCGTTATGGTGTGTCCGCGGAAACAGCGAGAAGAGCAGTCTGTGTTCTGGCAGACTGGGATATCGTGGAAGTTGAGAAGAACAGCGGTGTTATTATCCTATCGAAGGATAATGCGCGTAATTTTCTGAACCAGCAGAGTCATATGCAATCCATCCAGGGATTAAAGAGAAAGATACTGGAGAATGTGGAACGTCAGCAGCAGGAAACGAAAGAACTGTATGCCTATTTGAGCGAAGTAATCAAACGAATTGATAATTACCGCTCGATTAACCCATTCATTCCTTATGAAATTGTTATTTCTGAGGAGACGCCATATCTCGGGAAGACCGTCGGAGAGATTAATTTCTGGCAGAAAACCTCGGCTACGATTATAGCAATTAAGAGAAATGGTGTTTTGATGATGTCTCCGGGACCGAAAGCTGTATTTCGACAGAATGATATCGTATATTATACAGGAGATGATGAGTGTCCGGACAGGGTAAGAGAATTAATGTATCCAAATAAGAAGAAGTAAGGGGAGAAGAAGAAAATGAAACAGAAATTACTTGTTTTATGTGGAGGACAATCAAGCGAGCACATTGTATCGAGAATGTCCTGCACTTCCGTTTTGAAAAACTTAGACCAGGAAAAATATGAAATCACATTGGTTGGAATTACGCCGGATGGCACATGGTACTATCTGGATAAGAACCAGGAAGATTTGGCGAAAGACACATGGCTTGAGAACAGTCGGAAAGTAGAAGGAATCTTTGAACTGCTGAAGAGTCAGGACGTGGCGCTTCCGGTTCTTCATGGACTCTATGGGGAAGATGGAACCATTCAGGGGTTATTTGAACTGACAAAGATTCCGTACGTTGGATGCCGAGTGCTTGGTTCCAGCGTATCTATGGATAAGATTTACACGAAGAAAATCATCGATAGTGTAGGGGTGCCACAGGTAAAATCCGTCTATGTCAAGAAGCGTTATGATGGAAAACTTGTCGTAGTGGACGCGCAGTTTGATGAGATAGAGGACGTGGAAGGCTATATTGCAGATACACTCGGAATGCCATGTTTCATTAAGGCAAGCCGTTCCGGCTCCAGTGTGGGATGTTATCGCTGTGATAAGAGAGAAGAGCTGATGGAGAAGCTTTTGGAAGCTTCAAAATATGACCGCCATATTGTTGTAGAGGAATGTATCAATTGTATTGAACTGGAGACAGCGGTACTTGGAAATGATGATGTGATAGTATCGAGAGTCGGACAGATTCTTCCACATGGAGAATTCTATACATTTGAGTCAAAATATGAAGACGAAGAAAGCAAAACATGTATTCCGGCTCTTGTAGAAGAAGAGATTCAGGAGAAAATCAGAGAATACGCAGTGAAGGTCTTTAAGGCGGTCGATGGACATGGAATGAGTCGTGTAGACTTTTTCCTTGATAAAGACACGAACGAGATTTATTTCAATGAGATTAACACGATTCCAGGATTTACAAAGATTTCTATGTATCCACAGTTAATGAACGATTTTGGAATCAGTTATTCAGAACTTTTGGACCGATTGATTGCATTGGCATTTGAAAGATAAATAAAAGGAAAATGAGACGATTGTCAAAGTGGAATGAACCATACATTTTGACAATCGTTATTTTTTTATCTATTTTTTCTGGATAACAGTTGCAAAAATGACAACTTTAATATATACTAAAGTAGTCAGATGAGTAACAACTTATATAATATATAAAGTTGGCAATAAATGTGAGGTGAACGTTATGAATGAAAAGAAATCGAAATTTGATAAAGTCCTAAGCAGTAAAGACGTATTTGTTATTGCATTCGGCGCGATGATTGGCTGGGGCTGGATTGTTATGGCGGGAGAATGGATTGGCTATGGCGGAAGTGTAGGAGCAATGATTGCATTTGCCATCGGAGGATTCATGGTATTGTTTGTAGGTCTTACTTATGCGGAATTAACGTCAGCCATGCCGGAATGTGGAGGAGAGCATATATTCAGCCTTCGGGCATTTGGCAAGAATGGTTCTTTTATCTGTACGTGGGCGATTATACTCGGATATGTTGGTGTTGTAGCATTTGAGGCATGTGCGTTTCCGACTGTCATTAAATATATTGCCCCGTCGCTCGTAACAAAGGGATACATGTATACAATCGGTGGATTTGATGTGTATGCATCCTGGGTTGCCATTGCGGTTATTGCAGCGCTTGTGATTACATTCATTAACTACAAGGGTGCGAAGACGGCGGCAATTGTACAGACTATCTTAACGGTAGTCATCGGGCTCGTTGGAATCGCCCTTATCGCGATGTCCGTTGTCCGCGGGGATACGGCGAACATGGAACCGTTATTTGCACAGGGAAATGAATTGGGCGGTGTATTTAAAGTTGCTGTCATGACTCCGTTTATGCTGATGGGCTTCGATGTCATCCCGCAGGCGGCAGAGGAGATTAATATTCCATTTAAAAAGATTGGAAAGATTATCATTTTCTCCATCGCAATGGCTGTCGGCTGGTATGTGTTGATTGTGTTGGCTGTTTCTATGATTATGACGCCGGGAGAAATGAGTGTTTCGGAATTGGTGACAGCAGATGCAATGAAGAAGGCATATTTTAATAGTAACATTGCTTCTATGGTATGTATTATCGGTGGAATCATGGGAATCGTAACGAGCTGGAATTCATTCTTTATGGGTGGCTCGAGGGCGATTTCTGCACTCGCAGAATCTCATATGGCTCCGGCATTTCTGGCGGAAGTCAATGAAAAAACAAAGACACCGACAAAGTCAGTTCTCTTAGTTGGTTTGATTGCGGTTGCAGCGCCGTTTTTCGGAAAATCGATGATGACATGGATTACGGATGCAGGTAGTTTTGCAGTATGCCTTGCGTATATGATGGTGTCTGCTTCTTTCCTGAAACTGCGGAAGAGCGAGCCGGATATGAACAGACCGTATAAAGTAAAAAATGCGAAATTTGTAGGCGGCATGGCAGTGCTGACAACAGCGATTATGTGCGCCTTATATCTCTTACCTGGAGAATCACAGTTGATTATGGAAGAATGGGTGATTGTAGGTGGATGGATTCTGTTAGGAATCGTGTTCTATATTTACGCGAGAAACTCTTACGGAGAAGCATTTGGAACACGCCAGAAGCTGATTTATGAGGATGTCAAAGAGACGAAACATAAACTTCATGGAGTGGCAGAGGCATAAAATAAAACAGTGACAGAAGAAAAATGTGCGGGAGGTTTGAAATAAGCCTCCTGCATTTTGCATTGATAACGGAAAAAAGATGTGATACAATAGACGAGAAAAAAATAAAAGCAGAGTAGAAGTGTGTGCGTTAAGTGCCGGCTGGACGGGGAGTTGCCAGCGGGACGAAAAGCAGAATTGCTTGCGGTACACATTTTGCATCCCGCTGCTGCACATGACAGATATTTTAGATTGATACCTGCTATGCGTGGCGCAAGGACTACTGCAAAGGAGGTATTTTTTATGGAAAAAATGAAGTCACTCTTTGTAGACTCCTGGCATGAGTTAAGACATGTGAAGACGCTTGTAATGACTGCGATGTTCATTGCAATGGGAGTCGTATTGGGATTTTTCTTCTCAATACAGATTACGGATTCTTTGAGACTTGGATTCTCATTTATTGCGAATGAGATGACGGCTCTTCTTTTCGGACCTGTGGTAGGCGGAATCATGGGAGGAGTCACCGATATCTTGAAGTATATCATGAAACCGGTTGGACCGTTCAACTTCGGATTTACATTCAATGCCATTTTAGGGGCGGTCATCTATGGAATGATGCTCTACAAGAGACCGGTGAATTTCCGGAGGATTCTGGCGGCGAAAATTATAGTATCCGTAATTGTCAATATGTTTTTCGGAACGTTGTGGCTGAGTGTGATGTATGGGAAAGGATTCCTGGCGCTTCTTCCGCCGCGTGTATTTAAACAGATTATCTTTGTTCCGATTGAGAGTTTGATTTTCTATATCGTTGCCAAGACACTGTCGGAGACGAAGGTGCTGCGTATGATGAAAGCAAACAGCAGATAAAGAAAATAAAAAGGAAAGATTCAGGAGGATTTAAGGCTATGAGTTATGCAGATAAAGTATTTATTGATATGTGTCGTGATATCATCGACAACGGAGTCAGTACGGAAGGGGAGAAAGTACGTCCAAAATGGGAAGACGGAGCGTCGGCTTATACGATAAAAAAATTCTGTGTGGTGAATCGCTATAATCTTTCCGAAGAATTTCCGGCGTTGACACTTCGCCGGACAGGAATCAAAAGCTGTGTCGATGAGCTTCTGTGGATTTGGCAGAGAAAATCCAACAACATCCATGATTTGAAGCCGCGTATCTGGGATAGCTGGGCAGATAAAGACGGTTCCATTGGAAAGGCGTACGGATATCAGATGCGAGTAAAGCATCAGTATAAAGAAGGCATGATGGACCAGGTAGACCGCGTGATTTACGATTTGAAAAACAATCCGTACAGTCGACGTATTATGACCAATATTTATGTACACCAGGATTTACATGAGATGAACCTGTATCCATGCGCGTACAGTATGACATTCAATGTCACGAAGAAATCGGGAGATGACAAACTTGTGCTGAATGCAATTTTGAATCAGCGTTCTCAGGATGTGCTTGCGGCAAATAACTGGAACGTATGCCAGTATGCGGTGCTTGTCCATATGCTTGCACAGGTCTGCAACATGCAGGTCGGGGAACTGGTTCACGTCATCGCAGATGCACATATTTATGACAGACATATTCCTCTTGTAGAAGAACTCATCAAACGGGAGCCGCTTCCGGCGCCGACGTTCTGGCTGAATCCAGAAGTGAAGGATTTCTATGAGTTTACGACAGATGATGTGAGACTTGACAATTATGAGACAGGTCCGCAGATAAAAAATATTCCGATTGCGATTTAAAAAATGGAGGATTCGAAGATGAATTTAATTGTAGCAGTAGATAAGAACTGGGCGATTGGATGCAACAATCAGCTATTAGTAAGCATTCCATCGGATATGAAATTCTTTCGTGAGACAACGACGGGAAAAGTTGTTGTGATGGGGCGTAAGACGTTAGAGAGCTTTCCGGGGGGACAGCCTTTGAAAAAGAGGACGAACATTGTCATCACAAGCGATCCGACTTATAAAGTAAAAGATGCGGTCGTTGTATCCGGAATTGAAGAAGCGGTGGAAGAACTGAAAAAGTACAAAGAAGATGATATTTATGTAATTGGCGGAGAGAGCATTTACCGCCAGATGCTTCCATACTGTAAGACGGCATATGTGACGAAGATTGACCATGCATATGCCGCAGATACATTTTTCCCGAATCTGGATGAGATGGAAGACTGGAAATTGACAGGAATCAGCGATGAGCAGACCTATTTCGATTTAGAATATGTGTTTGCAAGATACGAGAGAGTGTAAACGGCATATGAGTAAGAGAGTAGAACTATTGGAAGGGCCGATTCTTCCATCACTATCTGCGTTGGCATTTCCGATTATGGCGACATCCCTCATTCAGATGGCATATAACCTGACGGATATGATTTGGATTGGAAGAATCGGAAGCGATGCGGTAGCGGCTGTAGGTGCGGCAGGAATGTATATGTGGCTATCCAACGGGCTGGCGACCATTGCGAAGACCGGAGGCCAGGTCGTAGTAGGTCAGGCGCTTGGAGCCGGTGAAAGAAATAAGGCGATATCGCATGCCAAGACGGCCTTGCAGTTTTGTGTTGTGATAGGGCTTCTTTACGGATTGATTGCGAACCTATTCGTGCATCCGTTGATTGGATTTTTTCATTTGAATAGCGTCCACGTTGTCGCAGATGCAGAAATCTATTTTCAGATTACGTGCGGCGGTGTTGTATTTTCTTTTCTGAACCAGATTTTCACCGGAATCATGACGGCGATGGGGAACAGCAAGAGTTCTTTCCTTGCGACAGCCATTGGTCTTGTGATAAATATTATTTTGGACCCGGTTCTGATTTTTGGAATCGGCCCGTTCCCGAAGATGGGAGTGGCGGGCGCAGCGATTGCGACGGTATTTGCCCAGATGGTGGTTACGTTTGTATTTCTCGTCTATGCGGGAAAAGACGAGGTGATTTTCCGGAATGTGCATGTCCTGTCACCGATTGATTGGGAGAGTTTTCGCGAAATTATGAAAATCGGAGTTCCGGTTGGAGTGCAAAGCATGATTTTTACAAGCATCTCGATGGTGATTGCCAGACTGATTGCAGGATTTGGGGACGCGGCGGTTGCCGTACAGAAGGTAGGTTCCCAGATTGAATCCATTTCCTGGATGACTGCAGAAGGTTTTGGAGCCGCGGTGAACGCATTTATGGCGCAGAATATGGGCGCCGGCAATAAGGAAAGAATTGTAAAAGGCTATAAGATAGCAATTGGAATTGAGATTCTATGGGGAATCTTCTGTACGTTTGTATTGATAGTATTCCCAGAAGTGATTTTCAAAATCTTTATTCCAGAAGCGGATGTGCTGCCTCTCGGAGTAGATTATTTGAAAATCTTAGGAGTATCCCAGTTGTTCATGTGTCTGGAATTGACGACGGCAGGGGCATTTTCTGGTCTTGGGAAAACGATTCCGCCATCCGTTACAAGTATCATCCTTACGGCGGCAAGGATTCCGATGGCGTATGCCTTGACGGCAACGGCGCTTGGATTGAATGGTGTCTGGTGGAGTATTACGATATCCAGTATCCTCAAAGGAATCGGACTGACGATGTGGTTTTTGATTTATTTGAAGAAAAAGATTATAAAAGAAATGAATGTTGTCTAGTATATGCTGGGCAACATTTTTTATGATATAGGAAACTTCGTTTCTATATCATAAAAAGCCTCCGGCAGGATGCGCACTGCGGCGTAAGCTGTAGATGTCGCATATGCGACCGCCGCAGACGCAAGAATCTCGCAAGAGAGATTCTTTGTTACATAGGAAAGTCATTTGAATTTATGAAAAAAGGGATTGAAAAAAGAATATATTGGTATATAATGAAAATATAAACAATAAGTCGTAAGTAGTAAGTAATAAGTAAAATGTGTATCATGATTTTAAAGGAGGAGTCGGTATGAAGGAATTCACATTATCTCAGAAATATGCAATTGTTGCGTTGAATGGCTTGGAAAGTTTACATCGCTCTTTGGCGAAAGATGCGGTACTGCATGCTTTGAAGGCGGCAGAGGTGATGGAAGATGCGGTTGAGGATGGAGTATCGCATGAAGTGTTTTCTTCCAAACTTCAAGAGGCGGTAGAACAGGCGAAGTCTTTGAAGAGAAAAGAAGCGAAGAGATTGGAAGAAGAGATGGCTGCATACTTAAGCAGTGAAGGCGTTTTAGAACAGATTCCGGATATTCTTGGATGTGATATGGACTATGAGACGGCAGGTGTAGAATTAAAAGCATATCGAAGTGAAGAAGCAACATACTTATCCATCCGGGAAGGAGTCCGGGCAGAAATACTGGATGATGGAGAAGTCAGCGACGAGTGTGGAGTATTATTATGGCTGTTTCGTGAAAGTGGATGCATGTGTGACATTTTTTCTGCAGAAGAACAGAACCGGGTACAGGAAAGAATGCTTGCACTTGCGGCGGGAAAAGAGAACTTCCGGCTGTTGTGGAAGGCAGAGTTTTATCGTATGACAGAGAAACTAAGCGAGAAATTCTTGAGGGCGAAGAAAAATTTATTTAAAAATCCATACTTAGAAGGTGTGAACCTTGTATTTCCATATTTGGAACGAAGGAATGCAATCTTTATTGATTTTGTGGTGCTTGGAACGAACGTGCAGCAACGAAGAATTGCGGTGATGGAACACCTGTCAGAAAAGGGACATTATGTGGAAGAAGTGAAAATGGGAGAGGAGACGCTTCTGAAAATCGATAACAACTATTACCGTATTTTCCCATCGACAAGAAGAGCATACAAAGTTCCGATTCAAGGAGCGAATATTGTTCCGGTATATTGGTAAGAGAGAAGAGTGGTGAGATGTCAAGACAAAGAACAATGGAGAAAATTCTTGCTTCTGAATACGTAACAATCGGAGAACTGTCTCGGTTGACAGGGTGCAGATACAGCACCCTGAAATTTTATACAGAAGAGGGAATGCTTCCTTTTGAACAGGAGGAAGAAAAATTAACGAGAAGGTATCGGAGGGAAGAGAGCGTCATGCGGATTGCATACATTCGGAAACTGCGGGAAGAAGGAGAATCGATTCCGGAAATTAAGAAACTTTTAGTATGAGTCTGATAGGTTAGAACTTCTTTTTCTGCGCTTCCTGTGGTTGATTCAAAAGTTGATATTTGTTATAATCGTTAAGGATATCAGAAAAGAAGGGAGGACTTTCTCGTGGATGCATACACAAGCTTTGCATATGTTTATGACACGTTCATGGACAATATTCCATATGAAGAATGGGGAGATTATCTAAAGGGACTTTTGAAGGAATACGGTGTGGAGGATGGTCTGATTCTTGACTTGGGATGTGGAACAGGCACGATGACAGAGATTCTTGCAGAGGAAGGCTATGACATGATTGGACTGGACAATTCGGAAGACATGTTGGAGATTGCGATGGATAAGAAAGCAAAGTCCGGTTATGATATTTTATACCTTCTACAGGATATGAGAGAGTTTGAACTATATGGAACGGTAAAGGCAGTCGTGAGTATCTGTGATTCGATGAATTATGTAACGGAGGAAGAGGAACTGCTGGAGGTGTTCCGTCTTGTGAATAATTATCTGGACCCGGGAGGAATTTTTATTTTTGATTTCAATACGGAATATAAATACCGGGAGATTCTGGGGGATTGTACGATTGCAGAGAACCGGGATGCGTGCAGTTTTATCTGGGATAATTACTACTATGAGGACGAGAAGATAAACGAATATGAGCTGAGTTTATTCATTCGGGAGAACGATTCTGAATTATACCGAAAATACGAAGAGACACACTATCAAAAAGGGTATGATTTGGAGACGATGCATTGTCTCATCGAGGAATCCGGATTGGAATATGTGACAGCCTATGATGCGTTTACACATGATATGCCAACGAGTGAGAGTGAACGTATCTATATGATAGCGAGAGAAAGAGGAAAATAAACAATGAAAGAATGTAAGGACTATATTGTAAGAGCAACGGCGGCAAATCGTCAGATTCGTGCATTTGCCGCTACGACAAGAGACGTGGTGGAGACGGCGAGACAGCGCCATAATACGAGTCCGGTAGCAACGGCAGCCCTCGGAAGACTCCTGACCGGAGGAGCCATGATGGGAAGTATGATGAAAAATGATAAAGATATGCTGACGATTCAGATTAAGTGCGAAGGTCCAATCAAAGGGCTGACTGTGACAGCAGATATGCATGGAAATGTGAAAGGTTATGTGGAGAATCCGGACGTCATGCTTCCTCCGAACAGCAAAGGAAAACTGGACGTGGCAGGCGCGCTGGATTTGGGTGTGTTGAGTGTTATCAAGGATATGGGATTGAAAGAACCGTATGTGGGACAGACGATTCTGCAGACGAGTGAGATTGCAGAGGATTTGACGTATTATTTTGCCACATCAGAGCAGGTTCCGTCTTCCGTAGGACTTGGCGTGTTGATGGAGAAGGATAATACGGTAAAACAGGCAGGCGGATTCATCGTGCAGGTGATGCCGTTTATCGAAGAAAGTGTTCTCACAAAACTGGAAGAGAACGTGCAGAAAATCACATCGGTGACTGCCATGCTGGATAAAGGTTATACGCCGGAGCAGATACTGGAAGAAGTGTTAGACGGCCTGGATGTGGAAGTTACAGATAGGATTCCGACGCAGTTTACATGTAATTGTTCCAAAGAGAGAGTGACAAAGGCGATTATCAGTATCGGTAAGAAGGATATTCAGGAAATGATTGACGATGGCAAGGAAATCGAAGTGAACTGCCATTTCTGTAATACCCAGTACACGTTTTCCGTAGAGGAATTAAAAGAAATTATCAAAAGGAGCAGATAGAGTATGAAGCAAGGATTTGTAAAAGTTGCGGCTGTGACACCGGACATGCGTGTTGCGGATGTGGAATATAATACAGAAGAGATTTGCAAGAATATTGATGAAGCGGTAAAAGAAGGCGCGAAAGTTATCGTATTTCCGGAGCTTTCTATCACCGGTTATACATGTGGAGATTTGTTTTTCCAGGAGGCGCTCTTAAACAGTGCGGAGGAAGGTCTTCGGAGAATCGCCGCATATACAAAAGGAAAGGACGCGCTCGTGTTTGTAGGTCTTCCGTTCGTGCATGTAGGTAAGCTTTATAACGTGGCAGCTACCGTACATGACGGGGAAGTGCTTGGGCTTACGACAAAGACCTTCCTTCCGAACTACGATGAATTTTCAGAGATGCGTTATTTCCAGCCGGGACCGACAACGGCAGATTTGGTGGAATTTTATGGAAGAAAGGTTCCGTTCGGACCACAGATTTTGTTTGAGTGCCGGGAAGAAAAAGACCTGATTGTTGCGGCAGAAATCTGTGAGGATGTGTGGGCGCCGGTTGCTCCGAGTATTCAGGCAGCCATTCAGGGAGCGACGATTATTGCAAACTGTTCCGCGAGTGATGAGGCGGTCGGAAAAGAAGGCTACAGAAGAGAACTGATTAAAGGACAGTCTGTGAAATTAATCTCCGGTTACGTATATTCCAGCGCGGGATACGGAGAGTCCACGACAGACCTTGTGTTCAGCGGACACAATCTGATTGCGGAGAAGGGAACCATTCTTGCAGAATCAGAACGTTTTAAGAATGGCATTATTTACAGTGAAATCGATGTGAAGCGCCTTGCATGGGAGAGAAGGAAGAACACTACATTCCAGATGTCCCATTTCCCATATGAAACGGCGAGAGTGAAGTTTTCCCTCAACTTAGACGATACGGTTCTGACGAGAAAACTATCTCAGACTCCGTTTGTTCCGAACACAGAAGAGGAGACGAAAGCCCAGTGTGAGGAGACGCTGATGATTCAGGCGATGGGACTGAAGAAGCGTTTGGACCATACGAATTGCAAGAGCGCGGTTATCGGCATTTCAGGTGGTCTGGATTCTACATTGGCGCTTCTTGTGACTGCAAAAGCATTTGACCTTCTTGGAATCGATAGGAAACATATCCTTGGTGTGACAATGCCATGTTTTGGAACGACAGACAGAACGTATCATAACGCATGCAGTCTGGTGGAGAAGCTTGGCGCAACATTGAAGGAAGTGGATATCAAAGAGTCGGTTGTCCAGCATTTGAAAGATATTGGTCATGATATCAATGTGCAGGATGTCACTTATGAAAATGCACAGGCAAGAGAAAGAACACAAGTGTTGATGGACCTTGCAAATGAGACGAACGGTATGGTTATCGGAACAGGCGATATGTCTGAACTGGCATTGGGATGGGCGACTTACAATGGAGACCATATGTCCATGTATGCGGTAAACAGTTCGGTTCCGAAGACATTTATCAAGCATGTTGTAAGAATCTATGCGGAGAATTGTGAAGATAAGGAATTGAAAGAAGTGCTTCTTGATATTCTTGCGACACCGGTAAGCCCGGAACTTCTGCCACCGAAAGACGGAGAAATTGTGCAGAAGACAGAAGACGTAGTAGGACCGTATGAACTACACGACTTCTATCTGTATTATATGCTTCGCTATGGATATGAGCCGGAGAAGATTTACCGTCTGGCAAAATATGCGTTTGAAGGAACGTATGATGCGGAGACGATTCTGAAATGGTTAAAGAAATTCTACTGGCGTTTCTTCTCCCAGCAGTTCAAACGCTCTTGTATGCCGGATGGACCGAGAGTAACGGGAATCGCACTTTCTCCAAGAGGAGACTGGAAGATGCCGAGTGATGCATGCGTAACGGTTTGGATGAAAGAGCTGGAAGCAATCCGCCCATAGAAAAAAGAAAGAAAATAAGAAACAAATAGCATCCCTGCAGGAAGGAATATTATGATTCTCTCCACAGGGATGCTTTGTAATAGGCGAAGTCTTGCAGTATAGGCTTATAAGCGAATATTCTTAAACAAATCTCCAAGGCTTGTTCCAATGTCTTCCGATTCCGGAATCTCCACTTCCTCAACGACCTCTTCTTCCGGCTCGATGAGCGCTTTGATGCTCAGACTGATTTTACCGTCTTTGATTCCGATGACTTTCACCTGAATCTTATCGCCGATATGCAATACATCGGAAGGGGACTTGATTCGCTTGTCGGAAATCTGGGAAATGTGTACCAGTCCGGATAATCCGTTTGTGAGACGGACAAAGGCGCCATAATTCTGTAAGGATTCTACAACGCCATCCATCACGCTTCCGACTTCTACAGAACTTAACTTTCTCGCAAGTTCCTGTTGCTCCTTCTCTTTTAAAATCTCGCGTGCAGAAAGCACAAGGCGGTTCTCAGCCTGGTCCACATCGACCACGCGGACTTCAATCTCCTGAAGCAGATAGGATTCGATGTTATCCACATAAGAAAGGGATAGGCGGGATGCCGGAATAAAACCGCGGATGCCTTCCAGATATACGATAACTCCTCCGCTTACGATGCCTTCCACTTTGACGGTTAAGTTTTCCTGCTCGTCCATATAACGGGCTACAATGTTCCAAGGATTGGCAATATCGAACTGAGATTCGTAGTCTGCCATAGTTTCTGTTTGTAAATGTTCTTCGTTCATCATGCACCTCGTTCATAATTGTGTTGTTAATTTTTTATTTATCCCATTATAACACAAAATATATACAAAATAAAACAAAAGTGTAGTAAAATATAGTTGACGAAAGCCAAAAAAAGTGGCAACCTAGTATTACTACGATTAAGGATGGAAAGGAAACGATGGAGAACAGAAAAGCAAAAAAAGTATATGTGGTAGGACATAAGAACCCGGATACGGATTCTATCTGCTCGGCAATCGCATATGCCAATTTGAAACGGCAGACGACCGGCGGGAATTATGTCGCGAAGCGGGCAGGTCAGATTAATGAAGAGACCCAGTATGTTCTGACAAGATTCGGAGTGACGCCACCAGGGCTTCTTGATAATGTGCGGACACAGGTAAAGGACATTGAATTGAACAAGATTGCAGGCGTATCGAGCAATGTCTCTTTAAGAAGAACATGGGAGCTGATGAAGGAGAACAAGAATAAGTCTATTCCTGTTTTTGCGGAGAGCGGAGAATTAGAAGGTTTGATTACGGTAGGAGATATTGCGAAGTCCTACATGGATATGTACGGAAGGAACCTTCTGTCAGAAGCGAAGACGCAGTATAAGAGCATTGCGGAGACGCTGGATGGAAAGCTGATTATCGGAGACGGGGAAGCCTATTTTGACAAAGGAAAAGTGGGAATCGGAGCTTCCAATGCGGAATCTATGGAAGATTTCATAGAACCGGGCGACCTTATCATACTTGGCAACCGATATGAAGCACAGTTTTGCGCTATCGAGATGGAGGCAAGCTGTATTGTGGTCTGTCAGGACTCGGCGGTGTCGAAGACGATTAAGAAATTAGCGGAAGAGAAAGGGTGCGTGATTATCAGTACGCCCCACGATACGTTTACAGTTGCCCGTCTTATCAATCAGAGTATTCCGGTGAAGCATTTTATGACGAAGGATAATCTTGTCATGTTCCGACCGGGAGATTACATTGAAGACATTAAAGACGCGATGGCGAAGAAGCGGTATCGTGATTTCCCGATTGTAGATAAACGCGGAAAATTCTGTGGTTTTATCTCCAGAAGAAGATTAATGGATGCGAAGAAGAAGGAAGTCATTCTTGTAGACCACAATGAGAAGACACAGGCGGTAGATGGAATCGATGAGGCAAGCATTCTGGAGATTATCGACCACCACAGACTGGGAACAGGAATCGAGACGGTGGGACCGGTTTATTTCCGTAACCAGCCGGTAGGATGTACTGCCACGATTGTGTATCAGATGTATCGGGAACACGATGTGGAGATTAACCAGACAATCGCGGCGCTCCTCTGTGCGGCAATTACTTCCGATACTTTGATGTTCCGTTCGCCGACATGCACGCCGGTGGATGAGAAAATTGCGAGAGAACTGGCGAAGATTGCGGAGATTGACATTGAAGAATTGGCGGCGAATATGTTTCGCGCCGGAAGCAATCTGACGAATAAGACTCCGAAGGAGATTTGTTTCCAGGACTTTAAAAAATTTGAAGTAAGCGGGATTGACCTTGGAGTCAGTCAGATTAACTGCATGAGCAAAGAAGAACTGGAAGAAATCAAGAAACGGGTACAACCATATATGAAAACGGCGCTTTTGGAAAAAGGGCTGGATGTGATGTATATGATGTTGACGAATATTATCGAGGAGACAACAGAACTGCTCTGCATCGGCAACAATGCAAGAGGAATTATTACAACAGCATTCGATTTGCCGGATGCGATTGAGGAGATTGTGTTAAAAGGGGTTGTGTCCCGTAAGAAACAGTTGATACCTGCGATTGTAGTATCATTACAGAATTAAGGAGAACAAGAAGAATATGGCAAAACAGACATGGAAAGGCGGAAATATGCTTTATCCGCTGCCGGTTGTTATGGTGAGCATGGCAGACGAGGAAGGAAAGACGAATATTATTACAGTCGCATGGGCTGGAACAATCTGCACGAATCCTCCGATGCTTTCGATTTCCGTAAGACCGGAGAGATATTCTTACGACATTCTCAAGAGAACCGGAGAATTTGTCGTGAATCTTACGACGGAAGAGCTTGCGTATGCAACCGATTACTGCGGGGTAAAATCAGGAAGGGATGTGGATAAGTTCCGGGAGATGAACCTGCATGTGGAAAAAGCAAGTCAGGTGCAGGCTCCGTTGATTGCGGAAAGTCCGGTGAATATCGAATGTAAGGTGAGAAAGATTGAAGAGCTTGGCTCCCATCATATGTTCCTTGCGGATGTGGTGGCAGTGAATGTGGACGAAGCTTATCTGAATGAGAAGAACAAGTTGGAGCTTGAGAAGTCAAAACCGATTATCTATTCTCATGGAGAATATTATAGATTGGGGAATCTTCTTGGAACATTCGGCTATAGTGTGAAGAAAAAATAGAGGAAGAAGGGGAGGATGTGGTCTGAACTGCATTCTCCCTTTTGTCATTGCATATGTATAAAAGAAGAGAGTGTGGATTGGCAGGTATCTGAGGATGAGATGGCGCAAAAATCTACTGATTGTTTGTGGGATTCTTTATACAGTGCTTCTTGTATGTGAATATAATGCTGGAATGAAGATGAATCAAAAGAAAGCGGCTATCGAGACGGGAGAAGAAGTGGAAACGAATCAGGAGGAGGCAGAAAAGCCGAAGATTGCCATTACGTTTGACGACGGACCGCATCCGACATTTACGCCGCAATTATTGGATGGATTAAAGAAACGCAATGTAAAGGCAAGTTTTTTCGTGATTGGGAATCTGGCGAAAGCAAATCCTGAGATTATCGGAAGGCAGAAAAAAGAAGGACATCTAATTGGAAACCATACGTATCATCATGTGGATATTACGAAGATGTCGGATGAGCAGGCGAAGGATGAGATTCAGAGTACGAATGAAGTGGTAGAAGGAATTATCGGAGAAGAAGTGAGTTTTGTAAGGCCGCCGTTCGGCATCTGGCAGAAGAATCTGGAAAAAGAACTTTCGGTCATTCCGGTACTGTGGACTGTTGACCCTCTTGACTGGACGACGAAGAATGTGGATGAAATCGTGAATAAAGTAGTGACTCAGGTAAAAGAAAATGATATGATATTACTGCATGATTGTTACCAAAGTTCGGTGGATGCGGCGCTTCGCATTATCGATATTCTTTTGCAGGAAGGATATGAATTTGTAACAGTCGATGAAATGATTTTAGATTAGGAGATACATATGATTCATGAATATTCCAGAACAGAATTGCTAATCGGAACAGAAGGAATCGAGAGACTTCGGAATGCCACTGTGATGGTGTTCGGTGTGGGAGGCGTTGGTTCTCATTGCATCGAAGCGTTGGCAAGAAGCGGGGTCGGTAAATTGATTTTGATTGATAATGACACAGTTTCACTTACAAATATTAACCGTCAGTCCATTGCTTATCATAGTACGGTCGGACAATACAAGACAAAAGTAATGGAGGAACGGATTCGTGATATTTGTCCGGAGATTGAAGTGAAAACATATGAAACGTTTGTTTTGCCGGAAAATATTGAGGAACTTTTTCAGGAATCCGTTGATTATATTATCGATGCGATTGATACGGTGACGGCAAAATTAGCGCTGGTACAAATCGCGAGAGAAAAGGGAATCCCGATTATCAGCAGTATGGGAACCGGGAATAAACTGCATCCGGAATTATTTGAGATTACGGATATTTATAAGACATCGGTTTGCCCGCTGTGTAAAGTGATGCGAAAAGAGTTGAAAGCGCGAGGCATCCGGAAATTAAAAGTCGTCTACTCCAAGGAGACTCCGATTGATACGTCGGAACGTATGACTGGGGAAGATAAAGGGATGAGACGCTCTCTTCCGGGAAGTATTTCTTTTGTACCGCCGGTAGCAGGACTGATGCTTGCCGGTGAAGTGATTCGGGAACTTGCAGGAGTATAGGAGATTAGAGATGGATTTATTTGAATACATGGCTGAAAATACAAAAGAGAAGGAATCGCCGTTGGCGTCAAGGCTTCGACCGACTACTTTAGAAGAAGTGGTCGGACAGCAGCATATCATTGGGAAAGATAAGCTGCTCTATCGTGCAATTAAAGCGGATAAGATTCGCTCGATTATATTCTACGGGCCTCCGGGAACGGGGAAAACAACGCTGGCAAAAGTGATTGCCAATACGACGAGCGCGGAATTTAAGCAAATCAACGCGACGGTTGCCGGGAAGAAAGATATGGAAGCCGTCGTGGAAGAGGCGAAAAATACGCTTGGCATGTATGGAAAGAAGACGATTCTTTTTGTGGATGAGATTCATCGCTTCAATAAGGGGCAGCAGGACTATCTGCTTCCTTTTGTAGAAGACGGAACACTCATTTTAATCGGAGCAACGACAGAGAATCCATATTTTGAAGTGAACGGCGCTTTGATATCCCGTTCCAGTGTGTTTGAACTGAAGCCGCTTAGCAGAGAAGATATTAAAGTGCTTCTGAAACGTGCGGTGTATGATTCGGAGAAAGGGATGGGAAGTTATCGGGCGGTTCTGGAGGAGGATGCGCTTGAGTTTCTGGCGGATATTTCAGGAGGAGATGCGAGAAATGCGTTGAATGCGATTGAGCTCGGAGTTCTTACGACTCCAAGAAGCGAAGACGGGAAGATTCATATTACGCTGGATGTCGCTTCCGAATGTATTCAGAAGAGGGTCGTTCGCTATGACAAGACGGGGGATAATCATTATGATACGATTTCCGCGTTTATCAAGAGTATGCGTGGTTCCGACCCGGATGCAGCAGTCTATTATCTTGCGAAGATGCTCTATGCCGGAGAAGATATTAAGTTTATTGCCCGGCGCATTATGATTTGCGCGTCGGAGGATGTGGGGAATGCGGACCCGCAGGCGCTTACGGTCGCCGTATCTGCGGCACAGGCGGTGGAACGGGTTGGAATGCCGGAAGCACAGATTATTTTATCTCAGGCGGTACTTTATGTGGCGACAGCTCCGAAGAGTAACTCTGCCTGCAGCGCTATTTTCGCGGCGATGGATAATGTAAGAACGAAAAAGACGACGGTGCCGTCCCACCTGCAAGATTCGCATTATAAAGGTTCGAAGGATTTGGGACATGGAATCGGGTATCAGTATGCGCATAACTTCCAAAATCATTATGTGAAGCAGCAATACCTGCCGGATGAAATTCAAGATGCAGTCTTTTATGAGCCTTCGGATATGGGATATGAGAAGACGATTCGGGAACATTTGGAAAAAATAAAATCAGAAGCAGAATAAAAGACATTGCGTGTGGAATGGGACGATAAGATTCGTCTGCATCCGCATGCAATGTCTTTTTCATGACCAGAGTGAAAGTTTATAGTAGGTTTTTCATGAGAAAAGCATAGATTTTCTCGCTTTTCCGAGGCCAGTTATTCGCGATTGCCTGCGCCTCCTTTTCGGAAGGAACGAGCAGCGTCAAATCAATCAGGTTTGCTTCGTTTTCCACCACTCTGCATTGCACAGAAAATTCTCCGAGATTATTCGGAAAATAATCTGCCCGCGCAGAAACCTCGTTCTTCAATTCATAGCGGTGCTCTTCTAGAAAAGCATCGATATCTTTTTTGATTGCAGGAGAGATTTTATTGCCGAAGAAGTGGAGTGTGGAAGCCCCTTCTTCCGTCAGATGATACAAGGTGCGATTGTGAGTGACTTCTTCGTGGATAAATCTCGCTTCGACCATCTCCGAGAGCGTCTGCTGTAGTTTGAAATAGGTGGTGTAGCCCTTGTCCAATACAAACTCGGAAATCTGTCCGTTCGTCAATGGAAAATCTACTTTTTCCAGCATGTATAGCACAATGAGCTTATATAATGTAAATGATTCAGACATTTCGATACTCCTTTCCCTGCCGGATATCCCGGTCCTTCAAATATTTTTGTATCGTATTAAGAACCTGGCGCTTATTGCCGGTCCATTTTGGTGCTATGAGAATTTCCTTCGGTCCATCGCCGGTCAGCCTGTGAATCACAATATCTGGGCGAAGAATGGAAATACATCTACCTAATAATACCACATATTCCTCTAATGAGGGAAGATGAAAATGATGTTTTTCATAAGATTCAGCAAGGTCGGTTCCTTTTAGAACATGAAGAAGCTGCAGCTTGATTCCCTGAATATCCTGATGATTCAAGTAAGAAATGGTATCGAGCATCATTTCTTCTGTCTCGCCCGGAAGATATAAAATGACGTGGACAATGACCTCTACCCCAATGCGGCGCAGATTCGTTACGGCAGTTTCGAATACAGGGAGTTTATATCCTCTTCGGATGAATCTGGCGCTTTCTTCGTGAATGGTTTGAAGACCGAGCTCCACCCAGACCGGTTTTATCTGATTCAATCGTTCAAGAAGGTTCAGAATATCTTCACTCAAACAATCGGGTCTCGTGGCGATAGAAAGAATCTTCACTTCCGGTTCATTGATTGCTTCCATGAAGATTTTTTCCAGATATTCCACAGGTGCGTAAGTGTTTGTAAACGCCTGGAAGTAGGCGATGTACGAATGACCGGAATATTTGCGGGAGACAAGCGCTTTCCCGTCTTGAATCTGTTCGGTGATGGATTTCCCGGGAGAGGAAGCAAAATCTCCGGAACCTCCGGCGCTGCAGAAAATACAACCTCTTGTTCCGAGAGCGCCGTCCCGGTTTGGACAAGTCATACCTCCATTTAACGATAGCTTGTATAGCTTCTCCCCATAAGTTTGTCTGAGATAATAGTCAAGAGAATAGTAGCGTTTTTCTCCGTAATTTTTTAACATCTGATTTGTCATGATTTTTATTCCTTCTATAGATTTATGGTGTTTATGATAAAGCGGCTCTTTGAATTGCTTTTTCCATCACATCGGCTGCAAATGTTCCGGCCATATTGATATCCGCGGCTACCGTTCCAACAGATAGTGCATAAATGGAATCGCCGTCAGCCATCGTTCCGACAGGGTTGATACATCTTGCATAGGCACAACGTGTCATGGAAGCAATTTTATTCAGTTCTGCCGTTGAAAATTTTCCGTTTGTAATGATAGCTCCAATGGTTGTATTACTATTGGAAAGAGTGGCGTTCCCTGTAAACAGGTCTGTCGGTGTAAATAATTGATAAAGAAGTTCTTTGCTATCAGCAAATCCATCTCCGCTTTCTGTAAGAAGACCTGCAATCTTTTTCCCGTTTTCCGGATTGAAAACATCCCCCATGGCATTCAAGACAACAACGGCGGCCATTTTCAATTCTCCGATAGAGGCGGCGTAGATTCCGATGCCTGTTTTGGAGGCGCGGTCAGGGCCACAAAGCTTTCCCACACTCGCGCCGGTTCCGGCGCCGATAGTTCCACATAGTTCTAAAGTACTTTCATGTGGAAGTTCCGCATTCCGGCAGGCGGCATATCCCATTGCCGCATCTGGGCGTATGGAGGAGCTTCCAAGATTCAAATCGTAAATACAGGATTGGCATACAAGAGGAACTTTTGCAAATCCGGTCGGATAGCCGATATCCCGTTCTTCCAGATAACGCATCACTCCATCCGAAGCAGAAAGCCCGTAGGCAGAGCCGCCGGAAAAGACGAGTGCATTCAGAGGATTATCTGCGGTAAGCGGCGAGGCGAGCGGCGTTTCTCTGGAAGCAGGTCCCCCTCCGCTGATGTCAACGCCGACAGCCGCACCGTTATCAAATAGGAGAACCGTCACACCGGTTTGCGCTTCTATATTTTGAGCATTGCCAATTCGCACGCCATCTATTTCAAAAAATTCTATTTCTTTCATATTCTGATTCCTCCCGATACGAAAATTATAATTCCAGTATGCTATACTTTAGAACGTAATACAATGGCTTTCGCCGGAAATTCGGCGGTTTTTGAAGGAAAAAGGAAGAATTTGAAGAAAAATGAAAAAAAGTGAAAAAAGGTGTTGACATCTGTCGGGATGTTTGCTATTATAACTAA